>CAMHAV010000001.1 GCA_946182865.1 uncultured Clostridia bacterium
TAAAAGAATGATTTCTGTTCATCTTGATCTAAGGAAAGGTACTGTTCCTCCATCTCCTCCAATAGATCAATTAATGAATCTACTTGTTTTTGAATAATTCTGTAAGTGTTAATTAAATTTATATTTGCATCGTTAATGATAACTTCTTCCATATCAAATGAATTGACTACATCAAATAACACAGCACCTGCCCCCACCATCGGTTCGCAGTATCGTTTTATAGTTGTTCCCATTCCCGTCGGGTAAAACGTTCTTATGTCTGGTAGAAGCTGCCCTTTTCCGCCTGCCCACTTCACAAAAGGTTTGGCTTTAATGAGATTGTCGTATTTTTTAGTTCTTCCGTCAATTGGTTTCTCTGAATCCACAGGAATAAGCCACATCTGACCAATTTTAACTACGTTGGGTATTCTGTTTTCACTGCATAATTTGTTTACTCGTCTGTGAGAAATATTCCATTTTTCAGCAGCTTCATTTGCAGATATATATTGTACTTGAGACATTGTATTCCTCCAAATTCATTATGCCTATATTATATTCCTGTTCGGGAACAATAGCAATAGTTTTTTTGTTTTTTTAATATCTTCTTAAATTTTTATCTTAATCGAGTATTTCGTCCTTCTCCCATCTCCATCGCCCGCTCCTGCTCCATCCAACCCCTGATCTTCGGAATATCTTCCTCAATCCGCTGGGCAACCTGCCTCTGCTTGCGCAGCGGAACGAGCTTCTTTGTGATCGCTTTGGCTTGCTCTTTCAAGGCGGCAGCTTCATCTGGTGATTTCGCGCGACGCAGTTTTAGTCGCATGGAATTGCGTTCCTGCTCCAGAGAAGCTATGCGTGAATCCAAACTTTCGCGCCATGCTGTGAAATCCTGCGGGGATTGAATGTCGTTATCGCAGAGCAGGTGGTATTCTTCCAGATATCGGTCGAGCTTGCGGACTTCGGCACGCATTGTGGGAGAGATCGGGCGGCTGTTTGGCTGCGATGACGCCTCGTCCGTGCTGAGTTGCAACAGCTCCACAAATATCTGGAAGAGCAGCGTGACGGAATCCATGCGCTCGGCTCTACGGAGATTTTCCTCCAGATCAAGCAGCGGCTTACGCTTTCGGGAGGGAACAACAACGGCGTACAATTCCGGCTTGCGCCAGTTTTCAAGGAGCTTTTGCCGGATAGACTCCTTGCTGTATTCCTTACCCAGGCTTTCCAGACGAACCGCCCGCCGCCAGCCTTCCGCCCTGACAGACGGATATTGGAAACGGAAATCCCGCTCAAAACGGTAGCCAAGTCCTTTCAGATACCGTTCCACCGCCTGATAGGTGCTGCTTTTTGAAATAGCCTCGTCTACGTCTTTCCGAAGCATTTCACGGTGCGTCAACTGACCGGATTGCCGTACCCAGTGCGCTTTCTTGTTGCCGTAGAAGTGACTGAACGGTATCACCGACTTCCCTTGTTCGCGGCACACTTCGTCCGAGATTTCCCGCAGCCTGATGTGATCGCGGATATGGTTTTCAAATTTCCTGCCGGTCTTGAAGGAAACGGAATTGACCACAATGTGATTGTGAATATTGTCTGTATTCAGATGTGTGGTGACGACAATCTCATATTCATCGCCCCACATCCGCCTCGCTGTTTCCATGCCGATCTGGTGAGCTTCTTCCGGCGTGACTTCACCTGTGACAAAGCTCTGGTAACCGTGGTAGGCAACATTGCCTCCGAGTTTTCCGAACCGTCGCTTGGTGTCCATCATGCATTGATAGGTTCTCTGTTTCGGGCAGTTGATAGCTGAAACATACATCTTCTGGTCAGTCTTCCGGTCGTTCTCCGCATAACAAATTGTCTTCCATAAATCATCGTCCATGAATCGCTTGTCGATAGTCTTGTCGGGATTTTCCGCATAATCAATCACATCTTTCAATCTCGACTTGACGGGCCAGAATCCTGTACTTGCCATGCTGACGCCTCCTTCCGAATCTGTGCCGCCGTTTGCTTTGGCGACTCTGTAACCGCTTGGTGGATTTCGTCGAACAGTTGTAATGCTGCTGTTTCCGTTGCCGGAGACAAGTTTCGGTTAAGCAGCTCGCTGAGCTTTGCGTTGAAGCTGTAAAAGCTGTCAGGGACAACAGTTCTCGGCACAAAGCCCAATGCCCGCTTGCGGATATATTCAGCCGCTGACAGCCCGCAGCTCCTTGCCAAATCTTCAATCTTCTGTTTCTCCTGCGGAGACACACGGAGGTACAAACGCTCCTGTTTTTCTTTCATAATATCCCTTCTTTCTGTCAGATTCGGGGTTAGGGGTGTCCCTTAAATCCGGAACTTGCCGTACAAGTTCCCTGCTTGCTACAGTGTAAGACGCGCCCTTCCCTCGAAAATCTCTCGTTCTCCATTGTTTGAAAAATCCATTCTTTCCAATGGCACGGAAAACCTACGTTTCCGGCACGTTTTTCTGAAAAATGGCACGAAATCAGAGCATTTTTGGCACAGAACTTTTTTCACGTGCCAGAATCAGCCTTTTTTGGCACAAGTCTGTGCCATTTTTGCCCAATTCTGGCACGAACGATAAAAGGGCGCGGAAGTCGCTTGATTCGATCTCCACACCCTTGTCCGGCTACGCGAAAATGATTTCAGCATTGACCATTTCGGTTGCCCTGCTGCCAATGTTGTTCATCGTCTGTACCCATAGCATTTGATTTTCGGCTTTGAGCTGTTCGGTGACACCTTCCTTTGCGGCAAGTGCCGTTACTGCCCGAAAATAGAAATCCGTTGCCCGCCTGTCGATATCCGCGAGATAGGAATGCAGCTTTCCGCTGGTCAACAGATTGGTGTAGTGTACCTGCTTGTACTGCCTGATATAATCCAAATGCCGCCTGCCCCAAGTGCCTATTGGCTCGGTGGATTCTTCTTCCTGTGTTGGCACCAGATTCGGGAGAAGGTAATCTCCATGCTGTGAATAAGTACCGCCCATTTCTTCAAAAAATGTTTGAATCATTTTCCATTCCTGCCTTTCTTCTTAATTGATTTTTTGTGATCATTCCTGTCTGTGACGGTTGTGACGATTGTGACGGTTAATTTACACCCCCTACTATCAAAATCATCGTCACAACCGTCACAATCGTCACGCCTCTCAATTTTTTGTCTTGTTATGATGCTTTTATATTTATACATTATCAGTATAGCTCATAAAAAGTGGTAAGATCAATGTGAATAAAACTTTCTGTGACGGTTGTGACGATTGTGACGGTTAAATTGACACCCCCTACTTTCAAATTCATCGTCACAACCGTCACGCATCGTCACGCCTGATTCAATGTCAGTGTAATGAATCTGCCGTCGCGTTTTCGGAAGGTTTCATACCTTACTCCAAATTCATTCAGCAGCCTTCCCGCGATGACATTCAGTTTCTTAGTCAAGGCATTGGGCGAAAGGTCGGAATGGAGAAGTGCTGCCAAATCTGTTGCAGTTCCCTGCCATTTCGGGCAGTCTGGCGTGATGTGCTTTGCAATCTCCACAAGGAGTGGTTCGGGCGGCTCTTTCCATAATTCCACTTCGGCTTTTACCAGTTCCCATGTCAGGTTTTCCGCATTTCGTACAAGCTCCAGTCGCTGGTCTTGCTGATCTCTGCCTGAAATATCCAGTGTCGCTTTGTTGGAGGTGCGTTTTTCTTTTTGGAGGATAAAGGCTCCGTCAGCCGCGCCGAGCAATCCGTTGGTACCGGAGATCATATCGAAGGAATCGTCGGATTTCTGCTTTCGCGTGTGGTGAACGAGGATGATACACACTCCCGTTTTTTCGGCTATTTCTTTCATTGCTGTTATAAATTCGTAATCTCTCTGGTAGCTGTAATCGGAGCCGACGTCACGAACCTTTTGCAGCGTGTCAATGATAATCAGTCGTGTGTCTTGGTGTCGGTTGATGAATCCCTGAATCTGTTCGCATAAGCCGTCACCCAAGTGGTGGGAGTTCACCGCGAAGTGAAGATTATCTGTTGTTTCCGTGCCGAACATCTTGTACATTCGCCTTTGCAATCGGCAGTAATCGTCTTCCAGTGCGAAATACAGGACGGTGCTTTGTCTGACGGGAAACTGCTTCCAGAGTGGAATACCTGTGCTGACGTGGTAAGCAAGCTGCGCCATCAGGAAGCTCTTTCCCAGCTTCGGCGCTCCAACGAACAGATACACGCCGGAATTGAGCAATCCTTCCACAATCGGCGGTTTCAAGCTGTAAACCGAATTATACAACTCGTTCATCGTGATTGTGTCGACATATTCTTCATCAAAGTCCAGATTTTGATAATCAAAATCATTTTCGTAATTTGCTTCAAAACTATTGCTTTTTTCGTCATAATCGGTTATACTATTACCGTAATCGTTATTTGACTGCTCTTCATCTGCGCCAACAGATGGGTTAAGAGCGGTCATTTCTTTTTCATATGCCATCTACACTTCTCCTTTCATTTCGCCGAGAATAGTGGCAATCATTCCGATCAGTTCATTAAGCTCATCTGAAATCTCGCTGCTATCGCTGATACGCTGCAATTCCTGCAATATCCGGCTCATTTCGATTCGGAGTGCTTTGTAAACTCTCGGATTGCTCTCCACCGTAATCTCTCGGTCAGCCAGTCGCTTCATAATATAATCCTGCTTCGTCAGCCCTGACAGGGCAACCAATCTGTCAAGCTGCTGCGCTTCTTCCGGCGACGCCCGAAAACTCACCATGACGTTTCGCCACCGATTCTTCGCGTCAACACGTTTGGCGGACATTTTTATGCGTCCTCCTTTCTGAAATTGTTGAGTTTATCTGCCATATCCGTCTGTGTGGACGGAAACAGATGCGCATAATTGTAGGTGATATTGATACTCTCGTGTCCCACTCGGTCGGCAATCGCCACCGCGGAATATCCCATCTCAATCAGGAGTGAAATGTGACTGTGGCGCAGATCGTGAATTCTGATCTTCTTTACGCCTGCTATCTCCGCGCCTCGCGCCATTTCGTGAGTAAGATAGCTTTTGGTTATCTCAAAGATTCTGTCCTTGTCGCCGATCTGGTAAAGGTGTTTCAGATAATCCTGCATTTCCTCCACCAGAAACTGCGGCATTTTGACGGTTCGATTGCTTTTGGGCGTTTTCGGGTCGGTAATGATGTCCCGTTTGTCAATCCGCTGATAGGATTTGTTGATCGTCACCGTGCCTCGTTCAAAGTCGAAATCTTCGGGCGTGAGTGCCAGCAGCTCTCCTTCGCGGATTCCACACCAGTAGAGCATTTCAAAGGCGTAAAATGAAATCGGTTTATCCATAATGGCAAAGGAGAATTTTTTGTATTCCTCCTGCGTCCAGAAGAGCATTTCCCTCGCTTTCGCTTTTCCCATATTTCCCACCTTTGCGGCGGGATTTTCTTTTAGTCCGTAAAACTTTACCGCATGGTTGAATAACGCGCTGAGCTGATTGTGGACGGTTTTGAGATAAACAGGAGAATACGGCTTGCCGTTCTTGTCCTTGCCGTCCAGCATGGTGTTCTGCCACGCTATCACGTCCTTGGGCTGAATTTCGCTCATTTTTCGCTTGCCGAAGTAAGGCATAATCTTGGTTCGGAGAATATGCTCCTTTGTGTGCCATGTGTTTTCCTTCATTCGGCTTCTCATGTCGGCGGTGTAGGTTTCCACAAAACTCTCAAACGTCATATCCAAGTCCGCTTCGCTTTTGTTCTGCTGTTCGCGTTCCCACGCCTGTGCTTCCCGCTTGGTGGCAAATCCTCGCTTGGTAGATTGCTTCCGGTTTCCCTGCCAATCCGTGTATCGGTAACATACCCTCCACGTGTTGGTCTTTGTGTCCTTGTAGACTGACAATTACTTTTCCTCCTTCTTTGGCTGCATGTAGCAGGTTCTTTCCAAAAAATACTGGCGGTTGACTTTTCCGGAAATCGTGATGTATCCTTTTTCACGCAATTCCCGATTGAGCTTCTGGACGATTTTGTAGGCATAAGATTTGGATACTCCCAATTCCACCGCTACTTCCTCGACTCTCATGAATAATGTGTTTTCCATTTTTGAAGCCTCACTTTCTAATCAAATATCTCAGTTTATAAACTAACTTCTGCGTTAGTCTTTAGAATCTACTTATATTATAACTAACTCGCAAGCCAATGTCAAGTAGTTTTTCAAAAAAATACTCACTTTGGAATTATTTTTTCTTGACACTGACTAACTTGTATGTTATATTTTATTTAGCTTAGGTTATACAGGAGATGTTAAACTATGTTTCTTGGTGAAAAAATTGCTTTCTTCCGCAAAATGCACGGAATGACACAGAAGATTCTCGGTTTGAAGATGGGATTGTCACCTCAAAATGCCGACGCGAGAATCGCACAGTATGAATGCGGGGCGCGCACACCAAAACCGGAGATGATCAGGTCATTCGCACTTGCTCTCGGCGTTTCACCGTATGCCCTTCGGGTACCGGATTCACAGGACGTAATGCTGCTCATGCACATATTGTTCGATTGGGAAGACTCATTCGGTTTACACGTCCAGATGATCGACGGAAAACCGCATTTAGCCATTGAAGATACCGAAACACCCAACAGACAGCTTTTTACGTATTTACTTACCGAGTGGTATGAGCAGTATGAAAAGTACCGTTCCGGCGAAATGCTGCAAGATGAATATGATGAATGGCGTTATCTTTATCCGATGTTTGACACCAATGTTCATATGCCAAGCAAAAAGGCTCTCGATCACTGGTTTGACACGGTAGAAGCATATAAAGAAGCAGAGACCAAGAAAAAGAAATCAAAAGCGAGGAAAAAAGCAACCGAAGAAATCCATTCCGGTACTACATCTTTCAACGAGGAATACATCGCTTCCCAGCAGTCCGCCGGATTAATACCTATGACAGACGAAACAGATGATTCTGACAGTCAAGCAGATTCTTTGCCAAGCGATGAATCCGGCGCAAAAAAGCCGAAGCGATACAAAGTCATTCGCGGGTTCAAAAAATAAATGCAAAAAGAGCTAACAGACAGAAAGTGTTTGAAATATATAACACTCAAAATCTGTTAGCTCTTTATTATTGGAATAATACGATTTTTAGAAAATGTTGTCAAATCGTTGTCATTAGTACGCTAAAGCCGTAGAAACCGCGCAAAATGAAGGTTCTTAGGCTTGTCGCCACTATTCCCACTCGATCGTAGCGGGTGGCTTGCTGGTAATATCGTAGACAATTCTGTTGATATGTTTAACCTCATTGACAATGCGATTGGAAGCAGTTTCCAGAACGTCATAAGGAATGCGCGCCCAATCGGCGGTCATAAAGTCGATGGTCTTAACGGCGCGGAGGGCAACTGTATAATCGTAGGTTCTCGCGTCGCCCATGACGCCCACCGAACGCATATCGGTGAGAACGGCGAAGTACTGGTTGATGTCCCTGTCAAGGCCTGCCTTGGCAATTTCCTCGCGGAAGATCGCGTCGGCCTCGCGCAGAATGCTGAGCTTGTATTCCGTGATTTCCCCAAGGCATCTCACGGCAAGACCGGGACCAGGGAAAGGCTGGCGGAATACGAGATAATCCGGAATACCCAGTTCCAATCCCGCGCGTCGCACCTCGTCCTTAAACAGATAGCGCAGCGGTTCGACAATTTCCTCAAAGTCAATGTGTTCCGGCAGTCCGCCGACATTGTGATGGCTCTTGATGTTCGCCGCGTCGCCGGTGCCGCTCTCGATGACGTCGGGATAAATGGTACCCTGCACCAAATAATCCACCTTGCCGATCTTCTTGGCTTCCGCCTCGAACACGCGGATAAATTCCTCGCCAATGATCTTGCGTTTCTTTTCGGGTTCGGTCACGCCCGCCAGATTGCCGAGAAATCTGTCCTGCGCGTTGACACGAATCATATTGATATCAAACTGCTCCTTGAAGACCTTCTCGACCTCGTCGCCCTCATTCTTGCGAAGCAATCCGTTGTCCACAAAGATGCAGGTAAGCTGCTTTCCGACAGCCTTGTGAATCATCACAGCGGCCACAGAGCTGTCCACGCCGCCCGACAATGCGCAAAGCACCTTCTTGTCTCCTATCTTCTCCCGCAGCGCCGCAACGGTTTCATCCACAAAGGACTCCATCGTCCAGTCACCCGCCGCCCGGCATACGTCATAAAGGAAAGAATGCAGCATTTTGTCGCCCTCGGCAGTGTGCTGCACTTCGAGATGGAACTGCACCGCGTAAAGATTCCTTTCGGGGTTCTCCATCGCAGCCACGGGGCAGGCGTCACTGTGGGCAGAGGAAACAAAGCCCTCCGGAAGCTTCGCGATATAGTCGGTGTGGCTCATCCACACCACAGTATTTTCCGCCACCTCTTTGAACAGGGGGGAAGTCTTGTCCGGCACGATTTCGGTCTTGCCGTATTCGCGCACCGGCGCCGCCTTGACCTCGCCGCCGAGCAAATGCGCCATTAACTGCGCGCCGTAGCAAATGCCCAGCACAGGAACGCCCAAGTCAAATATGGCGGGCGAATATTTCGGGGCGGCTTCCTCATAAACGCTGTTGGGTCCGCCGGTAAAGATAATGCCTATATAGCCCTCCGCCTTGATCTGGTCGATAGGCGTCTTGTAGGGCTTCACTTCAGCATACAC
Organism: uncultured Clostridia bacterium; assembly: GCA_946182865.1. GTDB lineage: Bacteria > Bacillota > Clostridia > Oscillospirales > Acutalibacteraceae > RUG762. The sequence continues at coordinate 8,615 of CAMHAV010000001.1, forward strand.
ACCCAGATCACGCACACGCCGCGCGATAAGCTGGTTATACTGTCCGCCAAAATCCAGAACCAGTATTTTCTGATGTTCCACACTATCACGTTCCTTTGCCGTTTATTTTTCATTTATATTAGAATATTTTACAACAGTTTTGTCTGCTTTGCAAGGTCAATATCCGATAAATTTTCATTCACATTCCGTGCAAAAACAGGGGATTGCGCTAAATGCGGTCAGATAACCTTTAATTCAATGCCCAGCACGCCGTATTGCGCCTGCTTCTCCGGCGAATAATACGCGTCCATATCCTCCGGCTTGGCGTCGGGCAGCTGATCCTCCGTATAGCCGCAGGCGAGCAGCGGCAAGGCTTCATACAGCCGGGCAAAGGACGGAAATCGGTGCAGTGCGATTACCTCCGTCAATACGGTTTCTTCGGGACGTGCCAGACTGCGGAATACAATCCTGTCCCCCACCTTGACCTGCTGCCTTTTTTCGTCGTTCAGCCGCAGTTCGATGGTCTTTTTGCCGTCTCTGATCTGTTCAAACGGCGCCTTGTTTAATTTCATTTCGTGTGTCATCTGTCGCTCTCCACTCCACCGATAATGATATTCAGCAATCCTTGCAGGGACGCCTGCATCACATAATCGCCCCCAAAACGAACCAGCCTTTTTGGGTCTGTTAATATTTCGTCTTGATTCATTTTTACGTCACGTCCTCCCAAAAAGACAATACCTCTTTTGGTTTCAAAGTAAAAACATCCGATGACTCCTTGTCGAAATCACCGGATGAAATACTTTACTGCCGTTGTTACCTTGCAAAAATATTCTTTACGAGCGCGTCGACCCAATTGGCTGACAGCAGACCGCCCAAACAGCAGGAGGAAGCAAGTCTTCGCTCCAAGTTAAACCAGAAGTCAGAGATGGCCTCCACCAGAAAAGCGAGGACAATGCCCAATATCGTAAAGAGCGGATAGGCAATTGCTTTGGGAATCGGGACAGCCGCATACACATATTTGAAAAGCTCCATCTCAACATTTATGACAATAAGTACTGACATAAGAGAAAAATGACTGAAGAGAAACGAAAAGAAGACAACCAATAAACCAATCATAAATAGGATGAAAAGTGCCAGCTGAAGCAGAGTAGGTTCATCTCCTACATCAGAAAAAGCATTCTTTGTGAAACCGTATAGAAGGTTCACGCTCCACGGAACTATATAGTATAAAAAAATCGACAGAAAATAAAACAGGATATTCTGCAGCATAAATGACGAAAGAAATTTTTGGATCTTAGTGTAGCGATTCCATTTGCATTCTGCGTAGCTGTTGACGATTTTTAGCGTCAAACTCGGCAAAAGCATCGCAAAGATAATCATCGCATAGTTGACCAGACTCATTTCAGAGTAAAATCCGATATTCAGATATAAAAACATGATGGCAAAATCCAGTATACCGTAAAACGTAAACCATATGCCGAATAACACCGGATTGCCTATCTGACCGACCAGCGAAAATGTATCAGGATCCTTTAATTCAGCGATTTTTGGATTTATTTCCACTGCAGCGGAAATGTCGATGCTTTCCCACGGAGCGAAGAAATGGCTGATCACCATCACCGCCAGGTACACGACAGTCAAAACGAGCAGCGGGCGCAGATTCCATACCTTTTTTTCGTTTTCCATGGGAACAACAGGCATTTGATTGGGTATTCCATAATCGGGAGGTGTGTAATTGTTCATTGTGACCTCCGTTATCTATAGATAACCTCTTCGCGGCCGGGGCCGTTAGAGAGAATATCGATCGGGAAGCCGATCTGCCCCTCGATGAATTCGATGTACTTGCGGCAGTTTTCAGGAAGCTCCTCGTAATTCTTAATGCCGCGCACGTCCTGCTTCCATCCCGGCAGGTTCTGGAGTACCGGCTTGGCCTTGGCAAGCAGATGCGTGACAGGGAATTCGTGGGTAATCTGTCCGTCAATCTCATAGCCCACACATACGGGGATTTCATCCAGATAGCCCAGCACGTCAAGGTTGGTCATGGCCACCTTGGTGGTACCCTGTGCCATGCAGCCGTAGCGGGTCGCCACACAATCGAACCAGCCCACTCTGCGCGGTCTGCCCGTCGTTGCGCCGAATTCGCCCTTGTCTCCGCCGCGTCTGCGCAGTTCGTCCGCTTCGTCACCGAAGATTTCGCTGACAAATTCGCCCGCGCCCACGGAGCTTGAATACGCCTTGGTCACGGTAATGACTTCAGAAATGGCTCTCGCGGGAATACCCGCGCCCACCGCGCCGTATCCGGCCAGTGTGGAGGAAGACGTGACCATCGGATAAATGCCGAAATCGGTATCCTTCAGCGAACCGAGCTGACCCTCTAAAAGAATGTTCTTGTTCTCGCGAACCGCTCTTTGCACGAATTCAAAGGTATTTGCCACATAAGGCGTGACAATCTCCTTGCACTTCATGAGATAATCATAAATTTCCTGCTCGGAAATCTCCGGCTTGTTGTAGAGATGCTTAATCATGGTATTCTTGAGTTCCAGCACCTTTTTGATCTTCTCTCTGAGATATTCCTCGTCGGCAAACAGCTCGTTGACCTGGAAGCCGATCTTGGAATACTTATCCGAATAGAAGGGAGCAATGCCCGACTTGGTCGAGCCAAAGGCCTTACCGCCCAAACGTTCCTCCTCATACACGTCAAACAGCACATGATAGGGCATAATGAGCTGCGCGCGCTCCGAAATCAGAATCTTAGGTGTGGGAACCCCCTGCTCCACCACATAGGCAAGCTCTTTTTCAAATTTCATCAAATCAAGCGCCACGCCGTTGCCGATGATGTTGACGGTATGCTGATGGCACACGCCCGACGGCAGCAGATGCAGCGCAAATCTGCCAAAATTATTGATAATCGTGTGACCCGCGTTGGCACCGCCCTGAAAGCGAATGACGATATCCGACTCGGCGGCAAGCATATCCGTAATCTTTCCCTTGCCCTCGTCGCCCCAGTTGGCTCCTACAATTGCTCTAACCAATCACGCTCAACTCCATTTTTCTGTAATAACGCATTGAAGCATGATTGCTCCAATAACTACAATATTATATTACAATTCTGTTCGACTGTCAACGATAATTTTGATATTTTGTCTGCAAAATCATAAAAAAAGCTCGTCATATTCGGCAACATTCATTAAATTTGCCCAATCCCCCAGTCAATCGTTGTAAATTACAGAAAAACCACACCAAACCATCACCCATATCCACGCGTCAGAAACCGATGACGCCGGCTGCCAGCGACACCGCCATACAGATCGCGCATCCAAGCGCCGCCGGAATGACGATAGCCGCCGCCGTCCACTTGGCACTGCCCGTTTCCTTATAAATCGTCATGCAGGTGGTGGCGCACGGCCAGTGCATGAGCGAAAACAGCATGACGCAGATAGCCGTGTGAAGCGTCCAGCCGTTGGCGATCAGCAGTTCATGCAGCGCCGTCAGATCGCTGATATCGGTCAGCGTTCCCTGCGACAGATACATCATCAGCATGAGGGGGATGACAATTTCATTGGCGGGAAATCCCAGCAAAAACGCCATCAGAATGACCCCATCCATCCCCAACAGCCGTCCCGCAGGGTCAAGCCACCCGCTGCATGCCGACAGCAGGTTGCCGTCCCCTACACGAAGATGGGCCGCCAGCCAGATCACCGCTCCCGCAGGCGCCGCCGCCGCAACCGCACGTCCCAGCACAAACAGCGTACGGTCCAGCACCGAGCGCACAATGACGCTCACCACCTGCGGGCGGCGATAGGGCGGCAGTTCCAGCGTAAAGGAGGACGGCTGCCCTTTGAGCAGCGTCATCGACAGCGCCTTGGACACCGCAAACGTTGCCGCAAGCCCGAAACATATCACGCCTGTGAGCAGGACAGCGCCCAGCAGCGAATCCCACGGAGCCGCCCAACTGCCCAGACAAAACATGGCGATGAGCGCCGTCAGCATGGGAAACCGCCCATTGCAGGGGACAAAGCTGTTGGTGAGAATGGCGATCAACCGCTCCCGCGGGGAGTCGATGATACGGCACCCCGTCACGCCCACCGCATTGCAGCCGAAGCCCATGCAGGCGGTAAGCGCCTGTTTGCCGCACGCGCCGCATTGACGGAACCGGCAGTCGAGATTGAACGCCACGCGCGGCAGATAGCCCGCATCCTCGAGCAGCGTAAAAAGAGGGAAGAAAATCGCCATCGGCGGCAGCATAACCGACACCACCCACGTCAGCACCCGATAGACCCCATCCATCAACAGTCCGCACAGCCAATCCGGCGCATTTACCGTTAACAGCACATGGCGCAGGGGACTTTCCGACTTGGTAAACAGTGACGTCAGCCACGCGGACGGCACATTCGCTCCGGCAACCGTGAGCCAGAACACCACGGCGAGAAGCGCCAGCATACAGAGTTTTCCCGTCACCCGCCCCGTAAATATCTTATCAAGTTTGTCAAATCTGTCAACCCGCGTCTCCCCCTTCGCTGCCGCAGGGCTTTCGTCGCTCGTCACACAGCGTTCGGCAATGCTCTCGGCGGCGCGAATGCGGCAGGCCGTCACCGTGGCGGCTACGGTTTCTCCGGTAAAGCCTTTCTCATAAAGGTTTGCTTTTTGGCGATCGGTCACATTTCTGACCTCCCCGGTCTGCCGGATATCGAAGCCGACCTTCCGCTGAAAGGCATTCAGATAGGTCACGTCGTTTTCGAGAATTTTGAGCGCCGTGCCGCGTGTGCTGATCTTTCCGGCTTTCGCCGTGTTCTGCATTGTTTGCGTAACCGCGTCTTCCAGTTCATTTAACGCACGGTCGATCCCATGAGGATATCTGACGCGGTAGGGACGCTGTTTTCCACCGCCGCACAAACGCGCCGCCTCTTTCACCAACTTGTCAATACCTTCTCCCCTCGCCGCCGAGGTCTTGACCACAGGTACCCCAAGCAGGGCGGACAGTTTTGACGCGTCCACCCGAACGCCTTTCCGTTCCGCTTCGTCATTCAGATTAACGCACACCATGAGACGGTCGGTCATCTCCGCGATTTGCAGCACCAAGGCCAGATGACGTTCCAGCGCGCCCGCGTCACACACCACCATGACCGCATCGGGCGCGTCAAAACACAAAAATTCCGCCGCCGCTTCTTCCTCCGCCGAGTGCGGGGTGAGGGAATACATACCCGGAATATCCACCAGCCGATAGCGCGTCCCCTCGTATTCAAAAAAACCCGAAGCGGTCGCGACGGTCTTGCCCGGCCAGTTGCCTGTATGCTGGTGCATACCCGTCAGACGGTTGAACACGGTGCTCTTTCCAACATTCGGATTGCCCGCCAGCGCAACGGCTTTTACCGTCTGCCCCATGCCGTTTTTCTCATCGGCACGCCGCTTTTTCCACTTTCTTCCGATTTTCACCCGCATCGTCGCCCGCTCCTTCCGTGTTCCCGTGTTTCCGTGTTTTCATGGTTGACTCCACCGCAATGGCGGCGCTGTCGCTCTTTCTCAGCGCGATCACGGTTCCGCGCAGCCGATATGCCGCCGGATCGCCTGCCGCCGCCGTAAACAACCGCTTTACCCGCGTGCCCTCAATAAAACCCAGTTCCGTAAGCCGCCGTCGGAGGGGACAGTTCTCATCCACAGAGACCACTCTCCCCCACTCCCCGTCGCGCAAATCGCATAATTTCCGCAATGCTTTCACCGCCCGTTCTGCTAACCGCCTGTTCCGATGGACTGTATGCCACACGCAGACGTTCCTTTTGTCAGAATATGCGGTGCATGGGAAGATGTGAGACAAATCCCTCACAAAAACGCCCTGCCTTCTGAGTTTTTTCACTCAGGCAGCAGGGCATTGAAGATTTACATTTATCTTTATCAAATAATTTGTCAATATGACATGGCAAGTGTTTATAATGATTCATGTAGTGCCATATACCTGACACAAGCTTCTTCCAATAGTTCAAAATCACAACTATGCTGATTAAGTTCGGAATATTTTCCACTTCTCACACGCTGATACGTTTTAAGGGCACGGCTGAATATTTTATCTCTGTTGCGCCTGCAAAAAGCCAATTCTTTGCTGATATGTACCCTGTTATTTTCAATGGGTAAGGCATTGATATCAAGCTTCTGCAACATATTCTTTGGAACAGGAATCATAAAGTTGAATCGCAGTGAACCTAAAATATGACGGTCAGATTTGTCTTTTATCAGCATTAAGTCCTGCTGTTTTCGTGAATAGGAAGAAACAGGTACAAAATAAGAAACGCCATTCATATCTAACACTGTTCCAAAAACAAACTTGCCTGTATTCCGATAATGAATATTGGGAACACAAGTGAATCCTCGCTTTTCTATTTCTGTTTGCTTCAAATAATCAATGTAATCGCTGTTGATATAATAAAAATAGGGACCTAAAGCCATTCTTTAGTTTCCTCCCGATAAAACAGCAAAGGGAAAGAAAGCACACTTTCTTTCCCCGCGTTGATTGCAAAAGTCTGCCCTTAGTGGCGGTGAGCGCCAATCCTTCCGTCTGCCCTTAGTGGCGGTGAGCGCCAATCCTTCCGTCTGCCCTTAATGGTGGTGAGCGCCAATAAAACGAGCAATCATTCGTTCTTCAATATGATTATACATCAGCCTTGCTTTTATGTCAAGCGTTATGCCAATCATTTTATCGGGAGCAGACGCATTATAAATTATAAATTCTACCTGACAATCGCCTGATTCAGTTGCAATCTGCCACCCATCTGTGATATAATAATTAGGATATAAAATATAAAAAAACGCGGGAGGGTTCCCAAAAATGCTTACCAATTATCACACCCATTGTTTCCGCTGCCAGCACGCCGAGGGTTCGGTGGAGGATTACGTCATGGAAGCGATCATGCATCAATTTGACAAACTCGGCATGAGCGATCATGTGCCTTATCCACATTATGATTACGGTCTGCGCATGCCGATGTCGGAAATCTGGGATTATATCTATGAAGTGCGTGAGGCACAGGAGAAATACAAAGACCGCATTCAGGTGCTGCTGGGCTTTGAGAGCGAATACCTCTGCACGCAGCGTGCCTATTACGAGGAACTGCTCACAGAGTACGGCGTGGAATATCTCATACTGGGGCAGCATTTCTTCGACTACGGCGGGCAGTTCAGAAGCGCGTTTGCCATCTCCGACACTGCCTATTGCGTCACCTATGCCAAAAGTGTCCGCGAGGGACTCGGCACGGGCTATTATTCCCTGCTGGCGCACCCCGATATCGTGGGGGTCAATCGACTGCCGTGGGACAGAAACATGGAGGAAATGACCGACATCATCGTGGAAAGCGCCGTCCGGTATGACATTCCGCTGGAGATCAACGCCAACGGCATCCGCCGCGGCACTGTCACCGACAGTCTGGGGGAACATTATATGTACCCCCATTACAAATTCTGGGAGAAAGCGGCGGAGGCCGGCGCGAAAGTGGTGGTCAGCGCCGACTGCCATTCCCCTCACTTGCTGGACAATGACGAAGTACATCAGGCCAAAGCCATTGCCAAAAGCTGGGGACTGCGTCTGATAGACGACATCGACATCCGGAATCCCGCAAAGGACAATGCATCCAAATAACGGAGGCGACGGAATATGTGGAAGAAGATAGGACTCGCAGCGACAGGGATTGTCTGCTTGGCAAGCTTGTTGATTTCGGTCGGCTGTGACCGCAACACCGAAAAGAGGGAAAGAATTATATCCTCCTCGTCTATGGCGATGGAAGAAAAAGAATCAACCAACCGACTACCCGTCGCACCCGAACACATCACGCTGGAGGATGGAACAGGCATTATTTCATTGGGAATGCACCGGGATGAGGTAATCCGACAGCTGGAAGAATGGCATCTTGATTATGAGTTGGATTACACACCTGAGATTTCCAAATACAGTTCTATTCTCGTTGATTATGATGAGACAAATACGGATCATAACGTATATTACTACGGATTCGACCGTGACGGAATCCTGTATGAGGTAGAACTCGATATAACGTCAAAAGGTTTAGATTATTGGGACAGTTTCAGCAAAATGAAAGAACTGTACGGTGATGACTACGAATACGAAGTGCGTGAATTGGAAACCGGCGATCAATTGGCCTATTGCAATTATCACTTTCCCAATGGAACGACCCTTTCGGTAGAGATCTTTTTTAAGGATAAAAATGCCGAAAGGAAAAGCGACGGCAATGTGATGGACCGCTGGATTTACAATAAATATAATTAAAACAATGGCAAAAATTACGCCTGCGACCGCCGCATGAAAAAACAATAACTGCGCAAAATAGTTGTGCAAACATCTCGGTATGATTTGTTTGCGCAACTGTTTTTTTGCCCTTCAGGCGGAGCCGCCGAGCGGTCATTCCTCCCGTCCGGCGGCTCTGCGGGGACAAAGCAAACTAACCGCAAGGAGATGACAACATGCTGGATAAAACCTCACTCATACTCGTGATCATCGGCGCCCTCAACTGGGGTTCCGTGGGCATCTTCAAATTTGACTTTGTGGGCTGGCTTTTCGGCGGACAGGCTGCCACTTTCAGCCGCATTATCTTCACACTGGTCGGACTCGCCGGACTGTGGTGCATTTCGCTGCTGTTCCGCGACACCGAGGACACCTCTACCGAGGTCGGCCGTATGTAATGCGCAAAGCCATTTCATAACACGAAAAAAGAACAGCCCGTCTTGTTTATCCGCAAGACAGGCTGTTCTTTTTTATTCTTTGAAGCGCGCCGCGCTTCCTGAATGATTCTCTATTCTCCCATGAGCTTTGCTCATAGAAGCAAAGCGCTCACGCTTTTCCCTTGCCGCAGCACTGCTTGTATTTCTTGCCGCTGCCGCAGGGACAGGGGGAGTTTCTGCCGATTTTGCGGCCCGCACGGGAGGGCATGGATTCGGAATCCGCATCCGGCTCCATCGGCTTCTGAATCTGTTCGCGCTTGGGCTCCTCCTGCTTTCTCACCTGCACGGTGAGAATCTGACGGGCGGTGTCCTCTTTGATCTGGGCGATCATCTCATCAAACATATCGAAGCCCTCGATGGTGTAAACCACGGCGGGGTCCTTCTGACCGTAGGAACGCAGACCGATGCCCTGTTTGAGTTCTTCCATCGCGTCGATGTGATCCATCCACAGGGAGTCCACCACGCGCAGCATGACGACGCGGTCGAGTTCGCGGGCAATCTCGTCTCCGAATTCCTGTTCGCGCTTCTCGTAAAGGGCATGGGCGCGGCTGACCAGTTCATCCACAATCTCCTGCTTATTGAGGGAATCGAGTTCGTCCACGGAATAATTGAAATCATCCTCGGTGGTAAGCAGGTTGAGATAGGTGGTGCGCAGACCCTCAAAGTTCCAGTAATCCTTTTCATCGGTATTGAGGTACAGATTGACGTTGTTCTCGATGGAATCGTCAATCATCTTGAGAATGCTGTCGCGGATGTTCTCGCCGTCCAGCACCTTGTCACGCTGAGAATAGATAATCTCGCGCTGACGGTTCATCACGTCATCGTAACGCAGCACGTTCTTGCGGATGCTGAAGTTTCTGCCTTCCACTTTCGCCTGCGCATTCTCGATGCTCTTGGAAACCATTCTCGCCTCGATGGGCATATCCTCGTCGATGTTCATGGACGTCATCATCGCCTGGAGGCGCTCGCCGCCGAAGATACGCATGAGGTCATCCTCAAGCGAAAGGTAGAACTGGCTTTCGCCGGGGTCACCCTGACGACCGGCACGGCCGCGCAGCTGGTTGTCGATACGGCGGGATTCGTGGCGCTCGGTGCCGATGATAACCAGACCGCCCGCTTCGCGCACCTTGTCGCCCTCCGCGTCGGTTTCCTGCTTGAATTTATCTTTCAGCTCAGCAAACTTCGCGCGTGCCTCGATGATTTCCTCGTCGTCGGTGTCGCTGTAGGCGGTGGATTCCTCAATCAGATCTTCGGTGTAGCCCTGCTTGCGCATTTCGCTCTTGGCCATAAATTCGGGGTTGCCGCCCAGCAGGATATCGGTACCGCGGCCCGCCATGTTGGTGGCGATGGTGACAGCGCCGTATTTACCCGCCTGTGCGACGATCTCTGCTTCTCTCTGATGATACTTGGCGTTCAGAACGGAATGCTTGACGCCTCTGCGCTTGAGCGCGTCACCCAGCATTTCGGATTTGTCAATGGAAATGGTACCCACCAGCACCGGCTGCCCTTTCTCGTGCGCCTCGATAATGCGCTCGATCACGGCATGGTACTTGCCTCTTTCGGTGGAATAAATTCTGTCGGGCAGGTCGTTGCGGATGGTGGGCTTGTTGGTGGGAATCTCCACGCAGTCCAGCTTGTAGATTTCGTTGAATTCGGTTTCCTCGGTCAGAGCGGTACCGGTCATACCGGAGAGCTTGCTGTAGAGACGGAAATAGTTCTGGAACGTGATGGAAGCCAGCGTCTTGGACTCGCGCTCGACCTTCACGCCTTCCTTGGCTTCGATAGCCTGGTGCAGACCCTCGTTGTAGCGGCGGCCGTACATAATGCGTCCCGTGAACTCATCCACGATCAGCACCTTGTCATCCTGCACCACGTAGTCGATGTCACGGGTCATAACGCCGTGCGCCTTGATGGCCTGATTGATGTGGTGCAATATGGTGATCGCTTCGGGGCTGTTGTCCATAAGGTTTTCTATGCCGAATGTCTTTTCGGCACGCGCCACGCCCTTGGGGGTCAGCGTCGCGGTCTTGGCCTTTTCATCCACGATGTAATCCGCGTCGCCGTATTTGTCGTCGTGTTCCTCTTTCTCGTCCACTTCCGCGATCTTGACGAAAGTGAGCTTTTTGGCGAAGTCGTTGACGGTGGTGTAGAGAGCGGTGGATTTGTCGCCCTGTCCTGAAATGATCAGCGGGGTTCTCGCCTCGTCGATCAGGATGGAGTCCACCTCGTCCACGACGGCAAAGTTATGACCGCGCTGCACCTTCTGCTCCTTATAAATGACCATGTTGTCACGCAGATAGTCAAAGCCCAGCTCGTTGTTGGTGCCGTAGGTGATATCGCAGGCATAGGCCTCGCGGCGCTCGTCGTTTTTCATATCGTGCAGAATCAGACCGACGCTCAGACCGAGGAAGCGGTGAATCTTGCCCATCCACTCGCTGTCGCGCTTGGCGAGGTAGTCGTTGACCGTGACGACATGAACGCCCTTGCCGGTAAGCGCATTCAGGTAAGACGGCAGGGTCGCCACGAGCGTTTTACCTTCACCGGTCTTCATTTCGGCAATACGTCCCTGATGGAGGATAATGCCGCCGATGACCTGCACGGGGAAGTGCTTCATGCCCAGCACACGCCAGCCCGCCTCACGGCAGACGGCATACGCGTCGGGGAGAATATCGTCAAGGGTTTCGCCCTCGGCCAGTCTGTCTTTGAGAATCTGGGTCTGGCTGCGCAGTTCGCTGTCAGACATCGGCGCGTACTTTTCCTCCAGCGCAAGCACCTGGTCGCAGATGGGCTGCACCCGCTTGATCTCACGGTCGGAATAGCTGCCGAATATTTTCTTTAAAATACCCATTTGAAATAAACCATCTTTCTTGATTGTAATTCCAGTATAGACACTAATGCCAATATAGCATATTTAAATTAATTTTACAATAGATTGCCCAAAAAAATGTTACACAAATGAAAATTATAGAAAAAAGGATCATTCTTTATACATTGTCAAAGAATTAACTTGCTGTTTTTCAACAAGATTTACTTGACAAACGCACATGACAGTGCTATCATTAGTTTGTACCAAAACAAGCAATGTGATTGTCAAAAAAGCAGCACAACCAAAAGCTCACTCAACCGGACAGGCCGTTCGTCAAAGACGGTCGCTTTTTATCTGCATGAATAAAGATCAGGTATCTGCGTCGTCAGATGCGCAGAAAACGGGAGGTAATATCATATGTCAGTCATATTTTACGCGGCAGCGACGGGATTGGGTCATCTTGCCCGCGCGGTGGCTGCTGCGGCAGAAAAAATACCGATAGGTTCCAGCGAATTTGAACTGAGCCAGGACGGCGAAACCGTGTGGGAAAACGGCGAAGAATACGACTTTGTCGGCTTCGGCAAGATCGGCGTATTTTCTTCCCGCGTCGGCGGCTCGCGTATGTCGCTCGGCCGCAAGCTGGGGCAGGTCAAGGACGAGCCGGAACGCAAGGTCTGGCAGCTCCGCGCCCGAAGCGGCAACTACATCATGGTCAAAAGCCGCACCGATACACCCGAGGTCTTCAAAAAAATCTCCTGAACCACCACATAAAACGCCCGACTCCGTCCCTTATGATTGGGACGAAGCCGGGCACTTTTTATTAAGTGTGAAATGTGAAATGTGAAGTGTGAAGTGAAGGAAGCGCATTCGCGCCTGGAAAAAATAGAAAGAATGGAACTGTTTCACTCTCCACTTCTCGCTTCCATTTTCTTATTCGGCGATGGCTTTTCGGATGGCGTCAAGAAGTTCCTCGTAGGTTTCAAACGCGGGAATTTCGGGATTGTCGGCCTTGATTTTATCCGTGCTCTTGAAGAGGAAACCCGCCTTGCTGGCCTTGATCATGCCGAGGTCGTTGTAGCTGTCGCCGCTGGCGATGGTATCGTAGCCGATGGACTGGAGCGCCTTGACGGTGGTGAATTTGGAGTTTTCCACGCGCATTTTGAAGCCTGTCACTTCGCCGCTTTCCGAAACGACCAGCGAATTGCAGAAAATGGTCGGCCAGCCCAGTTTCTTCATAAGCGGAGCGGCAAATTCGGTAAAGGTGTCGCTGAGAATGATGACCTGTCCCATCGCGCGCAGTTCGTCAAGGAATTCCTTAGCGCCGGGCATGGGGTCGATGGTCGCGATCACGTCCTGAATCTCTTTGAGTCCCAGACCGTGCTCTTTCAAAATGGCAATGCGGTATTGCATAAGCTTGTCATAATCCGGCTCGTCGCGGGTGGTCTTTTTCAGTTCGGGAATGCCGGTCGCCTCGGCGAACGCAATCCAGATTTCGGGCACCAGTACGCCCTCCAAGTCCAAACAGGTGATAGTCATAACAATCAGTTCCTTTCACATTTTTTGTGATTTCAATTATCGCCTGCCTATTATAGCACAGCAGGACAGAGCTTGTCAATGAAAAATCACGGAGGAACGGGGGAAATGACTGAAACAACTGCCATCGCAGGAAAGAAACAACCTCAGCAAAAAATCGACGCGGCACCTTACCTTTGGATTCGGAAGGCGCCGCGTCTTTTGCTGCTTATACGAATTGTCAATTAAAAGTAGACATGCTTCGCGGTCTATTTCGCAGCGGACGCGTCCTCCTGCGCTGCCGTTGGGGGCGCTTCCTCCGTGATGGATACGCTTGCCGAATGCGTCTCGTCGTCATGGATCTCAACGGAAACCGTTACCCCGCCGTCTTCTCCGTCTCCCAATTCCGGCAAGTCGTCGGCTTTGTAGATCACAAAGTAGCCGTTGTCGGAGGTGATCTTGAATTGATCTCCGTCCGCATAATCGCTGGCGCTGACCTCCGTGCCGTTGATATATATTCTGAGATTTTTCCACGCGCTGCCCAGCACACCCGAATCCGCCTCCGCCGCGTTCACGGCGACAGCGGAGGAAGCCGCCAAAGCCGCCGCCGCGAGGATGGCCATTACTTTCTTTTTGTTCTTTGTCAATTGAATCGCCTTGCCTTTCTTGTTTCTTGCGTCGAAACATTTCTTCTTAATCTCTTCGGAAGCGTGAATTTCCGAAAAGGTCGCCCGGTATTGTTCTTTAAAATTCATAATCCGCCTCCGAAAGTTTTGATTTGAGTTTTTGTCTTGCTCTCATAAGCTGTGTCTGTACGGTCGTCTCTCTGACGCCGAGCATGTCCGCGATTTCTCCGACGCGATAATCCTCGTAGTAATACAGATGCACCACGATGCGATATTTCGGCGGCAGCGATCGCACCGCAAAATACAGCTCGCTCTGTTCTGGAATTTCAAAGCGGATTCCTTCCTTCGCCAGACTCTCGTCATCCATCGGACAGGTCGCACGTCTGTGCCACGGCGAGGATAAATAGCGTCTGCCTTCATTGACAGCGACGCGAATGAGCCAGCTTTTCATATGTTCCTCATCGTTGAATGGTTCCTCATGTCTGAACAGCTTTAAAAATACATTCTGCACAATATCTTCCGCGTCGCTCCTGTTTTTGCAGCAGCTCAGAGCGATTCGGAACAGCGTATCCGAATAGCGCTGTACCGCTTCGGTAAATTCCTCGTCTGACATTCAGCCACCTCCTATGCAAATTTTGAGGACGGAGCAAGCCGCCCTTGAAAGGCCTTTCATATAGTAACACCAAATACAGCCCCAAAATATCACGGTCTTTTTGATTCCTCACAAAAACATTACAATACTGCCCGCCTCCATCATAAAAGAATAACCGCCCGGCTATTTTAAACCGAACGGTTATCCTTTTAAAATTAAAACTTGATTTTGACGGTTTCCCCATCCAAAACCGCGCTTGGCGATTTTGTAATGGGCAGCTTTTGTTCTTCGGAAAAGCCGATTGTCTCGCCGTCACGCAGCACTACATCGCTCTCAATCACATAAGCCGCCACATCGGTCATAAATTCGAGGAGTTCCCCGGGCGAATACGCGCTGTCGAGGACCTCAATTTCGTCTTTGCCGAAGGAAGGCTTCAGACCGTAGGTATAGCTGCAAAGAGTCTTGCCGCCGTCGTTGCTGTAGAGTCCGAAAAAGACAAGATTCATCACGGGGTACATGTCGTTGTCGAGATACAGCCGCGCGTAGTCGATGTAAAAATCCGGCGCGAATACCGTGCCTGCCGTATTGACAGCGACAGCGGTTTCCTGTCCTAGCGCCGACGCGCAGAGCCTGACCAGCGCAATGCCTGCTTCGGCAAACGGCTGACCTTTGGGCAGCATCGCGATGAAAAGGTGCGCCTTGTGCTTCTGCGCCGCCTTTACCGCGCCGGGCCAGCGGTAATTGGTCTGGGCGTTGCTCTCCGCCTCGCCGTTCGGCACGGGCGCGGGAAAAAGACTCACCGCCGCCATCATGCCGTCTATGTGGATGACCATGGTATCGCGGTCATGTGCCGTGTCTTCGCTGTCGAGGGTGATGTCCCAGTCGGCTTTCAGGTCGCTGACAAACTGCTCAAAGGAGAATTTCGCCTCACTGAGCAGCACCGAGGCGGCAAACAATCCGCCTTTTTCCTTGATTTCCGATGCCGATTTTTCCTCATCCGGCTTCTTGTGATTCCCAAAGAAATCCCGAATCCCCATACCTTTTCCTGCTCCTTTCTCACATGCCGAAGAAATCGAGCGGCTTGCCCTGCGCGTGGCGCTTGAAGCAGTAGAAGTAAATCATATAGGCATACGCCGAACGGTAGGTGTGTTTGGAGTGGATTTCATAATAATCTTTCTCACCGACGGCAAACTGGATTTTATTCTTGCTCACGCAGCTCATCTTGGAAATGTCGTTGAAACTCCACACGATTTTCTTGGGGCCGACGCTGACGGTGTTGCCCGCCTCGTCGGTTTCAAAGGCTTCCGCCGTGTCAAATTCCAGACGGTCGCAGTAGAGGGACAGTCCCCCCTCGCCCACCAGAACATTTGCCTCGGCGCGGTGCGCGCGGTAAAGTTCATTGGTCGGGCTGGAAAAGACAGGCGTTTCGCCGCTTGCGTCATAATGCCCTTCCGTCACCAGCTTGACTGCCTGTTCGCGCTGCCAGTCGTCCCATTTGTCAAAGGAATCGAACACCACATCTTCGCCCTCAAAGAAACCGTAATGGTTCAGCGTCACTTTATAGCCGCAGGCAGTGCAGACGAGGGAATCCCCCTCGCTCTTGGTGGTGAAGAGACTGCCGCATTTCGGGCATTGAAAGAGCATTCTCTCCGCGCCTTCAAGCAGATCATGTCCCTTGTAGTAGACCATCTGCTCACGCTGGTATTCGATGTCATTGAAAGTCAGCGCGTCGAGAATGGCTTCATACGCCTCGTCCACCGACATCTGCGCCAGCTCCTCCGGCTCGATGACGCGTACCAGTTCGCAGGTCGTGCGTCCCTTGCGCCACGAATGGCACCATTTCGGATGGGTGAGATAGCCGCCTTTGACGTTAAAGAGCGCCACGGGCATTTTGAACTGCTTGACCAGCTTGGCGGTGGCGGGCGCGATATAGCTGGTCTTGCCGCTGAAGCAGCAGTTGGCTTCGGGGAAAATCAGAATGCTGCCGCCGTCTTTCTTGGCCTGCAAAGCTTCCCGGATGGATTTCAAATCCATCTGCGCGCGGACAATCGGAATCGGCTCCGCGATATGCTTGACAAATTTGCCGAACGCGGCGTGCTTGAACAGATGATCGCTTGCCAGCGCATGCACCACGCCCGGTGCGGAAGCAATCACCATCAGCGGATCCAGCTCACAGATGTGGTTGGACAGCAGTAGATAGGCGCGTCCTTTCTGCAAATCGTTGGGGGTGCGCTTGAAGTTGGCCATGATTTTCACATACAAATGCACCAGCGGTCTTCCGATGGCAAACCAGAAATGATGACGCGGCAGGTTGTATTTTTGCTTGTTCTTTTTTTTCTTGTTTTTTTCGGTCTTTTTGTTATCCTTGCTTTCTTTCGCCGTCTTGGGTTCCGCCTTTTCATCGGCGAACGGCAGCTTGGTTTCGTTGTTGTCCGACATCCAGATCACTCCTGTTGCGTTATTGTTAGGGGAATTACATCTTTATTGTGCGGCTTGCAGCAGCTTTTCCGCTTCGCGGAAAGAATCAGTGGCCTGCCGCATGGCCTTGGCAAATTCGCCGTAGATTTCCAAGGTCTTTTGCTTCATCGCCACGCTGCCCTCGTCGGGATTGGGATAGGCGCGGAACACCGCGTCATATTGGCGGTAGAATTCCAACAGCGCCCTGCCCTTTTCAAGTGCGATACCGTATTGCGCCATCGCGTCACGCAACGCATTTTGTTCCTTGGCGTAACTGCCCGGAGCCTGTATCGTTTCTATTTCTTTGCAGACCTCTGACAGTGCGTCCAGCCGCTTTTCGGCTTCGTCGATCTGCGCCTCGGTCGGCGCCGCTTCGGTCTTGCCAATTTCCTCCAGACTGTCGCTGAAAGCGTTTGCGCAGTCGGTAAACGACGCCAGCTTTTCATTGACCGACGCAATGTATTGATTCCTTTCCACCGCACCGCAGCCAAACAAGGTCAGCAGCAGCAAGCCGCAGAGCAGTGCGCCCAACTTCTTCATATGAAAACCTTCCTTTTAAACACCAAAATAGGAGACGTCGCTCACACTCTGCATCCACTCTGTCAAAAACGGCATGAGCGCACTGAGCACAATACTCAGAATCATGACACAGAGGAAAAAGATCATGCCGCCGGATGTGATGAACTTGCCGAACTTATGCTTGATATAGGGGAATTCGGAGCGGCACTTTTCCGCAGGGATTTCGAGCTTGCTCCATGCCGCCTCCGCCTTGGCAACGGCGACAACGTCCGACGACGCGAGCCGCGCGGTACGCGCCTTCAGGCCATTGTGTCTGGTCACGAAGAAATACAGCAACGCCCCGGCCGCAAACACCATTTCAAAGATATCGAGATAGAAGTAGACAGTCTCAAGCCATTCATTGAACTGGGGACAGAAATAATTGACTGCCTGCGGAATGGAGGCCAGACAGTTATTGACAAAATGAAGAAAGATCGTCTGACGGATGCTGCCCGACTTGGCGGCGACATACCCCAGCACCAGACCGATGAGAAACGCCATCGGGGTCTGCGCCATGTTGCCGTGCATCATGCCGAACACAAACGCCGACGCGACAATGCCAAAGCCGACGCTGTGCTTGGAGAGCGTGCGCATGATCACCCCGCGGAAAAGATATTCCTCCGTAACAGGCGCCACAATGCATGTCCAGACCAGCAGCATGATCATGCCCACCAGCGACAGATTTTCAGGCGTGTAGATTTCATCCGCAGGCGGCGTGATGTGAAACAGAGCGTTATAGAAAAATTCCCGGCCATAATAATAAACATACCCCCACGCGGTATTGAGGCCCAGCGCCGTCAGCAGCGCCGCCAGCACAAATCCCGCGCTGAGCTTCTCTCCGCGAAACGGCTGCGTCAATCCGATCTTCCACTTGTGACCGTGCGCGGCGGCCGGCACCATGTTGCCGACAATCGCGGCCAGTCCCATTCCGAACATCATCAGATTGGTCATAACCGATTCCTGATCGAGCCATGAGAAATAGCTGTCCTTCATCAGACCGTACCCGATCAGTCCGACCGCCATCACCGCGATCAAGACAGCCAGCATCAGTCCGTAATCCGCCATCAGCATCAGACCTACCTTGCTGCTGTGGATTTTGAACATTCTCTCGTTGACCTGCTCCGGCGTGAGAACCACGGCCGGACGGTAATAATTCGCGGGCGATGCGTAAGCGTATTGTGTCTGTGTCAGGTTGGGCGCGACCGGATGGGTATAAGACGGAGGCATATACGACCCGCCCGTGAGATTCGGTGCGACAGACTGTCCGGCAGGCGTTCCCTGACCGCCCGTCAGGTTCGGTGCGACAGGCTGTCCCGCAGGCGTTCCCTGACCGCCCGTAAGATTCGGCGCGACAGACTGTCCCGCAGAAAATCCCTGTGCGCTTGTCAGATTCGGCGCGACAGGCTGCCCGCCGGAAAATCCCTGACTGCTTGTCAGGTTCGGGGCGACAGACTGTCCTTCGGCAAAAAACTGTCCGGCAGAAGCGGGCGGAAGCTGGGGAACCTGCGGCGGCGGAAGCTGCGGATTTTGCTGTGCGGCATACTGGGGCGGATGCGGGTACGATGTATACGCGGGCAGCGCCTGACCCGCCGGGGACGGCGGCGGAGGTGAATAGGGCTGTTCGTAGTACATCGGAGGCAGATTCTGCGCCGGCTGCACCGGAAATGTCTGATAGGGCGGCGGCACCTGCATTCCCTCCGTATTCATGGTTCTGCGCCCGCTGTCATCGGCAAAAGCCGAAGAGGAAGTCTCAGCGAGAAATTGACCTTCCTTTTTTGTTGGTTGGTTCATGAGCTTGTAAACCTCCTTTAAATTCTCATTTTTCCTTTTTAAAAATAAACAGTTTGCTGAAAACATAATTAAGAATCACGACCACAGCATTGGCACAGACCTTTGCAATCAGCGATTTGGCATCCTGCACCGACCAGTGCAGGAGCTTCGCAGTCAGACGTTCGACGGCGGTGTAACCCATCACATCCACCATCAGCCACATGATCAGCTCGTCAAAAATCAGCGTCGCGACTCTTGCGCCCACAAAGGCTGTCGCCTCGCGCAATATGCCCTCTCTGGTGTTGACCTCGCTGTGAAACACAAACATGCGGTTGGAAATATAGGCAAAAATCACGGAAAACAACCACGCGATCGCGTTGGAAATCAGCGTCGGTATTCCCATGACGGCATACATCAACTGAAATGTCACAATATTAATGATCGTAGCACATACGCCAAAGAAGAGATAGGAAAACACCTCCCCTCTGACAAACTCCATGATTTTTTGTACCATCGCGTTGTCTTTTCCGATTTGCATGAACGTGATTCTCCTTTAACGTAAATAAAAAACAAGTCAGAGGAAAGCCTGACTATCACTAATATACCACATAGTTGACAAATTTGCAATTCTCCATTCGTGAATTATCGGGATTTTTTCTGTTTTTTTGGTTTATGGGGGCACAAATCAACCATTGCCATCCATCATCGCATGAACTTCCCCCGCAAGTATTGACAAGTCCGCTTGGCGATGGTATAATCATAACAACGGACATTGACAAGTTTACTTTGCAATTCATCACACAGCTTAGAACGCCTAAAAAACAATTGTAGGAGGATCACATCATGAACAACCCTTTCGGACAGGACATTAATGAGGACGTCAAGAACCTGCTGGAGGAAATCGAAGAAACCTCCGGCTTTAACAGTCATCCCCAAAAAGCCGCCAAATCCGAAGCCGCAGTCAAACACACCAAGGCTGACAAAACCGAAACAGCCGCAGAACTTGAAAAAATGCTGGAAGAAGTGGAAGAAGCGGCAGACGCGGCAGAATCCGAAGACACGGAGGATATTCCCGACGCTCCCGCATATGCTGCCGACAGCAGTGCGGACGAAGAACATTCTTCGGACACATCCCCCGAAGAATGGCGCGACCAGGCCAAGGCCGCGCACAACGGCACTATCGCGGGACTGATCCTGCTGCTGGCGCTCTACTGCTTCCAATATTTCCGCGGACAGGGCGCGAACTACGGCATTTGCGCGGTGGTTTTCTGCATGCTGGCAGTGGAACGCCTGCCGCTTGCTATTCAAAGAAAGAAGCCGTTCGACATTGTCATGGGCGCGATTTACCTGCTGTTCGCCGTCTACAGCCTTGTCCTGCATCTGATGGGATTGCTGAGCGCGTAAAATCAATCAGGACAGGAGCAAGCCAATGGACGACAACCTGATTCTGAAAAACCGCCTGAAAGAGGCGCGCGCCGAATACGGACTCTCCCAACAGCAGCTCGCGGCGGTCGTGGGCGTTTCGCGCAACACCATCAGCTCCATCGAAACCGGACAGTTCTGCCCCTCCGCCAAGCTGGCGCTGGCGCTCTGTATCGCGCTGAACAAAACATTTGAGGAGCTTTTCTATTTTTAATTTTGTATTCTGACAAAAGCAGGAGGCAGGCAACATGAACGACATCACACGCAAAAAAGGCGTGATCTTCGATCTGGACGGCACACTCTGGAACACTTCCGAGCGCATTGTACCCGCATGGAATGAAGTGCTGGCACGCTACGGACGCAAGCCAATTACCACCAAGGATATGAATTCCTACATGGGCAAAACGCCCGACGGCATCGTGTCTATGATGCTGCCCGACCTGCCGCGTGAGGAGGGACTGGCCGTGTTTGCCGACTGCCTTACGGCGGAGGACGATTTTCTGCGCCGTCACGGCGGCCTGCTCTACCCCGCGCTGGAGGAAACCCTCGCCGTGCTGCGGGAGACGTATTTTCTCGGCATTGTCAGCAATTGCCACCCGGCCTACCTCGACAACTTCCTCGATTTCCACGGGCTGCGGAAGTACTTCGACGACTGCGAAACCTTCGGAGGCACCCGTCTGCCCAAGGCGGAAAACATCCGGCTGCTGATGAAACGCAACTCGCTGCAAAGCGCCGTCTATGTGGGAGACACCGCGCTGGACGCGCAGTCGGCGGGGCAGGCGGGCATACCGTTCCTCTTTGCCGCCTACGGCTTCGGTGATGTGCCGGACGCTATGTATGTTGCCCCAACCTTTGCCGACCTGCCCGCATTGGTGCCGCAGGTCATCTGACAGACATTCCCCATGCATTTGAGAGCAAAAAAATCAGAAAAAACGGCGGTTTCGGTTTTAAATCTATTGCAACCGCCGCTTTTTTATTGTATAATATAATGTATAGCACTTATTCCGATAAGACAATAGGATTGAAAGGATGGAAGAAGATTATGACTGGTGCAAACAAATTGAACGTCGCCGTGATCTTCGGCGGTAAATCCTCGGAGCACGAGGTGTCGAGAGTCTCGGTCACAATGGTTCTCAACAACATCGACAGAGAAAAATACAACGTATATATGATCGGCATTACCAAGGAGGGCAAGTGGTACCTCTATGAGGGAGATGTGAGCCTCATTCCGACCGGCGAATGGGAAACCTCCGGCAAGACCACACAGGCTTTCATCGTTCCCGACGCGGCGGTTCACGGCATGCTCGTGTTGCGGGAGAGCGGCACGGAGACCGTCCGTCTGGATGTGGCTTACCCCGTCATGCACGGCAAGAACGGCGAGGACGGCTCTATGCAAGGCTTATTTGAACTGGCGCAGATTCCCTACATCGGCTGCGGTGTGGCTTCTTCCGCCATCTGCATGGACAAGGCGCTCACCAACACCGTCCTTGAATACGGCGGCATTCCGCAGGCGAAATTTCTGTGGTTCTATCACCGCTATTTTGAGCGCCACATCGACCGCTGCCTTGGACAGGTCGAAGAACAGCTCGGCTATCCCTGCTTTGTCAAGCCTGCCAACGCCGGTTCCTCGGTGGGCATCAGCAAATGCAGCAGCCCCAGCGAGCTGATGGACGCGGTGCGTCTCGCCGCCCAGCATGACGACAAGATCGTGGTGGAGGAAGCTATCAACGGGCGCGAAGTGGAAGTGGCGGTGCTCGGCAACGACGAACCCATCGTCTCCGTGGCGGGTGAGATCATCCCCGCTGCCGACTGGTACGACTACGACGCGAAGTACAACGACGAATCCAGCCGCCTTGTCATTCCCGCTGACCTTAAGCCCGCTACGGTGGAGCTGATCAAAAAGAGAGCCATCCAGGCCTACAAGATTCTCGGCTGTTCGGGACTGGCGCGCATCGACTTCCTGGTGCGAAAGAGCGACGGCGAGCCGATGCTCAACGAACCCAACACCCTGCCCGGCTTCACCGAAATCAGCATGTACCCCAAGCTCTTTGAAGCGTCCGGCATCGGCAAGACCGAGCTGATCGACAAAATCATCGCGTTCGCCCTCGAAAGAGCGAACAGGAAAAAGTAAACCATGCGCGCGGAAACATCCTACCGCCTGAAAATTGCGACCTCGATTCACGCGGACGACTACGACGACGAAATGGAGGTCAGCTGCCCCTGCCGCTATTCCTTTGCGGACGGGGTGCATCGGCTCAAATATGACGACGAGGAAAACGGCTTCACGGTGATCAAAATCACCCCGGACGGCGAAATTCAGATACGCCGCCGCCGTTCCTTCTCCATCCTCCTGCGCAAGGGCTATGCCCACAGCGTTGCCTGCGAAACGCCCTACGGCACGATTCCGATGGTGTTCACCCTGCAAAGCGCGGACTGCTCGCTCACCGAACGCGGCGGACGGGTGGAATACGTCTCGCAGGTGAAGATCGACGGCGCACCGCAGATCAACCGCGTCATCATGGAGCTGACCGAAATGACAGAAAGGATTGATTGACCAAATGACCAATGCCATCAATGAAATACACGGACAAATCAGAGAAATCATCATGGCGGCCATGGGACGCGCGGTAGCGGATGAAGTCATCCCCGCCGTTCCCGCCCCCGCCTTTTCCATCGAAACCCCCGCCGACCCCTCCCACGGCGATTTCGCCTCCAACGCGGCGATGATCTCCGCCAAGGCGTTCCGTCTGCCGCCCCGAAAGATTGCGGAGCTTCTTACCGAGCGCATGGACTTCACCGGCACCTATGTCGAGCGCGTGGAGGTCGCGGGTCCCGGCTTCATCAATTTCTTTGTGGGTCGGCGCTATTTCAGCAACGTCCTGACGGGCATCCGCTCTGACGGCGCGGATTACGGCAAATCCGACTACGGCAAGGGCAAGCGTGTGATGGTGGAATTCGTCTCCGCCAACCCCACCGGCCCCATGCATATGGGCAACGCGCGCGGCGGCGCGCTGGGCGACTGCCTCGCGGCTGTTCTGGAAACGGCAGGCTACGATGTGGAGCGCGAATTCTACGTCAACGACGCGGGCAACCAGATTCAGAAATTTGCCCTCTCGCTGGATATCCGCTACCAGCAGCTTTTCAAGGGCGAAGACGCCGCACCGCTGCCGGAGGATTCCTACCACGGCGCTGACATCACCGAGCTGGCAAAGGAATTCGCCGATATTCACGGCGACAGCTATATGGATAAAAGCGAAGAAGAACGCCGCGCCGCGCTGGTGGACTATGCCCTGCCCAAGAACATCGCCAAAATGAAATCCGACATTGCCAAATACCGCATTGTCTACGATACATGGTTCCTGGAAAGCTCGCTGCATGAAAGCGGCGAGGTACAGGAGATCATCGACATCCTCACCGAGAAAGGGCTGACCTACGAAAAGGAGGGTGCCATCTGGTACAAGGCCACGCAGTTCGGCGGCGAAAAGGACGAGGTGCTTGTCCGTGCCAACGGCAACCCCACCTATTTTGCGGCGGATATCGCCTATCACCGCAACAAATTCCAAAAGCGCGGCTTTGACACCTGCATCGACGTGTGGGGCGCCGACCACCACGGTCACGTCGCGCGTATGAAAGGCGCGATGGACGCGGTAGGTCTGAACGGCTCTCAATTGCACATCGTTCTCATGCAGCTTGTGCGTCTGATGGACAACGGCGTACCCGTCAAAATGAGCAAACGAACCGGCAAGGCCATTCAACTGGCCGATCTGCTGGATGAAGTTCCCGTGGACGCGGCGCGCTTCTTCTTCAACCTGCGCGAGGCCAACACCCAGATGGACTTTGACCTCGGACTCGCGGTGCGCGAAGATTCGCAGAACCCGGTCTACTATGTGCAGTACGCCCACGCGCGTATCTGCTCTATCTTCCGCCGCGACGAGGCAAAGAAATTCAATCTCGACGAGGTATCTCCCGAGGCGCTCGACCTGCTCACGCATCCCTCCGAGATCGAACTCATCCGCTACCTCTCCTCCCTGCCGAACGAAATCATCGCGGCGGCGAAGGAATACGAACCCGCCCGCATGACCCGTTACGTCATGGAGCTGGCTTCCAAATATCACAAGTTCTATCACGACTGCCGCGTGCTGGGCAACGACGACGACAACCTGACCGCCGCGCGTCTGCTGCTCTGCGACTGCGTGCGCCGCGTGATCGCCAACATTCTCAACATGCTCAAAGTCACCGCTCCCGATCACATGGACTCACAGGAGTGAATGCAATGTGAAATGTGAAGTGTGAAGTGTGAAATGTGAAATGTGAAATGTGAAATGTGAAGTTGTTTATTTTCGGCTTCATGCTGTTGCAGTTCCGCTTTTCCATAATTTTTTACAGGCAACAAAAAAACAGCGCGGATGTGCTTTCCTGTGCATCTGCGCTGTTTTATCATGCCATTTTTACGGGGCTGATGGGATTCGCCATTCTTTCTCCGTTTGGCAGCCGATAGTCGAGAAACGTGACGCGTTTGGTTTCCCGATTGACCGAAACACGGGCAAACACCGTCCACAAATTGCACTGTACGTCCCCCTCAAATCCGATAAAATATTCAAAATCCACCTGGTCGGACAGCGCGTCGGGAAAAGCCTGACAAGCACCCTCAAAGTGATTTCTGAAATAATCCCGCCCCACCAGATCGGCAACCGCCCGCCATGCGGTGACTTTCGCCTCGTCCTTTGTCAACAGCCAACTCACCTCCCAAAAAAGAAACCTGCCTCGCCGCATTTTCAAAAGAATCAGGCGGGGCAGGTCTTTATTGTATGCTAATCGCTATCCATTCATCACTAAATTTTCGCGATGTCGATGACCGAGAGATCAACGCCGTCAGCGTTCTTGAGACAGGTTGCCAATGCTCTCGCCGTGTCAAGCGAGGTAAAGCAATGCACACCGCACTCCACGGCATTTCTTCTGATGAGATAGCCGTCACGGTTGGTTTCCATGCCCTGTGTGGGGGTGTTGATGATGAGGTCAAGCTCGTTGTTGATAATCATGTCGATGTAGTTCGGTGAACCGTCCTCGAGACGCTTCACCACACGATTGGGGATGCCGCGGTCGGAGAGATAACGGCTGGTGCCGGCCGTGCAGTAGATTTCATACCCCAGATCAACAAAATCCTGCGCGATGGGAACGACTTCTTCCTTGTCCATATCCTTGACGGTAATGGCAATCTTGTGGCTGCGGGGCAGGCGGATGCCGGTGCCGACAAATGCCTTGATAAGGGCTTCCTCGTAGGTGTAGGCGATACCCAGCACTTCGCCGGTGGACTTCATTTCGGGGCCGAGGCTGATGTCCGCGCCGTAGAGCTTTTCAAACGAGAAAACCGGCATTTTGATGGCGATGGTGGGCTGCTCCTTCTGGAGGCCGTATTCATAGCCGAGGTCGGGGATCTTCTTGTCGCCAAAGAGACACTGCGTCGCCAGCTTGACAATCGGAATGCCCGTGATCTTGCTGATATAGGGAACGGTTCTGGAAGAACGGGGGTTGGCTTCGATGATATACACCACATCGTCCTTGACGATGAACTGAATATTGATCATGCCGCGTACGCCCAGCGACAGCGCCAGGTTGCGCGTATCCTCCACGATCTTCTCCTGCACCTTCTTGCTGATGGACTGGCAGGGATAGACCGAAATGGAGTCGCCGGAGTGAACGCCCGCGCGCTCGATATGCTCCATGATGCCGGGAATGAGGATGTCGGTGCCGTCGCAGATCGCGTCAACCTCGACTTCCTTGCCCATGATATACTTATCAACGAGAATCGGGTGATCCTGCTGGATGCGGTTGATAATGCCGATATACTCGCGGATCTCCTTATCCGAGAAAGCGATATGCATGCCCTGACCGCCCAGCACGTAGGAAGGACGCACGAGGACGGGATAGCCGATTTCGTTGGCGGCGGCAATGGCTTCGTCACAGGTAAAGACCGTCTTGCCGGGCGCCTTGGGAATGCCGCACTTGGTAAGAATCTGGTCGAACAGCTCTCTGTCCTCGGCTCTGTCCATATTCTCCGCCGAGGTGCCGAGAATACGCACGCCCATCTTATCGAGCGCCTCGCACAGCTTGATGGCGGTCTGCCCGCCGAACTGCACGACCGCGCCGTAGGGCTGCTCCAGCTCCACAATGTTGCGCACGTCTTCAGGGGTCAGCGGTTCAAAGTACAGCTTGTCCGACACGTCAAAGTCGGTGGAAACGGTTTCGGGGTTGTTGTTGACAATGATCGTCTCATAGCCCGCCGCTCTGAGCGCCCACACGGAATGCACCGAGCAGTAGTCAAATTCCACGCCCTGACCGATACGAATCGGGCCGGAACCGATAACCATGACCTTTTTCTTGTCGGTGGTCGGGTCTACCTCGTTTTCGCTCTCGTAGCAGGAATAGTAGTAAGGGGTTTCCGCGTCGAATTCGGCGGCGCAGGTGTCGACCATCTTGTAGGCCGCCTTGATGCCGTTGTCGTAACGCATGGCGCGGACTTCGTCCTCGTCCCTGCCGCAGATTTCACCGATCACTTTGTCGGTGAAGCCGAGCAGCTTGGCGCGGCGGAGCGTTTCCACGCTCAGTTCCGTTGCAATCGCCTTTTCGGTTTCGACGATAGAGGCGAGCTTGTCGATAAACCACAGGTCAATGGTGGTAATGTCGTGAATGCTTTTCTGCGTATAGCCGCGGCGGAGTGCTTCGGCAATGACGAAGATGCGGCGGTCGTCCACCAGATGAAGCGCCTGTTCGAGCGTTGCATCGTCCATCTCCATGACTTCCTTCATGCGCAGGCTGAAAATATTGGTTTCGAGGCAGCGGATGGATTTCATCAACGCGCTCTCGAAATTGATGCCGATGCCCATGACTTCGCCGGTCGCCTTCATCTGGGTGCCGAGCTTTCTCTTGGCATAGACAAATTTATCAAACGGCCAGCGCGGAATCTTGACAACGCAGTAATCCAGCGTCGGCTCGAAGCAGGCAAAGGTCTTGTGGGTGATGGCGTTCTTGATCTCGTCGAGGCGGTAGCCCAGCGCGATCTTGGCCGCCACCTTGGCGATGGGATAGCCTGTCGCCTTGGAGGCCAGTGCGGAGGAACGGCTCACGCGGGGGTTGACCTCGATGACCGCGTACTCAAAGCTGTTCGGATTAAGCGCGAACTGCACGTTGCAGCCGCCCGCGATATCCAGTTCGTCAATGATGGCGAGCGCCGCGCTGCGGAGCATCTGGTGTTCCTTGTCGCTGAGCGTCTGGGACGGCGCGACAACGATGGAGTCGCCCGTGTGAACGCCCACCGGGTCGAGATTTTCCATGTTACAGACGGTGATGCAGTTGCCCGCGCTGTCGCGGATGACTTCGTATTCAATTTCCTTCCAGCCGCCGATGTAGCGCTCGATCAGCGCCTCGGTCACGCGGCTGACCTGTAAGCCGTGACCGCAGATTTCCACCAGCTCGTCATGATTATGGGCGATGCCGCCGCCTGTGCCGCCCAGCGTAAAGGCGGGACGCACCACCACGGGATAGCCGATCTTCTCGGCAAACGCGACGGCGTCCTCCACCGTATGCACCACCAAACTTTCGGCGCAGGGCTGGTGGATTTTCTCCATCGTATCTTTAAATTCCTGTCTGTCCTCCGCCTTGCGGATGGTTTCGGCGGTGGTGCCGATCATGGTCACACCGTGAGCGGCAAAGAAACCCTCTTCCTCCAGCTCGACCGCGAGGTTCAGCGCGTTCTGACCGCCGAGGGTGGGCAGAATGGAGTCGGGATTTTCCGCGAGAATGACTTTCTTGACCGTGTCGGTGGTAAGCGGCTCGATGTAAACCTTGTCCGCGATGTCCTTGTCGGTCATAATGGTGGCGGGATTGGAGTTGATGAGGACGACCTCAACGCCTTCCTCCTTGAGCGAGCGGCACGCCTGTGTGCCCGCGTAGTCAAATTCGGCGGCCTGACCGATGATGATCGGGCCGGAACCGATGACGACAACCTTTTTGATATTAGGATTCTTGGGCATTAGTTGTTGCCTCCCATCATAGCAATGAATTCTTCAAAGAGCGGTGCGGAATCCAGCGGGCCGGGGCATGCCTCCGGGTGGAACTGCACGGTAAAGACGTAGCCGTTTTTATAGCGCACGCCCTCACAGCTTCCGTCGTTGACGTTGACGTGGCTCATCTCGGCAACAGCGGGGTCGATAGACTGCTCGTCCACCACATAGCCGTGATTCTGCGAGGTGATGTAGATATGACCTGTCTTGAGATCCTTGACAGGGTGATTGGCGCCTCTGTGACCGTATTTGAGCTTGTAGGTGTCAAAGCCGTTGGCCAGCGCCGTGAGCTGATGTCCCAGACAGATGGCAAAAATCGGGATTTTTGCCGCGATGAGCTTTTTGATTTCCTCAATCACGCTGCCGCACTGCTTGGGGTCGCCGGGGCCGTTGGAAAGCATAATGCCGTCCGGCTGAGCCGCCAGAATTTCCTCCGCGGAGGTCTGCGCGGGGTAGACCGTGACCTCGCAGCCGAGGTTCACGAGGGACTGCGGAATATTCTGCTTGGCGCCCAGATCGAGCAGCGCCACCTTATACTGACCGCCCTGACCGAGGGTGTATTTTTCCGCGCAGGTGACCGTCGGCACGGTTTCGGGCAGGGTGTACGCCTTGATTTCTTTCATGCAGGCATCCATGTCGAAGCTCTCGCCAAAGGTAATCATGCCGCGCATGGTTCCCGACTCGCGAAGGTGCTTGGTCAGCGCGCGGGTATCAATCCCCTGTATAACGGGGATATCGTTTTTGATCAGATAATCCCGCAGGGAACCCTCCGAGCGGAAGTTGGAAGCGGTTCTGTTCAGCTCGCGCACGATGTACGCCTCCACCCACGGGCGGCGGGATTCGGTATCCTCTCCGCATACGCCGTAGCTGCCGATAATGGGGTATGTCATCACAACGCCCTGCCCCGCATAAGACGGGTCGGTGAGAAGCTCACGATAGCCCGTCATGGAGGTGTTGAACACAATTTCACAGACGGTTTTCTTTTCCGCTCCGACAGATTCGCCCTGGTAGACGCGTCCGTCCTCGAGAATCAGCCATGCTTTCATTTGCTGTTCATTCCTTTTCTCGTATTTTTGAGACAACGTCGGTCAGGAAAGACCTCCGTTTTCTCATTGTTTTCGCCTTTTCGCGATACACACATTTCATATAATTATAGCATAGTGTTATGACAATTTCAATATCGAATTTTTAGATAAATGCGGCGGGGTTTTGTGCCTTTTTATTGTAGAAAAGCGGCATGGTAAAAGATTAAAACGCTTTCTTGATCCGCTCAATGGCCGCTACGGAATGCTCCAGCGAACCAAACGAGGTCAGCCGGAAATAGCCTTCGCCGCTCGGGCCGAATCCCGAACCGGGTGTGCCGACTACACCGGCGCGGTTGATGAGTTCGTCAAAGAACTCCCATGAAGTCAGGCCATCCGGCGTTTTCAGCCAGATGTAAGGCGCGTTGACGCCGCCGTACACGGTGAAGCCCGCCTCGGCCAGTCCCTCCCGTATCACCTTGGCGTTATGGAGATAATAAGCGATTGTCTCGCGAATCTGCTTTTGTCCCTCGGCGGAATAAACCGCCTCTGCGCCGCGCTGCACGATGTAAGGCACGCCGTTGAATTTGGTGGTCTGGCGGCGGTTCCAGAGCGCGCCCAGCGAAACGCCGCCGCAGGTCAGCTCCTTGGGAACGACGGTGTAGCCGCAGCGTGTTCCCGTGAAGCCCGCCGTCTTGCTGAAGCTGCGGAATTCGATAGCGCACTTCTTCGCGCCCTCGATCTCGAAAATACTGTGGGGAATGTCCTCGGTGATAAACGCCTCATACGCCGAGTCATACAGGATGACCGAACCATTGGAAAGCGCGTAATCCACCCACTTTTGCAGCCCCTCATAGGTGATGGAAGCGCCCGTGGGATTGTTGGGGAAGCAGAGATAAATCATGTCCGCCTTTTTATCGGGCAGAGCGGGGGCAAATCCGTTTTCCTCCGTGCAGGGCATATAGACGAGGTTGCTCCATTTGCCGTCGGGCTGCGGCTCGCCTGCCCGTCCCGCCATGGCGTTGGTATCGACATACACGGGATACACCGGGTCGCACACCGCCACAATATTGTCCTTGCCGAAGATATCCCCGATGTTGCCGGTGTCGGACTTCGCGCCGTCGCTCACAAACACCTCGTCGGGAGAAATGGCAATCCCCCTGGCGCGGTAGTCGTTTTCCGCAATGGCTTCCCGCAGGAAATCATAGCCCTGCTCGGGGCCGTAGCCGCGGAAAGTGGCCGCCTCGCCCATCTCGTCGCAGGCCTGCTTCATGGCCTCCACCACGGCGGGAGCGAGCGGACGGGTGACGTCCCCGATGCCTAGACGGATGATCGACTGGTCGGGATGCGCGGCGGTATAGGCCGCCACTCTCTTGGCGATATCCGAGAAAAGATAGCTTCCCGGCAGCTTGACAAAATTTTCGTTGATGGTAAACATATTTTTATGATCCTCCTGCTTGAAATTTCACATTTCACACTTCACACTTCACATTAAAGAAACTTCCCCTTCAAAGACAAAGGTCGCGGGGCCGGTCATGTAGACGGTGTTTTCCTCGCGGTTCCACTCGATGCGAAGATCGCCGCCGCGCAGCTTGACCGTGACCGTGTTGCTGGTCACGCATCCGTTCAGCACTGACGCGACCGCCACGGCGCACGCGCCTGTGCCGCACGCCCATGTCTCCCCCGAACCGCGTTCCCACACACGCATCTGCACTGTGCGGTCGTCGATTTTTTTGACAAACTCCGTGTTAACGCGTTCGGGGAAGAGCGGGTCGTTCTCGAATTTCGGGCCGATTTTCTCTAAATCCATGCCGTCCACATCGTCCACGAATACCACGCAGTGAGGATTCCCCATCGACACGCAGGTGATGTTCCACTCGCCGCCCGCCACGGACACCGCCTCACCGATCAGGCTGTCGCCGTTCCACTTGACGGGGATGAGCGCAGGCTCCAGAATCGGGCCGCCCATGTTGACGCGGACGGAGGTTACTTCCCCGTCCTCCACGGTCAGCTGCGCGGTCTTGACGCCGCCGAGCGTTTCGACGGTGATTTCCGTCTTGTCGGTCAGACCCTTGGCATAAACATATTTGGCAAAGCAGCGCACACCGTTGCCGCACATCTTTCCCTCCGAGCCGTCCGCGTTGAACATACGCATTTTAAAATCGGCCACTTCCGAAGGACAGATCAGAATCATGCCGTCGGAACCTACGCCGAAATGACGGTCACTAAGCCGGATGGAAGTTTCCGACGGGTCAAAATCCATGCCGTTCATACAGTTGACGTAAATGTAATCGTTGCCGATTCCGTGCATTTTGGTAAATTTCATATGGCTTCTTCCTCCTGTAAGCATAAAAAAAGGAATAGCAGATGAACTGCTATCCCCTCATTGGAATAACTGAAAAAAGAACCGTCGCAATTCCGGCACTCGTATGCGATTTTGACAAAACCGAAAGTACAACGCTCATTCTCACAAAACTCCGTTCAAGATTTTTTCCGCCACCGCCACCAGACTGTCCCCCGTGTCCATGCTTTTCTTTTGCATGAAGCGGTGCGCTTCGGGTTCGGTCATATTGTTGCGCTCCATCAGCAGCGCCTTGGCTCTGAAAATCAGGTCGCTGTCGGCTTTGCTGCGCGGCGCAGGTCTTTGCTCCTGTTGCTTCGGCTTATGACCGTGCCAGCCCCGCTCAAGGAGCAGCGCCAGCGTTTCGATCAGGTCGCGGCGATTCAGGGGAACATCCAGACAGATCATGCCCTCGCCCCGCACCATCGCTCGCTGTCTGGCGGTCAGCAGCACCACCATCTCGAAATGCTCCGGTCTGATCTGAAAAAGCTCCATGACAGTCATGTCGCTCATGGCATAGGTGCACAGCAGCACGCCGCCCTCCCCGCTGAAACGGGACGCAAGGTGCAGCGCCGACGCGCCTTTGGTGACCGTTCCCAGCACCCTGATGCCGGACGAAGAGACAACCTGCGCCAGCTTTTCCCCCATGCCCGCGTCACGGCAGGCAATGATCACACCGTTCAAATGCGACAACCTCTCAAATCAATACGCGATAAACCTAAACATACCTTTACAACCAATATTTTAACGGTATAAAGTCCAAAAGTCAACCTATTTTTTGATGACAGCGCAAGAATCGTTTATCCCTCAAAAATCCTCCTGTGTTGCCAATGGGATTTGTATAATATGTATAATGACGGATGCCGTCAGATCAGGCTCAGCAGCATGGCGACAAAGGCCACCACACCCGCCGTCACACCCAGCAGCAGCGCCAGCCGCCGCCGCAGAATCGCGGTGCGTCCGTCGTCCAGCACCCGGGCAATCACCACGGTGAGGTTGTCCCCGCTGCCCTTGCGCAGCGCCTTTTCAATCAACGCGTCGGCAATGTCGCGCACCGGACGGCCCGAACTGAGCGTGGCATAAATGGAGTGATTGGGCAGCACGTCCGAAACGCCGTCGGAGCAGATCAGCAGCATGTCCCCGTTGCGGATGGTGGTGAAGTTCTCGTTGGGCTTAAGTCCGCGGATGTTTTCCATGCCGAGGTACTGCGAGAGCTGGTTGCGAATGTAAGAGCGGCTCGCCTGGTCTTCGGAGATGGCGCCCATATCCACCAGTTCCTGCGCGAAGGTCTGCGGCTTGCTCAGCCGCTCGATACCGTACTGCGTTTTATGATAAATTTCGCTGTCCCCTAAATTGCAGGCGTAGACATACTGATTGGCCACCACCAGCATGGAAACCGTGGAACCCATCTTTTTGCCCGACTCCTTGCATTTCTCCAATATTCTGCCGTTGGCCTCGCGGAGCATGCGCCGCGCGGTGCGGGACGCGTTCTGGCTGTTTTCGGACTGCCGGAGCGAATCGGAATAATCCGATATCGTCGATACGCCGATCATGGCGGCCACGTCGCCGTCCGCCTGCCCGCCCATGCCGTCGCACACCGCCAGCACATGGGCATTCAGACTGTCCACCGCGTCAAAACGCTCGGCAACCGCGTTGTAGTGGTCAATATAACAGCCGTTGACATAAAAATTATCCTGATTGCTCGACCTCTTCTGACCGATATCAGTCACAGCCGCAATTTCCAGCGTGACAGGAACACCGCCCATCGGATCATTCCTCCTTTCTCCGTTAAATGATGAACTTCCTGTATTCATGATACCATCAAACCCGCCTATTTGTCAAGTTTTTTGGAAATTCTCGTTATCTCATTCCCCCAGC
The DNA here is from genome assembly GCA_946182865.1 of uncultured Clostridia bacterium. GTDB lineage: Bacteria > Bacillota > Clostridia > Oscillospirales > Acutalibacteraceae > RUG762. The sequence continues at coordinate 42,359 of CAMHAV010000001.1, forward strand.
ACCGAACGGAGGTTCTTCATCTCCTCGGCGGTCTGCTCGCTGTCAAGATAAGCGTAGGAATACAGCGCGAAGCCGTCTGCGTGTATTTCGCTGCTGCGTGTGAATAACACCTGATTCATAATGATATCGTCCGCCGTCTGCCATTTGCCGCTGTCGCTGTCGGAACCCGCCTTGTAAAGCGCCAGACCGATGTAGAGCTTCACTTTGTCACTGCTCACCAGCGCCCGCCACTTGCGGCACATCGGCTCAAAGGGCGCAATCTTATTGTCGCTCGTCCAATAGATCTGCGGCGCGAGGTAATCCACATACCCCTCGGTGCTGCCCCATGTCTTGACATCCGCGCCCGCGCTCAGGCAATTGTCGATATTTCCGGCAGGGCTGATGCCGAACACACATGTTTTGTCCGCTTTCTTGACGGCGCTGTAAACCGCTTTCACCAGCGTGCTGATATTCTGTGTGCGCCAATCGAGCAGCGACAGCTTTCCGCCGTCCGCCTGATAGGCCGCATACGCCTTGCTGTCGTCAAAGGAGCTGTCGGAGGCGGGGTAAAAATAATCGTCCCAATGCACACCGTCCACATTGTATTTTTCCACGATTTCCCGCACGCCGCTCACAATCCGCTCGCGCACTTCGGGAATGGCGGGGTTGTAATACTTGCCCTTTTTGTAGTCGATCACCCAGTCGTCATTATCGGGATTATCGTCGCCGCGCCAGACAACATAGGGATTGTCATCGGAAAGGGCAGGCGGATAAGCGCCGGAATTGAGCATGATACGCAGGGGATTGAGCCACGCGTGGAGCTGTAATCCTTCCCGGTGCGCCGCCTCCACGGCATAGGCAAGGGGGTCAAAGCCGTCGGACGGCGCTTGTCCCTGTGTCCCCGTGACAAGGTGCGACCAAGGGTAATAGTCGGACGCGTAGAGCGCGTCTCCGAAGGGGCGTACATGGAAATAGATGGTGTTCATGCCGTTGGATTTTGCTGCGCTCACCATGCTGTCGATCTTGGCCTTGTTGACTCCGTCGAGCGACAGATAGGCAATCCACACGCCGCGCAGCTCGTCCGACGCTCCCGTCGGCCGGCCGTATTGATCGACGCCGTCGCCGTTGCGGGGATACTGACCCTCGCTGTGATTTCTGATCCAAATGCCCTCTCCCCGATGCAGCAGGTAAGGCAGTGACGCGCCCACGGCAATGCCCACCGTAAGCAGCGCCATGACAACATAAAAGAGCGCCGATTTCTTTTTTTCCTTTGACTGATTGCCTTTCAAAAGCCATTCCTCCAAAATATATGTAATTATTCACAAAAAATGTATTGACTTAATAGAATAATTATACTACTATTTAATTATCTTCGGGTGTACGAAGTGTAAATTCTATCGAAAAAAGGAGTTTTCTGTCCATGAGATCCGTCGATACCTTTCTGCTCGGCTGTCTTGCCGTCTTAGTCATCTACCTTATTGTCATCAGCGCCTTTGCGGTCTATCAGACCAAGCGTGACAAAGCCCTTGCCAATGTTCCCAAGGATTCCTCCCACTACTGGCGCATTCCCGAATTCCAGCTCATGCTGATTTCGGCGCTGGGCGGTTCTTTTGCCATGTACGCCACCATGAAAAAGATTCGTCACAAAACCCAGCACCCCAAATTCATGATCGGCATTCCCGTCATCATGGTGCTCCAGGTCGCGCTGGCCGCTTTCATCGTCTGGCTGCGGTTTTCCTGATCTCATCTATATGCGGGTGAGAGCAGAAGTATGACATCACGCGGGAGGAACAGGATTTGAAAAAAATAACGCTCGGCATGGACGTCGGCATCGACCTCGGCTCCACCACCGTCAAAATCTACACGCCCGGTCGGGAAATCGCGCTGGAGGAACCCGCCATGGTCGCCGTGGACAGGGACACCGACGAGATTCTCGCTTTCGGCTCGGACGCGCGGCAGATGCTGGGGCGCACGCCGGAAAGCGTCGCCGTGGTCAGCCCTGTGGAATACGGACGCATCCGGAATTTCCGGCTCACCGAAATCATGCTCACCGCCTATGTTAAAGAGGTCTGCGGCAACAAAATCTTTATGCCGCGCGTGGTGGTGTGCGTTCCGTCGGGCGTGTCGGAAGTGGAAAAAAGCGAAGTCGTGGAATCGCTGCGGGCGGCCGGCGCGCGCAGGGTTTATCTGATCGAAACCGTCGTGGCGGCGGCGCTGGGCGCGGGAGTGGATATTTCCCAGCCCCGCGGGCGCATCGTCTGCGACATCGGCGGCGGCACCACGGACATCGGCGTGCTTACGCTCAACGGCACGGCCACCTCCCATTGGGTCAAATACGCGGGACATTCCTTCAACGAAGCGCTGATCGACTACATCCGTCAGCGGTTTGACCTGCTCATCGGCCCCCGCACAGCGGAACTCATCAAGCGGGAGGCGGGCTGCGTGATACCGCGCGAAGCCGTGCTCACCGTCACCGCTAAAGGTCGGAATGCCAAAACGGGCATGCCCGACATGATTCAGCTCACCTCTGAGGATATTCTGGAAGCCTTTGAAGAACCCGCCATTCACATCTGCCGCGCCGTGCAGCATACGCTGGAGGAAACGCCTCCCGCGCTCGCCGGAGATCTTCTCAGCGGCGGCATTACGCTGACAGGCGGCGGCGCAAAGCTCTACGGCATCGACCGGCTCATCGCGGAGCGCACCAAGCTCAGCGTCACCGTTGCCACCGACGCCGCCCAATGCGTCGCGCTCGGAACGGGCAAAGCCATCCGATTCATCGACACGCGGGACAGGCTGGAAAAAGACACCTCGCCGCTCGATGTGTTTTGACTAAACGAAAAAAGGTCCCGGTGCATCGCCACACGCACCGAGACCTTTTTTGTTATTTTTTTACAGCCACCGTATGGTTGGCATACGTTTGCCAATCAGGTTCATAGTCATCCACCGCTTGATTCCCCCACATATCCCAGCCGTCACGATTGCCCCGGGCAAACAATTCAAGCCGCGGTTCATAAGAACAAGCCTCTATCAAATCGACAAATTCATCAGGCTTTCTGCTGTGTTCCCGCTTCATGGATCTTATCAGATTCACCTGTGACCTTCCAGGCTGCAAGGTTCGGTTTTTGTCTCCTTTGATGCCAAAAAGCAAAATTTCTGTCACGTTGCGAAAATAAAAGCCGACGCCTCTGCCGTCAGGCTGACCGTCCTTTCTTACCTTTTCCCACACCAGATTGGTTTTGTACTCAAACCCCCATGCTTTCATCACCGCAAGTCCTTCCGGCAAAAGCGCATTGGGAACCCATAAATATAAATGACATTTTTCTTCCGCCACCTCTGAAACGGGCAGCGACATAATGCTTTCCAAATCCATTGTGGCATATCGGTTCAGCCGCTTATGCTCCGGCGCAACTTTTCCGGTTCGGTTCTGAAACTGCCACGGGGGATCCGCATAAATCGTGCGGTATTTTTTTCCATCTGTAAACGCCTTAAAATCGGCAATTGTTTCTTCTAAAGTTGTCATTTCAGCAGTCCTCAATACAAGATTTCTTTATTCCGACAGCCAATATCGGACATCCGCCGTTTCTGCGCGAATCCAAACGGTCGGTAAGCTTTCCCATCCAGGTAGTAGAAGCGCCATATTTCTTCAAAATGCCAATACTGCGAAATATATCGTTCAATTCTTCTGATCGGGTTACAATAATCCCCACATCAATGATGCCGCAGTCAAAATAAGTCCGCATGGCCAACAAATCACGGTCAAACGTCTGATCCTTGCTATTCCATTCCAAATCAAATGCCACTTTATTTTTTAAAAAATCAATATTATGACCGTCAAGTTAAACGAAGGCTGTTACGGATTTCCCTCTTTTCCCCCGCTCCGGATTTCCGCCCGATACACGCGGCGGGCATACATCAGCATGATTGCCGTCGCCGCCATAAGATAGCCCAGCATAAGAAATACCGTAGGCAGCACATCGGCCAGCAGCGCGGTCACCATCGTCGCCACACCCGTGAGCATCATCACAATGCCGCCGAATCGGTTGCATTTGCGCCATGTGGCGTCGTTGTACATGCTCCACGACACCCGCAGGCCTACCGTGCTGTTCCTTCTGGTTTTGGGCATATAATTGCCCAGCACGATATACAAAGCGCCTGTCAGCACAAACGTGACTCTGGAAATATTCTCCGCCTGTGCCGACCCGTCCGAAGCCGCCCCTCGGTAAGCCGCATACAGAATCATGCCCTGCATCGCGGTAAAAAACACGGTCACCGCCGCGCCGACAATCCACATTACCTTGGCATTGGACGCCGCCTGCACGCTTTCCTTGTCCTCCGTGTTTTCTGTGGATTTCCTTTCATAAAAGGAAGCCAGCGCCGCGAAAAACAGCGCCATGCCGATGGTCATCAGCGGCAAAAGAAGGTTTTCGTATCTGCTCCCCCATCTGTCGATTTCCCACGCCGCGTTGTAATGCATCGGCACGCGGTCAGGCATCAGCGGCAGCACGGCCGCCGTACCGACCAGCGAAACAAACGCCGTGATCCACAGGATTCTTTTGGCTGTTTTCATTGTCCCATTCCCCCAAACTGCTCCACCCACAGAATCAGCTCCTGCAGGACGGAGGTGTTGATTTCATAATAGACATAATTTTTATATTTGTACTCCATCACCAGATCGGCACTTTTGAGCAGCCGGAGATGATAGGACAGAGCGGCGGGTGTGATCTGTAGTGCTTCCGCGATTTCTCCCGCGCTCATGCGTCCTTTCCTGAGCATGACCAGAATATCGCGGCGCTGCCTGTCGGACAGCACCTTGAAAAGATTCGATTCACCCATGGGCTAACACCTGCTATGAAAGTATTTAAAATATTCTTTAAATAGATTCTACCACAAAGTGCGTTCCCTGTCAAGAAGTATTTAAAATTATTTTTAAATAGCCCCACCCCCCACCTTGTTGATTTTTTCTTTTTTCCATAATCCTCTTGACCTTGGAGAAATTATGGTGTAAAATGAATCCGTAATAGAAAACAACAGCCATGACGGGAACCATTTCCTTTTCCCATCCGACCCCAGAGAGAAGCCGCGCGGTGAAAGGCTTTGTCGGAAGAAAGTGAACCCCATTCCCAGAGCTTCGGTGAGAACGTCTGCCGCGTCAAACGGCGGGACGGTAATTTCCGACGATTTCCCCGCGTTATGGGGCGACGAGAGCATCACGGACGTATATTTCAGAAAAATACGCCGGATGAATTCGGGTGGTAACACGGATTTTTTAGGCTTAGAATCCGCCCCGATCCGCTTGGGTATTTTTCAGATATACCAAGGCGTTTCGGGGCGGTTTTATTTTTATCATCTTATTACTTTTCTATTTGCAGGAGGAACGATTCCAATGAAACTTGACAAACTGGTCGGCGACCGATTCAAAGAAAGACCCGCCGAATGCTCCATCGACAGCCACGCGCTGATGGTGCGCGGCGGCTACATGAAATTCATGGCGAGCGGTATTTACTCGCAGTATATGCCGCTCAAGCGCATTCTCCGAAAGATCGAGAACATCATCCGTGAGGAAATGGACGCGATCGACGGCCAGGAAGTGCTTTTCCCTGTCGTCATGCCCGGCAGTCTGTGGGAAGAATCGGGGCGCTACAACTCCATCGCCAGCGAGCTGCTTCGCTTCAAAGACAGAAACGGCACGCCCATGGTGCTCGGCATGACCCACGAGGAAGCCGCCGTTCATCTGGTGCGCGACTATGCCACCACCTACACCAAATACCCTTTCATGATCTATCAGATTCAGACCAAGTTCCGCGATGAAGCGCGTCCCCGCGCCGGCATGATCCGCGTGCGCGAATTCACCATGAAAGACGCGTATTCTTTCCACACCTCGCAGGAAGACCTCGAACAGTACTATGACCGCTGCCACAAGGCCTACGAGCGTATCTTCGCCCGCGCCGGTATTCCCGAAACCATCTCCGTCAAGTCCGACTCCGGCATGATGGGCGGCAGCGTGTCGCATGAATTCATGCTGCTCACCCCCGTGGGTGAGGATTCCATCGTGCTTTGCCGCGACTGCGGTTACAGCGCCAACATGGAGGCCGCCGAGTGCATTACCGACAACACCCCCGACACGGAACTGAAAGAATGCGGGCTGGTTCACACCCCCGACGCGCACACCATCGACGATCTCTGCGCGTTCCTCGGCACCACCCCCGAAAAGACCTGCAAAGCCGTGGTGTATCAGCGCAATATGGATGACACCTACATCATCATCTTCCTGCGCGGCGACCTCGACGTGAACGAAACCAAGGTCACCAACTTCCTCGGCTGCGACATTCATCCGGCGGTCATCACCGAAGAAAGCGGCATTGCGGCGGGCTTCATCGGCCCCAAGGGTCTGCCCGAAGGCGTGACCGTTCTCTACGACAACTCCCTGATCGGCATGACCAACTTCCCCTGCGGCGGCAACAAAACCGATTACCACTATGTCAATTTCAACATGGCGCGTGACTTCGGCGAAGTGGAATACCGCGACTTTGCCAAGGCGTTCGTCGGCGGCACCTGCCCCTGCTGCGGCAAAAAGACGCTGGAAATCTCCCGCGGCATCGAGGTGGGCAACATCTTCCAGCTCGGCACCAAATACACCCAGTCCATGAATATGCAGTATGTAGACAGCGAGGGCGAAATGCACTATCCCATCATGGGCTGCTACGGCATCGGCGTGGGTCGTCTGGCCGCATCGGTCTGCGAAGCCCATCATGACGATTACGGCCCCATCTGGCCGATCTCCATCGCGCCCTGGCAGGTCAATCTCTGCTGCGTGCGTTCCGACGACGAACAGTGCAGGGCCTTTGCCGACAGTCTCTATGACGAGCTGCAAAAGCGCGGCGTCGAGGTGATCTACGACGACCGCAACGTGCGCCCCGGCGTGATGTTCTCCGACAGCGATCTGCTCGGCATTCCGGTGAGAGCCGTCGTCAGCCCGCGCAATATGAAAGACAGCGTCGTGGAACTCTCCACCCGCGACAAATCGGTGCAGAAGAAAGTTCCCACCGATAGCGCCGCGGACGAAATCCAGGCGCTGGTCAAGGAATTGCTCGCCGCCTATTAATGCTTTTCTTCCCACTTGGTTCTCTATCCGGCAAATCTCTTTAAGCAAAAACCGCGTATCTATCTCCCGCATCCCAATCATATTTTTTTATTTTGATAAATCGGAGTGATTATTATGAAACGTCGTTTGTTCCGCTTATGCAGTGTGCTGCTTTGCCTTGCCATGCTCTTCTGTGCGGTCGCCTGTGATGATGACGACTCAGGCAGCGGCACCCCCCGTACCCCCAAAAACACCATCAAGGTCAACGGAGAAACCGTCCGGATCGTCCCGAGTGAAACCAGCGCCATCACCTACGACGACTACAACAACGGACTGGTCAGCCTCAAAATTCCTTCCGGCTGGGCGGTTCAGATTGCGCCGGTTGATTATATCCATTATACTTTCAAGGTATACAATCCCAACAACACCGATTACATGTTCTTCTTCGGCTTAAAGCAGGAGGGCTTTTTGAAGAGCGAAAAGGCGCGCAAAACCTTTGCCAGCTATTATCCGGACGCGGCCTTTTCCAAGCTGACCCCCATTGACCCGCAGACGACCGAAGCCTTTTACAAGGTCTGGAACAAAAACGTCAAGTTTTCCAACCAAAACGAGCTGAAACAGGAATACTTCCCCTATCTGAATGATTTCAAGGTCATTGACAATCTGGGACAGGTGAACTTGGGCGGCGATCTGCTTCGAGCCACCTTTACAAATGGCGACAAACTCATGCAGGGGTTGTTTACCTCCACTGTCATGTCCTCCGGCACCTATAATATCAGCACCAATATGTTTGATCTGACCAGTCCGCAGGTGGATGTCGCGCCGCTGAATGTCTACAACATTCTCTTTATGACAGCGCCCGACGAGGATTTCAACAACTGGCAGGGCATCATGGACTACTGTTTCAGCACCATCGCGTTCAGTCAGGCGTTTCTCGACGGCTTCAACGGCGAAGAAAAGGTGCTGACCTCCACCATCCGCGCCAATCAGCAGATTTATGACCAGACGTCCGATATGATTATGGATTCATGGGAAAAGAGAAGCAATTCCTATGACATCATCAGCCAGAAGCAGAGTGACGCCACCCTGGGCTATGAAAGAGTGTATGACACCGAAACAGGCGACGTCTACAGAGCTTACAACGGCTTTGCCGATGATTATTCGGGCGACAGGTACCAGAGCATCACGGACGATATGTACACCAAAGCCGTCAGCGGCTACATTCAGAAATAAACCGCCGCGATAAAACACCAAAAAAACAGCCCCGAAGGGAACGGACGAAAATCCGCTCCTTTCGGGGCTGTTGTCTACATATGGGATTCCGGGAAAAGCAGATCTATCTCGTCCGATTTGAGAGAATAGTCGGTAAACGTCTTTCCCTCTCGGATCAGCGTCACTTTCATGCCGCCCATTTTGTCCGGCTGTTCTTTCGACATGAAGAAATACGCGCAGACGCGCGGTTTGGTATTGGCGACATAATAGCCTTCCACTTTATCCGAGCTCACACGAACCCATGAATCCCCCACGGTGGAGGGATTGATGCTGCTGTATTCCTCCGCAAACGCGCGAATTTTCGCGTCTGTCCCCGGTTTGGCTAGAAGCTCGTCCGACAGCACGGCGCGCAGCCTTTCCCCGTCCCGCCAGATCATGGTGTTGGCAATCCCCGCCGCCGCTATCTCGGCGGCTTCGCGTTCGGGATAGGTGATGCCCGCAAAGATCGAGCCGCCGCCTGCACCCCTTTTGTCTTCTTCGCATTCCTCCAAAAACAGGCTGTAGATGCCGACCGAGCGGGGGTTCTTCTCCTGCACCGTCCAGACGGTATAGCAGATGCGGTAAAAGCTCTCGGTGGTCTGAATGACATAAACCGAATCCACGCAGACCGTGTTTTTTTCGCCGTAACTTTTGGTGGAGGAATAATTCTGGTACACCGTTTTGACATAGGAGCCACGGTAAAGACCGAAGATGTATTCAATGCCCCTGTCCATATCATCCGCCAGTTCCAGAGCGGTCTCGGAAAACACGCTCTTGAACTGCGCCGCGTCTTTCTTATCCAGCGCCTCGATGAGAATGTCAATTCGCTCCGGCTGCTTCACGTCGGAATCGGAGATTGTCTTTCGGTTGTCCAGCATTCCTTTCCCCTTTGCCTGCCAATCCGAGGGGGAAATGAAATTGTCCAGCGCCGAACAGCCCGCCATGGCCAGCAGCATCACGCCAGCCAGCAGCAACCCCAGCGATTGGATGAATGGTTTTCTCATATCGTTTCATTCCTTTCCTGATGATACTGTCATTGTAACAGATTGGTCAGGAAAGAATGTGACTATTTTATGAACGCACCTCTTTTTCAGCGAGAACCGCTTCTGTAAAGGCGCTCCATTTCTGGTCGTTCTCCGCGGAGAGGGGATTGCTTTCGTCGGTCAGCGATACGGTTTCTCTCAGATGAGGGAGCCACTGCCGCAATTGCCGCACGCAGCCGCTGTTGTCCCCGCTGCCGCTGTAAGTAAAGACCGCCGTCACCTTGTCGCAAAGCTCCTTCCTTTTCAGCAGCGTCCTGATCGGCGCGGCACACTTGCCCGCCCAAACGGGCAGTCCTAAAATGATTTCGTCAAAATCCTCCGCCGCCGGCGGTTCATTCGCCAGCTTAGGACAAATCCCGAACGAGGACAGCATGCCGCCATACATGATCTGCGAAAAGCGGGAGGTCGGCATAGGCTTGACCGTGCGAATCTCGCAGAGGGTAGCTGCGGTCTGCGCCGCCAGCTGCTCCGCGGCAGCACGCGTGTGCCCGGTGAGAGAATAGTAAAGAATCAGTCGTTTCATAGTTGCCCGTCTCCTTTGTCAATTGGTTGATAAGAAAAATGCTTGTCCCGCAGCATCAGCACGCCGAAAATCACGTAGACCGAATGCACGGCGCAAAGCAGCGCCATATTCCCGACGGAAGCATCGCTCCGCCCCGCCGACGAAACAAACAAAGCCCAGAATCCGGTGAGAAAATCCTCGGCAAAGTGAATGCACACGCACACCCAGAGATTTTCCGTGCGCAGATACACCGCGCAAAGATAAAAGCCCGCCAGGAAGGTAAACACCACCTGTCCCACGGTAAACACCGGGGCATACGGTTTTTCAATGAGATTGAGCAGGTGACGCAGCCCGAACAGCACGGAACAAGCCGTCACCGACCACCAGAGAAATCCGCGTCTGTCCCGCCACGCGTAAAGCAGCCGGCTGAGTATCAGTCCGCGAAACAAAAATTCCTCGCTCAGCGCAATGGCAAGACTGTAGAGCGTGAACCCTGTCACCGTGCCAACTGACGGCAGGGTCACTGGCGTTTGATAGCTGAAAAGAAACGCCATCGCCGCACAGATCACCCCCAGCAAGCCGAAACCGAACAGCCCCCGGACAAATCCCTTGCCGCCGACCGTAAACGGTAGTCTCCCATACACGGCAAGGCAGATTCCGATAACCGCCAGCAAACTCAGTGTATATTTGACAGTGCCGCCCCAAACCGTCGGCATTCGTTCTACCCACGGCGTTATGATGCCCCATGTTACGGGCATGACAAGACCAAAGACCGCCAAGGAAAACAGCAGCGGATGTTTTTCACTGCATTTTCTGATGGTTTCTGTCATTTCGCCGTCACATCCTTCCACTCGGCATTCTCATCCGCCCATTCGAGCCATGCGCGATAGGTCTTGATGCCAAAGGTCACAGTGGCCAGATAATAGCGGTGGGCAGGGTCGTCGTGCAGGCAGGAGCGCAGCACTTTTTCATACACCAGCAGTTCCTCCAGTCCGCTTTGTATTTTGGCGCGGAATGCCCGGATATGCAGCGCCGCCTGTTCCTCGCCGCCCTCTTTGCCAAAGAACAGCTTGAGCAGCGTCTCACTGCGCAGCTCGTCCCGTTCGGCAGGCTGCATGAGCCACCGGGACAGAACCGCCCGTCCCTCGTCGGTGATGGTGTAGAGAATCTTGCTCCGTCCGCCGTCGGTAATCTCGCGACTGACGGCATATCCGCATCTGACCAGTTCGCTCAGGGTAGGATAAATGCTGCCGTAGCTCGCGCTCCAGAAAAATTGCAGCACCGTGTCAATGCGTTTTTTGATTTCATACCCCGTCGCCTCGCCGTCGCTGAGAAATCCGAGAATCACGCAGTCCATCTTCTTCTCCGTTGCCATTTTTGATTTCCTCCGTCTTTATCTATCAGTCTGATATATATTATATATCAGACTGATAGATTTGTCAAGCGTCTTTTCAAAGAAAAAGCCGTTCCGGAAAAGCAACGCGCCTTTCCGGAACGGTCTTCTGTTTTTCTTGCGGTAAACGGCGGCAATGGCACGCCGTCAGGCCTCTTTCTTGATGCCAAACATCAGTCTGAGAATACCTCCGAGCATTTTGGGACTTCTGACGACGACGATCTTCATAAGTATTACCTCCGTATGTGATGGATTCAGCGTCTTTATCGCTGTCACTATCATCATACGCCGCCGCCGCGAATGTGTGACAAATTTTTCTCCGCCGCGTCGTTACCCCATCCGGCACTCCACCACCAGCGCCATGCCCTCATGAATTGTCATGGCAAACGCCGCCCGGTCGGTCACGCGGTTGCTGACCCCCATCGGGAAATACGAATGCAGCCGCAGCCGCTCCGCCGGGTACTGCACACCGCTCATGCTCACAACCACCGACCCGCCGCCATAGGGAAACACCGAAAAATACCCCTCGCCGAGCAGCGGCACCACCTGCTGCCCCGCGCCGAACACGCGGACTGTGGTGTTTTCATCCGCCAGGAGGCCGCTCGCGCCGTGGGTTCTGAGATATTCCAGTGCGGCGATGTTGGCCATCGTATGATCGAGCCGTCCTCCCAGACCGCCCAATATCACAAAATAATCCATCCCTTTGAGCAGTCCGTGCTTGACCGCCAGCATGGCGTCGGTGTCGTCTTTTTCGCAAGGGTACACCTCTGTGGCATTGTCGGGAATATATCCGAGGGAATCAAAATCACCGATCAGCTCGTCACACGTCACGCCCAGCGGCGCCAGGTGCCTCAGGCCGCTGTCAGCGGCAATGATGTAGTCTCCCTCGTCGATGTACTGTTTCATTTTATCATAGTCGGAAATGTCTCCGCCTGCGATAATCACACACTTCATGGTTACTGTTTCATTCCTTGCAGGAATGGCGGAAACCCGCCGTTATCGGGCCGGCTTTTTCTTTTCCCATTCCTTGATATCCTTGACTTCATTGTAAAGCGCCACATAGCTGTCGTGCCGCGACGGCGCAATATTTCCCTGCCGCACGGCCTCCAAGACAGCGCAGCCCTTTTCACAGGTGTGGGAGCAGCCCGTAAAACGGCACTGTCCCTCATATTCCGCAAATTCGCGGAACGTGTCGGGCAAATCCTCCTTGTAGACCACCTCGGCAAATTCGCCGTCAAACGACGAAAATCCCGGCGTGTCCGCAATCTTGCCGCCGAAATCCAGCGGGAACAGCTCTGTCTCACGGGTGGTATGCCTGCCGCGTCCCAGCTTTTTGCTGGTTTCCCCCGTCTCGCGGTGAAGCGAGGAACAGAGCGCGTTGAGCAGCGTGGATTTCCCCACGCCCGTATTGCCCGCGAACGCGCTGATTTTATCTTTCATCACGGCGCGGATCTCATCGAGGAATGCCCTGTCGCCGCCGTAATCCGCCGCTATCACGGTGAATCCTGCTTTGCGGTAGAGTTCCCCGAAGCCGTCTTCCTCCGCCTTGTCCAGCTTGGTCAGTACGATGACGGGTTCGATCCCCTTGTACTCCGCGAGAGAAATCAGGCGATCTACCGTCAGGGGATTGGGGGACGGGTCGCACATCGAAACCACGATGAACAGATTATCCAGATTGGCCAGCGGAGGACGCAGCAGAAAGTTGCGCCGCTCCAGCACCCGGTCGAGACTGGCGAGTCCGTCCGGATGTACCGTGATTTCGCAGCGGTCGCCCGCCAAAGGCGTCACCCGCTCCGAGCGACCGCCTTTGCCGCGCAGCACGCCGCGTCCGCGGCATTCCACCGTCACCCCGTCGGCTTCCACATAATAGAAGCCGCCGATTCCTTTGAGTATTCTGCCCTGGAGCTGCTGTGACGTTTTCTCTTTCATCGGCTGTGTCACCCGACCGTATTGTCATCGGCGGCGTCGGTCAGCCATGAAATGTCATGTTCCTTGGTCACTTTGTATTTGCCGTTTTTGAAATTCACCGAGTAGTCCTTGAAATTCTTTCCGTTGAGGGTGACATTGACCACCTGTGTGCCGGAACCGGTCAGCTTGATGGAATAGCTGTTCTGCGAGGCAAGGGAAACTTTTGCCGCCTTGATGGAAACGCCGTCGAGGAATACCTCAATGGTCACATCCTGCGTGCTGTTTTCGGGAAGTTCAATTTCCATCGACACGGTGGATGCGGGCGCTTTGCCGTTGCTGATGGTGAATTTGACGACGGTATCCTTGGTCAGCTTGGTGCCGAGAGAGGGTTCCTGCGAAATAATGGTGCCTTCCGGCTTGTTGCTGTCAACGCTCGTCGCGTCCGCCACCGTAATGCCCATGGATGTGAGCTGGCTCTTGGCTGTCACATACGGCATATTCACAAAGTTGGACATCACCAGCTCTTCGCTCTTGGAACCGAGGCTGTAGTAAACCTCGATCACATCGCCCACCTGCACTTCCTCACGCGGCTGGGGATTGGTATTGCAGACAATATCCACCGGAATCTGGTCATCATACACCGGCATTTCGATATAGGCAAGTCCCTGCTGCGTGAGAAGCTGGGTGTACTGCACAAAGGTCATATTCTGGTAATCCGGCACCATCAGGCGCTCGGGGCCCTGGCTGACATAGAGCACCACGCGGGAATTGGCATAAACTCTCTTGCCCGGCTTGGGAGTCTGCTCCATAATGACGCCCTGCGAGATCTCGCTGCTGAATTTCTCCACCGGCACGAATTCATAGCTGTATTTGTCGCTCTGAATCACATCGTTATACACCTGACCGACAAAGTTCGGCAGCTCCGACTGCTCACTGTTGTTCTTTTTGAGAATGCCGCTCGCGTCAATAAAGATGACCACAAACACAATCGCCACCAGTACAAACGCCGTCGCGATACCGGTCAGCACGGGAATGACGGGGCTTTTGTACTCCTCCTCGGCGGCCGCCTCTGTCTTTTTGACGGTTTCCACCGCTTTGCGGTAACGGCTGTTGTCCTCGACAACATACCGATAGTCAAATTTAATGCCGGGGTTGAGCTTGAAATTCTCGATATCTTCCAGCATCTCCGCCGCGCTCTGGTATCGTCTGGCGGGGTCTTTCTGCATGGCCTGCATGGTGATTTCTTCCAGACCCACCGGAATGTTGGGATTGATCTGCCTCGGCATTTTGGGGTCGGCCTGTAACTGCATGACCGCCACGGACACCGCGCTGTTGGCTTCAAAGGGCAGCTTGCCCGTCAGCATTTCGTAAAGCATCACGCCCACGGAATACAGGTCGGCGCGCGCGTCGGTGACGGCGCCTCTCGCCTGTTCGGGGGCAATGTAATGCACCGAGCCGATGGCCTTGTCGGTGATCGTGCTGGTCTGGCTGTTGGCAAGACGCGCAATGCCGAAATCGGTCACTTTAATGCGGCCGTTAGGCAGCAGCATGATATTCTGCGGTTTGATGTCGCGGTGAACGATGCCCTTGGAATGGGCATGCATGAGCGCGCGCAGAATCTGCGTCGTGAAATGCACCGCTTCCTTGACGCGGACGACGCGCTGCTGCTCGATGTAATCCTTGAGCGAAATGCCGTCAATGTATTCCATGACGATGTATTGCAGCGTGGGGCTGTTGCACACGTCGAAGATTTTGACAATGTTCGGGTGATTGAGCAGCGCAATGGCGCGGGACTCATTGCGGAACCGACGGCAGAATTCCTCGTTGTCCAGATATTCTTCCCGCAGAATCTTAACCGCCACAATCGCGCCGGTGTCAAAATCCTTTGCCTTATAGACCACGGCCATGCCGCCGTTGCCGACTTCTTCAAGAATTTCGTATCTTCCGTCCAGGACTTTTCCGATATATTTATCCATTCTTGTTTTCACTCCTTATCGCTTTCAGCAGTAAACGGCAACCGCCGTCACATTGTCGCCGCCGCCGTTGGCATTTGCTTTGTCCACCAGCTTGTCAACCGCTTCCTGGCCGCTGTATGAATAGAGTATCTTATACATTTCCCGTTCGTCCGCGTAATTGGACAAACCGTCGCTGCAAAGCAGGATAATGTCGCCGTCTGTGACGGGGCACTCACAGTAATCAATATCCAGCCTCGGCTTGACGCCCAGCGCACGGGTGATCAGATTTTTGCGGGGATGTACCCGTGCCTCCGCTTCGGTCAGCTCGCCGCGGTCCACCATCACCTGCACCACGGAATGATCGGTGGTGAGCTGCCGCAGATCGCCGCGGGCATACAGATAGGCGCGGCTGTCTCCCGCATGGGCAATGTACGCCGTCCGGCCGCAGACAATGACCGCCACCACGGTGGTGCCCATGCCGCGCAGAGACAAATCCTCCTGCGCCTGAATATATACCTTGATATTGGCGGCATTGATGGCACGCCCCAGCAATTCGCGCAATTCGTTGCCCGTCATGCCGCTCTCGTAGTTGGCGGCAATTCTCTCGGCAATCTCCTGCACCGCCGTGCTGCTCGCCACGTTGCCGCCGTTGGCGCCGCCCATGCCGTCGCACACGATGGCCCAGACGTTGCCGTCGGCAAATGTGCCGTGAAGCGCCGCGTCCTGGTTGGAGCTTCTGACCATGCCGGTATCCGTTTTACTGAATATTTCCATCGGATTCCTCCTTTTGCTTGCGGCGCAGTTGACCGCAGGACGCGTTGATGTCAGCGCCCAAGGTTCTGCGGACAGTGGCGGTAATGCCCCGCGCCTCGAGTATCTTGATAAACTGTTGTATCTGCTTGGGGGATGAACGCTCATAGGAATTTCCCTTTACCGTGTTGACCGGAATGAGGTTGACATGACAGAGCATACCCTTTAGTTTCTGCGCCAGTTCACGGGCGCAGGCGTCGGTGTCGTTTTTCCCCTTAATGAGCGAATATTCAAATGAGATGCGTCGGTGGGTCGCCTCCGCGTATCGGCGGCAGGCTTCGAGCAGCTCATCGACCTTCCATTTGTTGTTGATGGGCATCATCTCGCCGCGTAGTTCATCGTTGGGCGCGTGCAGTGAAATCGACAGCGTAAACTGCGGCTTCATCTCGATGAGACGGTTGATTTTATCCACCACGCCGCAGGTGGAAAGCGAAATGTGCCGCATACCGATGCCCACGCCGTCCCGATCGGAAACCAGCTCCAGAAAGCGCATGACGTTGTCAAAATTATCGAGCGGCTCGCCCATTCCCATAAGAACGATGTTGGATATGCGGATGTCGTTGTCCCGCTGCGCCGTGGTGATCTGTGACAGCATTTCGGAGGGATGCAGGTTTCTGGCAAGTCCCCCCATGCCCGTGGCGCAGAATTTGCAGCCCATCCGGCAGCCCGCCTGCGTGGAAATACAGATGGTGTAGCCGTGGTGATACTGCATGACAACGCTCTCGATGTATTCTCCGTCATGCAGGCGAAACAGGTATTTTATGGTACCATCATACGCCGAAACCAGCTTTTTTTCAATGGTTACGCCGTAGATGTAATAATTTTGTAACAATGTGCTGCGCAAATCCTTGGAAATATTGGTCATTTCGTCAAAAGATTCCGCGCCTTTTGCCTGGAGCCAGCCATACACCTGATCGGCGCGGAATTTCGGCAGTCCCAGCCCGCGGAAGCTCTCGACCATTTCAGGCTTGGTCATGGATTTGATGTCCGCCTTGTCCTCCAAATGCACTCAGCTCCTTTTTATCTGTGTTTTATGTTTTTCTTCTCACGGCGGAAATAAAGAATCCGTCGGTATCCGCTATAAAGGGGAACACCGTGAGCATATAATCGGGTTCGTGTATGACCCGCTCGATTCCCTGCGGCAAATGCAGCGCGCAAGGCTCGAATTCCGGGTGCTTTTGCAGAAATGCCCCTATCACGTCGCCGTTTTCGGCGGGATGCAGCGTGCAGGTGGAGTAAATCAGCCGACCGCCGGGCTTGACCAGCTTTGCGGCATTCTCCAGAATCTCGGATTGCAGCGCCGGAAGCTGTCCGATTTCCTCCTGCGCTTTCTGCTTGATGTCAGGCTTGCGGCGGATGATGCCCAGCCCCGAACAGGGAACGTCACACAGCACCAGATCGGCGCAGTCTGTTTCAACGTTTTCCGCCAGCGCGTCCCGCACCCGTGCCGTGATACAGTGCAATCCCAGACGGGCCGCGCCGTCCGCAATCAGCTTGACGCGATGGGGATGCAGGTCGCAGGAAACTACCTGCCCCTTGTCCCCCATCAGCTCCGCCAGCGTGAACGACTTGCCGCCGGGCGCGGCGCAAACGTCGTAAACCACGTCGCCGCTTTTGGGGGAAGCAAGCAGACAGCAGAGCTGCGACGAGCCGTCCTGCACATGGAATTCGCCCCGCGCATAGGGCGGCAACTCCCTCACCGCGCCGGTGCTTTCCAGCAGCAGGCAGTCGGGCAGAACCTGCGAAGCCGCCGCTTTCACGCCGCTGTCCGCAAAGGACGCTTGGAGCGCGTCGGATGTGGTGATGACGGTATTCACCCGCGCGAAGAGGGGCGGACGTTCGGCAAGGGTCGGGAGAAGCTTCTCACAAACGGCAATGCCGTATGCCTTGCTCCACAATTCTACCAGCCACATCGGGCAGGAATACCGCACACAGAGATAGAGCAGCGGGTCTTTTTGTCGGTCGGGCAGACTGACCTGCTTGCCGTCGCGGATGAAATGACGCAGCAGTCCGTTGATAAAGCCCGTGGCGCGGAACAGCTTCAGTTTTTTCGCCAGCTTGACGCTCTCGTTGACCGCCGCCGCGTCGGGCGTGTCGAGAAAGGCCATCTGATAAACAGCCATGCGCAGCAGGCAGCGGACTTCCGGTTCCAGCCGCGCGCCGTCCTTGGTATAGCTGCTTATAACATGGTCAAGGTAACCGACGTTTTCGAGTACGCCGTAGACCAGCTTGGTGACAAACGCCTTGTCGCGCGGCTCCAGCTTGACGCCGTTCAGAGCCGCGTTCAGGGCGATATTCGAGTAGCCGCCCTCCCCCTCCACGCGCATGAGCACCTTGTAGGCAGTCATGCGCGGATTGGGGGAAACAGGAGCAGGCTGCTTCCGGTTCGGATGTTCTGTCATGGTCATCTTCTTCTGCTTCTGCCGCCGCTGACGATGAGGAAGATGCGCAGCAGGCTGGCAAGCGAAGTAATCAGCGCCGCCACATAGGTCATAGCGGCCGCGGTCAGCACCTTGCGCACGCCCTTGGCGTCCTCGTCGCTGGCGATGCCGAGCGAACGAATCTGCTTCATGGCGCGGGCGCTGGCGTTGAATTCCACCGGCAGCGTGACAAGCTGGAAGACGGTCACGGTGGAGTAGAGAATCACGCCGAGATAGGCAAGCCAGAGCATCTGGCTCAGCACCAGTCCGATCAGAATGAGGAACATGGAAATGCTGGAACCGAAATTGGTAATGGGAATAATCGCGGAACGCACCTTGTTGGGAAAATAATGCTCCGCGTGCTGGATGGCGTGTCCCACCTCATGCGCCGCAATGCCGATGGAGGCAATGGAGGTGCCGCTGTACACATCGGGCGAAAGATTGACCGTGTTGGTGGTGGGATTGAAATTATCGGTGAGCTGTCCCTGCACCATGGTGATCGGCACATAATGGAGTCCGTGGCTGTCGAGAATCATGCGCGCCGCCTGAGCGCCCGTCAAACCGCGTGAATTGGGGATTTTGGCGTATTTGTTATACGCCGACTTGACTCTCGCCTGCGCGATGAGGGCGATGATCATGGCGGGAATGACCAGCAGAATATAATAGTAATCAATGCCGAATCCGTAATAGCCGCCGCCAATCATCGCGTTGTTGGTGTCGCTGTATTGTTGTGCGCCCTGCGCAAGCAGGGTCAATGCTTCAAACATATTTTAGCCATCCTTTCTATTGTAAAATCGTCCCTGTTGTGATTTGGTGTCCTCTGAGATAATCCTGCGCGTTCATGCGCTTTTTCCCTTCCGCCTGGATTTCGAGAAGTTCCACCGCGCCCTCACCGCACTGCACGGTGAGCGGGTCGAGCGAGATGATTTCGCCGCACGCCGCCGTCTCGCTGTCTTGCGCCGCCATGGCGGAACGGTGAAGTTTCAGCTTCTTGCCCTCCAGCACAGCGGTGGCCACCGGCCACGGAGAAAGTCCCCGAATCTGATCGTGTATCTCCTTGGCGCTCCTGTGCCAATCCACCGCGCACAGCTCCTTGGTGAGCATTTTGGCGTAGCAGCTCTGGCTGTCGTCCTGCTTTTGGGGCATAAGCGCGCCCTGTTCCAGCGCCGCCAGCGTATCGACAATCAGCTTTGCGCCCATCAGGGAAAGACGGTCGTGCAGTTGACCCGCCGTTTCGTCCGGGTCAATCGCCGTCTCGCACTTCATGAGCATATCGCCCGTGTCAAGCCCCACATCCATCTGCATGGTCGTCACGCCTGTCTTGGACTCGCCGTCAATGACGCTCCACTGAATCGGCGCCGCGCCGCGGTACTTCGGCAGCAGCGACGCGTGGACATTAATGCAGCCGTACTTCGGCGCTTCAAGGATTTCTTTGGGCAGAATCTTGCCGTAAGCGATAACCACTGCCACATCGGGCTGAATGTCCTTGAAGATTTGCAGCGCCTCGCCGTCCTTCATCGTGGTAGGCTGATAGACGGGAATGCCGTGCTCCAGCGCCTTGACCTTGACAGGCGGCGGGGTCAGGGTGTAGCCTCTGCCCTTGGGCTTGTCGGGTTGCGAGAACACCGCCGCGATTTCATGCCCCGCTGCCAGCAGCGCATCAATGGCGGGCGCGGAAAAATCGGGAGTTCCCATAAATATCAATCTCATTGGAATGCACCTTCTTCCTTTGAAAGTAACGCTTTCTTTACTGTCTTGACCGAAAACGGCAAAATTATGCTTCCTGCTCTTCTCCGTTTTCTTCTTCCTGCTCCTCCAGCTCGGAGGGATCCACCATGCGGATGACCTTGTCAATGTAAAGCGTGCCGTCAAGATGGTCGGTTTCGTGGCTGGCGCAGGAGGCAAAGAGTCCCTCTCCCTCGATCTCGTACAAATCGCCGTTGCGGTCGCGATAGCGCATTCTGACGTATTCGGGACGTTTGAGAATGCCCCACTGACCGGGGATGGAAAGACAGCCTTCCATGCATTCCTGCTCGCCCCTGCGTTCGATAATTTCGGGGTTGATCATTTCGATGGGGCCGTCGCCCATGTCAATGATGATCACGCGGCGGAGAATGCCCACCTGCGGCGCGGCCAGTCCAACGCCCTTGGCTTCGGCCAGCGTTTCTTTCATATCATCCAGCAGCGTCCACAGTTTTTCATTATATTCGGTCACAGGACGGCATTTCTTGCGCAGAACGCTGTCGCCCTCCTTGACAATTTGTCTGAGTGCCACGGTAAATCAATCCTTTCAAATATATATTCTTATATATTCAGCGTTCCGAGTAAAAAAAACGCTTCGCAATTTCACACTTCACATTTCACACTGATAAAGGGTTAAGGTCGGCATAACAGGTGATGTCCTTATAAGCGGGCAGTCCGCCGAACTCACAGAGCAGCAGGTGCATCAGCTGACGGAACCGCGCGTTGTTGCGGCACTTGAGAATGATCTTGTAGCGGTATCTGCCGCTGACCTTTTTGACCGCCGCCGGAGATGGCCCCAGCGCCTTGATGGGCAGATCGGCAAACGACTCGCGCGTGTGTGTTTTGAGCAGCTCCATAAAAGCCGCCGCCGCGTCCGCCGTTTTATCGTCGGTATCGCCCACAAACCCCACCATGCAGATATCCGCAAAGGGCGGGTAGAGCATCGCCTTGCGGAGAATGATCTCGTTTTGATAAAATTGTTTGTAATCCTGCCCCGCCGCCATGTCAATGACGGGATTGTCAGGCGTCATGGTCTGAATGATGGCGCGTCCCTTGCTGCTGCCGCGTCCGGCGCGTCCCACCACCTGCGTGAGCAGGGAAAAAGCGCGCTCGTAGCTGCGGAAATCGTCGCTGTAAAGGGTCTGGTCGGCCAGCAGCACGCCCACCAGCGTGACGCGCTCGAAATTCAGTCCCTTGGCAACCATCTGGGTGCCGATCATGATGTCGTACTGTCCCGCGCCGAAATCTCCTAATTTCTTGTCATAGGACGAGCGCCGTGTCATCGCGTCCGCGTCCATGCGCAGGATACGGGCTTCTGGAAACAGCCGCGCCAGTTCTTCCTCCGCTTTCTGGGTGCCGTGTCCCGCAAATCGCAGGTACGGCTCGCCGCAGGAGGGGCAGGCTTTAGGAACGGCGGCGGAATGTCCGCAGTAGTGGCACATCAGCCGCCGGTTGTCGTGGTGATAGGTCATGGAAACGCTGCAATTCGGGCAGGTAATCACCTGATTGCAGGCACGGCAGGAAACAAAGGTATTGAATCCCCTGCGGTTGTTGAGCAGAATCGACTGCCTGCCGTTTTCCAGATTGTCCCGCAATGCCTGATACAGACGGGGGCTGATAATGCCCTCGCTCACGTCCATACGCGAAATGTCAATCTTTTCCACATCGGGCAGAATCGCGCTGCCATATCGCTTGGTGAGAACCTGGTAATCGTACTGTCCCGCGTCGGCGGCGCGGTAATAGGTTTCGATGGAAGGCGTGGCCGAGGCCAGCACCAGCAGCCCCTTGTGATAGGCGCAGCGGAACCGCGCCGCGTCACGCGCGTGAAAACGGGGGGCATTTTCGGATTTATAGGTGTATTCCTGCTCCTCGTCGATGATGACCAGCCCCAGCTTGGCAAAAGGGGCAAAGACCGCGGAACGGGTGCCGAGCGCGATCTGCGCCTGACCGTCCCGCACGCGTTTCCACTCGTCCATGCGCTGCGCCAGCGAAAGTCCGCTGTGAAACACCGCGACCTTGCTGCCGTAGCGTTCGTGGAATTTCGCCAAGGTCTGTGAAGTCAGGGCGATTTCCGGCACCATGACGATCACGCCCTTGCCGTCGTCCAGCACTTCGTCGATCAGCCGCAGAAACACGGAGGTCTTGCCGCTGCCCGTCACGCCGAACAGCAGCGAAACATGAAACTGCTCCTGCCCGTAGAGCCGGTATAAATTTTCAAAGGCGGTCTGCTGCTGCGGCGACAGCACCACACGGCTGTCTGTCGCGGGAGCCGCGTCGGCGTAAGGGTTGCGGTAGACTTCCTCCTCATAGTAGCGAATTACGCCCTTTTTGGCAAGGGTATCCACCACCGCCTGCGACAGTCCCGTAAAGTAGCACAGTTCCTTGACCGAAGCCGCGCCGCCGTCCCGCAGCAGATTTACGATTTCCCGCTGCTTTGGGGTCAGCTTCACGCCCTCAAGCCTGTCATAGTCATCGGCCAGCACCGCCATTTTGATGTTGGCATCCTTGATCTTGCGCACCGCGTCATCCAGCCGCACCAGCCACCCTTTTTCCGCCAGCTTGTCGGGAATAGCGGAGTTGGAGGGAAGATTGAGCACTTCAGTGATGTGGGTTTTCTCCAGCACCAGTCCGGGGTGGTCGAGAAACATCTCCAGAATCTTCCGCTGCTGCGGCGTGATATCCTCCCGCCCCTCGATGGCTTCCGCGGTGAGCTGCGGCGACGCCTTGTAGGTAGTGACCACCCGTACATTGATGCCGCTGGGCAGCATGACCTTGGCCGCCTCAAAATAAGTGCAGTAGTAATTGTCGTGGAACCATTCCGCCATGCGCAGCATTTCCTCCGACAGCACGGGCGATTCGTCGGTCACGGCCGCAATCGGCTTGATCTTTTCGTAATCCGCCCTGTCGCACAGGGAGAAAATCACGCCCTGCCGCGTCCGGCTGCCGCGTCCAAAGGGTACCAGCACACGGCAGCCCGGCGCGGCCCAGTCGGCGTATTCCACAGGAACGGCATAATCAAACAACCGGTCAAAGCTGTAGGCGGTATTCTCCACCGCGACTTTTGCGAATTGAATGGCAGATTCCACTCGGCCGACGCCTCCGACATCTTTCATATGGGCTGTTTTTTATTCCTCGTTTCCGGAAACGGTAAAGGGAAATACTTCGTTTTCTTCCGCCGCGTCCGCGTCGTCGGCAAACAGATCGTCTTCCTCCGGTTCCTCGATACGCTCGATCACGGCTCTGCCGTCCAGCAGTCGGTCAATGACCATATTCACCGGCTTGCGGTAAAGCACATCGTGATTGGATTCGGCTTCATCGGCAATCTCTCTCGCCTTGCGGCTGATGGCGTTGACCAGCGAATACCGGCTGTCGGACATCTCAAATACATCGTCAATCGTTCTGTTCTTCTTTTCCATAAGTTGCAAGCACCTCATCAATTTTATATTCCACACGCAGACGGCTGTTCTGCTCCGCCTTGATAATGCTGAGCAGGTCATCCGCCGATTCCTCGATAATCTCGTTGACCAGAATGTAGTCGTACCAACGCGCCTCGGGGATCTCATTTTTGCCCTTGGCCAGACGGTATTGAATCTTTTCCTCGCTGTCGCGGCCGCGGCTTCTCAGGCGGTATTCCAGTTCCTGAAAAGACGGCGGCAGGATGTAGACCGTCACCGCTTCGGGGTACTGCTCCAGCACCTGTTTCGCGCCGTTGACGTCGATTTCGAGAATCACGCTGCTGCCTTGCGACAGCCAGCCTTCCAGCTTATCCTTGGGAGTACCGTAATATTCGCCGGCGTAGTTGTTGTACTCCACGAGATTGTTGTCCGCGATGTTCTTTTCAAAATCCTCGCGGCTCACATAATAATAGGTTTCCCCGTCCACTTCGTTCTTGCCTATGCCGCGCGTGGTCATGGAGACAGAAAGCTGCACATCCACCCTCGCTTCGTCCGCTTTTTCCAGCGCACGGCTGACCACGGTACCCTTGCCGGACGCGGAGGGGCCCGAAACGATGACGATCAAGCCTTTACTGTTGTTCATTTTCATCCTTCTCCTCACTTTCATAAGGTGCGTCGCCTGCGACAGCGCCGTCCCCGCGGTTTTCCAGTCGGCTGGCAATGTGCCGCGGCTGGATGGCCGAGAGAATGACATGATCGCTGTCGGTCACGATGACCGCTTTGGTTCGCCGCCCGAAGGTGGCGTCGATGGCGTTGCCCCGCTCCTTCGCGTCCTGCACCATGCGCTTGATGGGCGCGGAATCGGGACTCACAATCGCTATGATATGGCTGACGGCCACCATGTTGCCGTAACCCACATTGATTAATTTCATGCGGCGCTCCTCCGATTTATTCGTCTTAATTCATATCATTCGATATTCTGCACCTGTTCGCGAATCTTTTCGATCTCCGCCTTGACCGCCACCACGGTATGCGCGATTTCGGAATTCTGCGCTTTGGAGCCGATGGTGTTCGCCTCGCGGTTCATCTCCTGCACGATGAAGTCGAGCTTTCTGCCCACCGCCTCGTCGGAATCGAGCATTTGTCTCACCTGCCCGATATGGCTTCTCAGGCGGACGGTTTCCTCATCCACCGCGATTTTGTCGGCAAAGATGGCGATTTCGGTCAGCAGACGCTGCTCGTCGATGGCAGTGTCGCCTTTGAGTTCCTCGATTTTCGCCCGCAGCCGTTCCTTATAGGCTTCCAAGGTCTGCGGTGAGAGCCGCTCGATCTGCTCCACCAACTGCAAGATCGTGTCCACCCGTCCGAGAATATCCTCCCGCAGCTTCTGTCCCTCGGTTTCCCGCATGGTCAGAAAGCCCTCCACGGCT
Source organism: uncultured Clostridia bacterium (assembly GCA_946182865.1). Classification (GTDB taxonomy): domain Bacteria; phylum Bacillota; class Clostridia; order Oscillospirales; family Acutalibacteraceae; genus RUG762. Next base: position 67,269 of record CAMHAV010000001.1, read on the forward strand.
TCTTCCAGCACGGTCAGCACGTCGGCGCGCACTTCGTCCTCGTCCTGCTCCGGCTTTTTCACCGTGAAAATATCGGTATATCGCGCTACCGTACTCACCGAAATATCGTCGATCAGCCCGAATTTCTCGCCCAGTTCCCGCAAGGCTTTGACATACCCTGCCGCGAGCGATTCATTCAGCTCCACCTGCGCGGGCGTATCTCCCGCATTGAGAATCGTCACATACACGTCGATTTTGCCCCGCGCCACCCGCGCCTTGACAAAACCGCGCACCGCTTCCTCCACAAACGAACAGCCGCGAGGGGTTTTGACGGAAAAGTCGAAAAACTTGTGGTTGACCGACCTGATTTCCACCGTGATATCCCTGCCGTGAATCGTCTTCTGCGCGTGACCACAGCCCGTCATGCTTTTTACCATGCCATTCGTCCTTTCTTTGGATGTTCTATGCGGAAAACCACATAGTTCTGTAAAGTATATTATAGCAGTTTTGGCCCCTTGTTGTCAATACTTACCTTCGCAAGTTCACCGGAAGGATGGAAAACGAAACCGCAGAAAAAGCCCACAGCGCATTGGCGCGGTGAGCCTTTTCCGAAAGAGAGGATTAAATGAATATGAAAAAGAGGGATAGTCATGAATTTTTAGCCGTTAGCAGTTAGCTATTAGCCGTTAACATATAGACGAAAATGCATTTGCATTTGCCTGCGCTATAAGGCAAATGCAGAAGCACTTCGCCACAAAAGCCAACGGCTAACCGCTATCGGCTAACGGCTAACCGCTAATAAGCTAACGGTCTGCGCGACAACCGCCGCGGCGAGAAATACGCCGCCCGCTATCCAATAATATAGGCTGTAGTCCGACACTCTGCCGGATATTTCAATGATGCCCGTGATCAGACATCCGCTGACCAGCACCGCTATGCCGGAATTCCACAGGTTAAAGGCCACGCGGGACAAGCCGCTCAGTAGATCGGAAGCCGCCAGCAGCGCGAAGGGAAGCACGCCACCCAGCAGGGGAACCAGAAACATCCGCCGCATCGCGTCAGAATGTTCGCCGAAGCTGAACTGCTCATAGATCAGGCAGAACACCACACAGAAGGCCGCGATACCCGCGTAAATACCCGTTATCTTGGCGCATCTTTGATGGAATGTCTGCGCTGTCCTTTGTGCCGTTCTCTGCGCCGCCCATTGTCCGGTGGCCGCCGGACGCTGCTGCGAAACCGGGCGGACAACCGCCGGACGCTGCCGGGGAACCCCATTCACTTGATTAATACCCGATGTATACAATGTCGCTCACTGTCCTTTCCGAAATTCTGTTGCCGTTTGTGGTAGGATTGTTGACCACTTCGCCGTTGAAAACCATCGTGGACGATCCGCCGCCGTCCAGGTTATACGCCGTGACGCAGCCGTACTGCTGCATGACCTGCGCGAGCTGATAGAGCGACAGCCCTTGGCTCTGGTTGGTTCTGCCGTCAGACACCACAATGATATAATGGAGGTCATCCACAATGCCGATTGCCGTGCGGGGATTGTTCGCCATCGCCCTGCCGACTTCCTGATTCTGTGAAACCGCAATCTGTCCGTTCTGCACCAGCGCCGGTCCAAAGGCAAACAGATTGACCACGCCGCTGTCGAGAAGCTGCTGCGCGGTGACCTCGCTTTCATTGACGATGCCGAAGGAACCGTCGCTGTAAATCACCAGATCGTCATAGGAAGTATCCTTGCGCGCGGTATCGCGATAGATTACGCCGTTTTTGATGACGTAGCCCTGACGGCTCGCGCCGTAGTAGTCGCCGTTGACCGCCAGAATCGCGTTGTGCGCCGCCGCCATTTCGGAGGTCTTCTGCGTCACATTAGTGCCGAAGGTATTGCTGGCGAGCGCCGTTTTGAGATATTCGGCAGAGGAAAGCGTGATATCCGCCACATACACATCCGTGTCGGCATAGCGCACGGTGGTAAGGGTCAGCTGGATATTCTCATCCGCATAGGAACTGTCGGTAATCACAGGATCGCCCTTTATTACTTCCGTTGTTCCGGCAGTACCGGAAGAATTGTCCGACAACTCCGTAACGTAGCCCTGCACCGAAGGAATCACGTAGGTTTTCAGCAGGACAAACGTGTTGACCGACGCCAGCATGACCGAAAACACCGCCGCATAGGCGAAAGGTTTTTGCAAAAATCGAAGCATGTTACATACACCCTTTTCTTGACGGAAAGCACCCGCCGCGTAAGCGTTTGTTTTCCTTTGATGCTTCTATTCTATGCGCCCCAGCTTAAATGAACTTAAAAGAAAGGAAAGTTTTTTTCGTTTTTTTATTGTTTGAAAGATTTCGCATTGTATTTTCTGTTCCTTGCGAAAGAAGAAACCGATGCAGGGCGTTATTTCCGCTTTTTTCTCAGGAACAGAACCGTTCCCGTAACGGCGGCCGCCAGCACCAAGAATCCCGCGCCGCCTATGGCAACCGCCATGCCGAGGGGAAATTCTTTCCTTGGTTCGGTCGGTTTCATGATAACAAAAACTTCTGTTTCCTCCGTCGCCTGACACGCCTTGCAGATACGCTGCTGTATCTTCCCGCCCGTTTCACTCACGCGTCCGGTATCTTCCCATTCGCCGAAGTCATGATGCGGCGGGGTGTAGGTGTCTGTCCAATGATAGCCGCAGCCGTCGCAGACGTGCTCAGTATACCCCCAATTTGTGCAATCGGGAGGCGTAACCGTCTCGGTATAATGCGGTTCCTCGCACGTTTCCGGCAGCAGCACAACCTTATAATTAAAAGTCTCGTTGCGCTTGAACTTGCCGCCGTTGTCGGTATAGATATGACAGCCCGACAGTCTCTCACCGATAATCCAGCTGCAATAAGCACGTCTGTCCCAATTATCCTCAAAGAAGGTAATTTGTCCCTTCACACGATTACCCAGCACATCCCTTTCCGGATATCTCACGCCGCAGTGGAAGTACATTCCCACCACGCCGCCGTTGTGAACGTAGCCGTGACAGGAGTCATAGCCTTCAATGGTTACATTGCAATTGCGGATGGTCGCCATACCGCAGGACAACACGCCCCCCATGAATTCTTCACAGTGTGCGTCACGGTAGCGATCCTCAAACACCAGTTCCACATCTGCGCTGCACTCGTCAAAAACACCCCATCCATAGCCCGCAATGCCGGCCACACCGGCATTGATGCAGTGATTGATCAAATGCACTCGGCCTTGCACCTTACAGTTGGAAAAACGGCTGTCATCGGTGTAGCCTGTCAGAATCGCCGCAAAGCAGTTGGTATCGCTTTCGGCAGAAATCTCGGCGCCTACAACATTCAGATCATGGATATTCGCTTTCTCCGCCACCGAAAACAGTCCCACAAACTTTGTCTCGTACACTTTCAGATTGCCGTCTTTGGTAATCCTCGTGTCATTTCCCGTTTTAGTAACATGCAGATTATAGAGCGTATGACCTGCCCCGTCCAGTGTACCGCTGAAGGCAACGGGCGTCCAGTCAAGCGTGCTCATGTCAATATCGGCCGTGAGACGGTAATTCCCCTCCGGGGCGTCGGCAATGGCAAGCATTCCCTGCGCGTCGCTGATTTCGACGGCTTCCTGTGACACCGTTTCTGCCGCGGAAACATTTTCCTCGGCAGCATAAGCAACGGTTTGAGTGGTGAAAAGCACAGCTGCCGTCAAAAACAACACCAAGACGACCGCCGTCAGTTTGGAACCATACTTTTTCATTCAGCATCCTTCTTCTTTTCAGATTCACGACAGGCAGCTGTCAACACTCCCGTTCACAGTCTGTCTGTCATGTGTTTTCTTCAATTATAGTATCAAACCCCTTCGTTGTCAACTTTTTCTCCCACGGAAATCAATTTTTATATACTCAATTTTTATATCGCACTTTATTACTTTGAAAAGATAACCCTGTTGTTTTTTAGCGGGGGTGCGTCTTACATCGTCATCGGGCGCGGGGCGCAGGCCAATA
>CAMHAV010000002.1 GCA_946182865.1 uncultured Clostridia bacterium
TTTCTCTTTTTTATTATTATACCACATCTTCGCTAATTTTGGGATAAGTTCTTAATCCGCTCCCCGCTCTTCGGGCGGCAGCCATTGCGTTTCAAACGCTTCGCACATCATACGCTTCGCACATCATACGGAAATAATCCTCCACGTCCGCGATCAGATAACAGCCATGTTCCCATTGCCTGTCGGAGATGTCGTGTACTTCAATAAAAGGCCTGCGGATGAGATGATAAATCGGCTCCACATCAAATTCGACGGGATGGAAAAAGGTGACTTTCAGCAATGATTCTCCGTCATATCGGAGGGAAGGGGCGAAGATCATGGTCAGACGGCAGCCCAGCGATTGGGTGATGGGGTCATAGATCTGCTCATAATTGACCGACTGCACCAGTTCCATGGCATTGACGGCTTTGCAAAGTTCTTCCATGTTGTTTTTCATGGCGGGCAACCTCCTGTTGGCTGTGATACGGTTTATTATAGCATCGCCCCGATTTTAAGTCAACAAGGGATTGAATTCACTGTTTCTTTATTCATTTTCCGTCAAAATGTGGTACAATATCCGTAAAGAGTAAAAAAAGAAAACAGTCAGTCACACTTCACACTTCACATTTCACATTGACAGAAAGGGTGGTTTGTATGAATATCATGGATTATCTCGATATGCGGGGCGATCTGACCTTTTCCGAGCGTCCCTTTAACGAGGTCGATAATCTGATTTTTTCGGAACTCGCTTACCTGGATATGAACGGGATTGTTGACGACAGCATTGATTTTACCGTTACCATAGCGGAACTGTGCGAAAAATATCTCGCACTGGGCTATGACCAGTCCTATATTATCAATGATCCCAAGCCCCTTCTCCAAAAGGCGGCGCAGACAGCGCGTTTCAAGGATATCCGCGTCGGCGCGTATGTCGATAAAGTGGCGCAGGATGAGCAGGTGCAGTTTGCCTGCGCGACGTTTGTGGTGGGGGACGGCACAGCCTATGTGGGCTATCGCGGCACCGACAACACCATTGTGGGCTGGCGCGAGGATTTCAATATCAGCTATCTCTCCGAAACGCCGGGGCAGTCCGAAGCGGCGGCGTATCTCAACCGCATTGCCGAACACACCGACTTTTCTTTGCGGGTGGGCGGCCATTCCAAGGGAGGCAACTTTGCCGTGTATGCGGCCGCCTTCTGTAAGGAGGCGGTCAGACGCGACCGGGTGATCGAGGTGTATTCCAATGACGGCCCCGGTTTTAACCAGAGTGTCGTGGAATCAAAGCAGTATGCTTCGATTCTGGAGAAGGTCACCAAGATTATCCCGGAATCGTCCCTGATCGGCATTCTGCTGTCCAGCAAGGTCAAGCCGAAGGTCATCAACAGCGAGGTAAAGGGGCTGCTTCAGCATGACCCCTATACATGGAGCGTGAGAGGCACCGTTTTTGAAGAAGCGGACGGGTTTTCGTCCTCCAGTCTTTTTATGGATGAGACGCTCAAAAAGTGGCTGAATACCCTTAACGACGAGGAAAAGAAAGCGGTGGTTTCTGCGATTTTCGATTCGCTCGACGCGTCGGGCGCTTCCACCCTGACCGAGATGAACGAAAACAAATGGGTCTCCTACAACGCCATACTGAAAGCGGTTTCCAAGATCAGCAAAACCACCTACGGCGAGGTGGCGGAGTCGCTGAAAAAACTGGCGGAAGCCGGCAAGGACGTGCTGTGGAACGAGGCGAAAAAATCCTTTGAACAGTTCGAGCAAAACCGTCGCACGCAGATAGAATCGCAGGAAACAGACGGCAAAAAAGCACTTCCCGCCAAGGGATAGTAACAATGGAATGGGCGGTTTTGTGGTTTTTATCCATCACTCCAAAAATAAGTGGTCAATTGGCGGCAAAAATGTATTGCACTCTTGCTAAATGTATGATATAATATTTGCGAATAAGGCATAAATATTTTGTGACAATGGCATAAAATGCGGTTTTGTGCGTTGGGAGGGAGCATTATGCGAAGCGGAAGATCGGGCAGAAATCTCTTTCTGGTCTTTTTGATGAATCTTTTCCTGCGTTATCGGTGGTCGATTCCCGCGTGGCTGCTGCTGGCGGCGCATTTTGCATTCGGCACGCCGCTGTGGCTGTTCTTTTTGGGGCTGGCGTTCTGGGTGGTGTATGCGGTCGGCGTGACGCTGGTGCTGCATTGGGCGAACCGCTGCGGCAATATCCCCAATCCTCAGCGCAAAAACGTCAATCCCTATTCTCCCAAAAACTCGGATTTTTTTCCTTCAAACGACAAAACCGACGGGAACGGATGAACGCTGAACAGGCGTTTGAAATTTGTAAACTGTCGGCATGGCGGCTCCGGCATGCAAGTGCCGCGGGTATGAATGCCGTTAATCATCAACTATTTTTTGAAAGGGGTTTCATTTTCTATGGGACTTATTAAAGCAATTGCTGGTGCTGCCGGCGGCGTTATGGCCGACCAGTGGAAAGAATTTTTCTACTGCGACGCACTTGACGAGAAAACGCTGATGGTCAAAGGCCAGAAGCGCACTTCTTCCCGTTCCTCCAACACCCACGGCAATGACAACATTATTTCCAACGGCTCTCTGATCGCCGTTTCGGAAGGTCAGGCCATGATTATTGTGGAGCAGGGCAAAGTCGTGGAATTCTGCGCGGTTCCCGGTGAATTTACATACGATTCCTCCACGGAGCCGAGCATCTTCGCGGGCAGTCTGGGCGACAGCATCCTCCAGACTTTCAAGCTCATCGGCAAGCGCTTCACTTTCGGCGGCGATACGGCGAAAGATCAGCGCGTCTACTACTTCAACACCAAGGAACTCACCGACAACAAGTTCGGCACGCCCAGTCCTGTGCCGTTCCGTGTGGTGGACAGAAATATCAACCTTGACATCGACGTTTCGCTCCGCTGCAACGGCGTATTCTCCTACAAGATTGCCAATCCGCTGCTGTTCTACACCAATGTGTGCGGCAATGTAACCGATGAATACAAGAGAGACAAGCTCGACGGTCAGCTCAAAGCGGAGTTCATCAATTCGCTGCAGCCGGCTCTCGCACAGATCTCCACCATGCAGGTGCGTCCGAATGAAATTCCGGCCCACGTCAAGGAAATCTGCGCGGCCATGAATGACTGTCTCTCCAAGGATTGGGGCGAGCTTCGCGGTCTGAAAGTGGTTTCGGTCGCGTTCAATGCCATCAACCTCCCGCAGGAGGATATGGATCTCATCAAGACCGCACAGCGCAACGCGATCAACCGCGACCCCACCATGGCGGCGGCGACGCTGGTCGGTTCGCAGGCGGAAGCCATGACCAGGGCGGCCCAGAACCAGGGCGGCGCTATGACCGGCTTTATGGGCATGGGTATGGCGCAGAACGCCGGCGGCATGAACGCGCAGACCCTCTTCCAGATGGGTCAGCAACAGCAGGCGCAGCAGGCACAGTATCAGGCACAGCAGCAGGCGCAGGCTCCCAAGGCCGCGAATCCCGACGGTGGCTGGACGTGTGAATGCGGTCAGCAGAATCAGGGCAAATTCTGCATGAATTGCGGCAAGCCCAGACCCGAGGCTCCCAGCAGATGGTTCTGCCCCGACTGCGGCACCCCCAATGAAGGCAAATTCTGCATGAACTGCGGCAAGCAGAAGCCGTAATCGCGTTTTGAATTAAATAATAAAAAGGGCCGTCGGTTTCGTCTTGATCAATTGATTTGGCGGAGTCGGCGGCTTTTTCCACGATTTTTCGCAAATAAATCAAAAGGGAGTTGGTATGAATTATGGCAGATCAACTGCTGGAATACAAATGCCCGTGCTGTGGCGGCAAAATAGAATTCGACAGCCACATCCAAAAAATGAAATGCCCGTTCTGTGAGACGGAGTTTGAGGTGGAGACCCTCAAAAATTACGACACGGTGCTCAATGACACCACGCCGACCGATCTTACATGGCAGTCCGCCACAGGCGAGGACTGGTCGGACGGTGAAACCGACAATATGTCGGTGTACGTCTGCAATTCCTGCGGCGGCGAGATTGTGTGCGACGACACCACGGCGGCGACGCACTGTCCTTTCTGCGGCAATCCGGTGGTGATGATGGGAAAATTTACCGGCGCGCTGCGCCCGGACTATGTCATTCCCTTCAAGCTGGACAAAGAGGCGGCCAAGGCGGCGCTGGCGGCGCATCTCAAAGGCAAAAAGCTGCTGCCCAAGGCATTCAAAACCGACAATCACATCGACGAAGTCAAGGGCGTGTATGTCCCGTTCTGGCTTTTCAACAGCGACGCGAACGCCCAGATCAGCTACCGTACCACCCGCGTGCGCACATGGAGCGACAGGGATTATATTTACACCGACACCAGTTTCTATTCGGTCACGCGCAAGGGGTCGCTCAGCTTTGAGAATATTCCGGTGGACGGCTGCTCCAAGGTGCCCAACGATCTGACAGAATCTTTGGAACCTTTCGATTTCAGCCAGATGGTGGATTTCCAGACAGCCTATCTTTCGGGATACCTCGCGGATAAATATGATGTGGATGCGCAGCAAAGCGTAGAGCGCGCCAACCAACGCGTCTGCAAGACCACGGAGAATGAATTTGCCGCCACGGTGACGGGCTATGCCACCGTTCGCACGGAGAATGTCAACATTCAGCTTGCCAACGGCACGTCCAAATACGCGCTGCTGCCGGTGTGGCTGCTCAGCACCACATGGAACGGACAGCACTTCCTCTTTGCCATGAACGGACAGACTGGCAAATTCGTCGGCAATCTGCCGATGGACTCCGGCGCGTTTTTCAAATGGCTCGGCGGTGTGGCCGGCGCGGTCAGTGCGGCGGTGCTGCTGATTCTCTATCTGATCTGGCTGCTGTGAGGAGGACTGTGAGATGAATAAGAAAATAACAGCCTTTACAGTGGCGTTTTTGATGGTCTTTGTTATGGCGTTTCCCGTCTTTGCTTCGCAGGACGATGCGGCTAAGGACGCTGCGAAAGAGGAAACTGTCTCTGTTACGCATATTGTGGACAACGAGAAAATGCTGTCCAAGAAAACCAAGGCCAAGCTGGAATCGGCGGCCGAGAAAGTGTATGAGAAGAACGGCGTGGAAGTCTTCGGCTATCTGACCGGGCAATCGCTTGACGACGCCAAATCGGTGGGGCTTACCGTGTACCAGTCCTCCGCGAGAACCGACGCGGGCATCATTCTGCTGTATGACGCGAACAAGGTGTATTTGTATGTCTATGGCAGAGCGGAAAATGATTTTACCGACGACGAGCTGCAAGACATCATGGCAAGCGCCAACGCGGAAGACACCTATCTGAAATCCTTTTCAAAGTATATCGAAATGACGAGCGGCCTGCTGGACGAAAAGGGCGTGCAGCCCATTCCGTCGGAACGGCAGCAGCCCCGTTTTGTAGATCGTGCCAATCTGGTCAGCGGGAGCGATGAAACGGCGCTGCTCTCCAAGCTGGACAAAATCAGCGAGGCCAGACAGATCGACGTGGTCATCGTGACCGAAAACGCGATCGGCGACAAGACCTCCACCCAATACGCGGATGATTTTTACGATTACAACGGCTTCGGTTTCAACGACAGCCGAGACGGCATCCTGCTGCTCATCAGCATGGAAAACCGCGACTGGGCGATCAGCACCCACGGTCTGGGCATCGACATCTTTACCGACGCGGGGCAGGAATACATGACCGACCGATTTGTTTCCTATCTGAGCGACGGGGACTATTACGGCGGCTTTGACTGCTTTGCCGATCTGTGCGACCAATTCATCGCGCAGTATCAGGAAAACGGCAAGGCGTATGACGTGGGCAATCTGCCCAAGGCGCCGTTTGCGTGGGGATTCAGCATCTTCATTTCGCTCGCGATAGGGTTGATTGCCGGATTGATAACCGCGCTTGTGCTTAAAAGCGAGCTGACGTCGGTGAAAATCCAGCCCTCGGCGGTCGGATATACTAAGCCGGACAGCCTGCATCTCACGGAGCGCAACGACATGTTCCTCTATCATGTGGTCAACCGCACGGCAAGACCCAAGGACACCGACAGCGGCGGTTCAGGCGGCGGAGGCGGCTCCAGCACGCACCACAGTTCCTCCGGCAGCACCCACGGCGGCTCACACGGACATTTTTAATGCGTAATTCATAATGAATGCGGACGGAAATGCCTGTTTCATTTTGAGTTGCAATGCGTGTTTTAGAACAGCAATTGAAAAGGGAGACTTTCTCAAACGAAGGGACGGTCTCCTTTTTTCTTTTTTATTAGCTGATTGCAAAAGTTGAAAAGTCGCGGAAATACGGGGTATGGTCAATGGAAAAAGGGTTCTTTTTTCTCCGTTTGGAGCAAGGCAAATCTTGCTATAGGGCTGTTTTGGTATTTGCCCATCCCCATCGCAAGTCTGAGCGCGTCTCGCTCGGTCGGCTTCGCCCCACTCCCTGTCAGCTTTGCTGACATGCGCTGCCCTGCACCCGCGAGGAGGACCAGTTCGAGATGACGCTTGTCGTCATCGGCTGGACTCCCGCGCTCGCCTGGAAAAAAGACGCTCGCTAGTTATGCGCTGCGCTATGCTATGCTTTTTTCTTTTTGCATGTTGCCTTTGATTTTTTGCAGGTGGGCGGAAAGTGCTTTATTTTTCGGGTGCGGTGTGGTATGATAAAGCCACAGCAGAGAAAAGGAGTGTGCGGCAGAAATGAAGCTGTTGATCGAGCAGTCGGATCAGTACACCGACGCGGAAATTGTTATCAAATGCGGCATGATGGATGACCGGCTGGAAAGCATCATCCAGCACATCCGCCTGCATATGTTTTCGGTGGCAGGCGTAAAGGACGGAGAAACGAAGATTTTTCCGCTGGGCGATATTTTCTATTTTGACAGTACCGACGAGCGCACGTTTCTGTATCTGGAAAACGATGTGTATGAATGCTCGCTGAAGCTCTATGAACTGGAGGAGCAGTTGGAAAAGGCGAACTTCGTGCGCATCAGCAAGTCGTGCATTGTCAATATCATGAAGCTGGACAGCGTGCGTCCTCTGCTCAACAGCCGCTATGAGGCCAAGCTGGAAAACGGCGAAAAGCTGATTATCAGCCGCCATTATCTGCCCGGCTTCAAGCAGAAATTCGGTATATAGAAAGGAGTTTTTCATGATGCAGTGGAGAAAAAGATGGAGCCAATTCTTTACAACCGTTTGCACTTCCTTTACCATTGTCGTGATGTTATACGCGACGCTGGCGGACTGGATGGGAGCGGATGTGACGGTGAGAAGTATCTGGGATTTGTTTGCGATTTGCGCGGCGGTCGGAGTGGTGCTTTTTCTGACAGATATTCTGCCTGTCAGGAGCGTACCGCTGCGATTGGCCATTGCTTTTTTTGACGTATGCGCCACGGTGTTTTTAGTGGGCGGTGCGGTTCTGAAATTCATTCCGCTCGACCCTCCCATTATACTGACAGTGCTGGGCATGATCTGCGCGGCGTATGCGGCGGTGTTCGCCGTGTCGATTGTGAATGAGAGAATAGCGGCGGCGGATATCAATCACAAGGTGATGGAAATGAAAAAACGCCGTCAAAGGGAGGTCAGCGCCAATGGAAAGAGCGGAAAAAGCGGATACACCGAACATGATTGAGGTACGGCACCTCAAAAAGTCCTACGGCGATGTGCAGGCGGTCAAAGACATCAGCTTTTCGGTAGAAAGAGGCTCGCTCTTTGCCTTCCTCGGCATTAATGGCGCGGGGAAATCCACCACCATCGACATGATCGCCACCATGCTGCGGCCCGACGGGGGAGAGGTGAGGGTGAACGGTCATGTTCTCGGACAGGAGGATGACGCGATCCGCCATGAAATCGGCATTGTCTTTCAGGACAGCCTGCTTGACCCGATGCTGACGGTCAGGGAAAACCTGATGATCCGCGGCTCGTTTTACGGTATGCGCCGGAACGAAGTCAAGGCCTCGGTGGCGCGTGTCACCGAAACGGTGGGACTAGGCGAATTTATTGACCGCCGTTACGGCCAGCTGTCGGGCGGACAGCGCCGCCGCGCGGATATCGCCCGTGCGCTCATCAACACGCCTGCCGTTCTGTTTCTGGATGAACCGACGACAGGACTTGACCCGCAGACCCGCAGGAGCGTGTGGCACACCATCCAAAACCTGCAGGAAACAAGCGGCATGACGGTATTTCTGACAACGCATTACATGGAGGAAGCGGCGCAGGCGGATTATGTGACGGTGATGAGCAAGGGCGAGATCATCGCGCAGGGAACCCCCATTGAGCTGAAAGAACACTACAGCAGCGATATGCTCAAAATGAAATACGCCGATCAGGCGGCGCTGACGGCTATAAAGGCAAGGCTTCGCGAAATGGGCGCGGCCTATACGGAAGGCGCGGAAACCGTGGATGTGAAGCTGGACAACACCATGCAGGCGATTCCCCTCATCGAGGCGTGCAAGGATTGGTTTGTCAATTTTGAAGTGGTCAACGGCACGATGGACGATGCGTTCCTCCGCGCCACAGGCGCCAATGAGGATGACGGCAGGGAGGACGGGTAAAAATGTTTATCATGGCAAAGCGCAACATCAAGCTGTACTTTCGCGACAAAGCCAATGTGTTTTTCTCACTGATGGCGGTGCTGGTGATCGTCGCGCTCAATATTTTCTTTTTGACTGACACGCTCAACAAGGGCATGAGCGAGGTGCCGCACATTGAAAGACTGGTCGGCACATGGCTCGTGGCGGGCATTGTGGCCGTCACTTCCACCACCACCGCGCTCGGCTCGCTGCATATCATGATTGACGATAAGACGCGCAAAATCTACAAGGATTTTTACACATCCCCTTTGCGGAGAAGCTCGCTTGCGGGCGGTTATCTCATCGGCTGCATGGTGGTGGGCGTCATCATGAGCGTCATTGCCTGCGCGGCGGGCATCGGATATATGGTGTATCTTGGCAGCGACATTCCTTCGGCGGCGACACTGGCCAAGACACTGGGCGTGATTGTGCTGGCGGTGCTGGCCAACGGCTCGCTGATGTTCTTTATTACGACGCTGCTTTCATCAGCGAGCGCCTTCTCCGCCTTTTCCACGGTGGTAGGCACATTGATCGGCTTTCTGATGGGCATTTATATGCCGATCGGCAATCTGCCCGCCGGCATTCAGTGGGTGGTGAAGCTGTTTCCTCCCACCTACGCGGCTTCGGCGCTGCGCGCGGTGCTGATGGAGGATGTGTTGAGCGAGACGTTCGGCGGCATGACAGCGCCGCCCCAAAACCTGCCGGATGGCTATGAAATCATGACACGAGCAGACTTTGAGCAGTTCATGGGCGTGAATTTTGCCTTCGGGGGTTACACCACCGATCTGACGACGGCACTGGCGGTTATGACGGCGGCGGCGGTTCTCTTCTGCGGGCTTTCCGTGATTGCCGTGGGTAGGAAGAAACGCTGATCCTGCGGCGTGACAGCAAGGCGGTAAAAAAACAGCGGGCAGGCGCGTGTGAATGACGTGACCTGTCCGCTGTTATTTCATTTTTTTGAGAAGTTCGGAAAGCTCCTTGAGCGTGTCCCCTGTCTCGTCGAGCTTTTCCGCGATGGCGGTGATATTTTTGTAATTGTTTTTCGTCACGCCCAGCAGATAGTCCGTGGTGACGTTGAAAAACGCGGCTAATTTGATGATCGCATAGCTGTCCGGATTGGTTTTGCCGGTTTCGTAATTGGAAATGGATTTCTGGGACAATCCTGTCGTTGTCGCCAGTTCGGATTGCTTCATGTCGGCATCCTCGCGTAAATCCCTGATTCTGTTCGTACCAATCAGCCCCTTTTAATACTAATATACTAATTATTTTCTAAAAACGGTTGATATAGTCAAATGATTCATTTGCAATATATTTTAAGTAATATATTCCTATATAATGCCGGAAATAGAAAAATCATCGTATAAAAGTGAGGGTGGAAAAAATGAATATATTAAATCCCGACTTGCAGGTGGGTCACAACAGAGTGGGAAGTGGCGTATTTACGTTATGAGAGTTGCTTGAAACCAGCCTTTTGGGAAATCAAAAACACCATTTCCGATATTTATAACGATTATTGCCCCATAAAAGCCATGCTTTTATGACCCGTGTGCAAGTCGGGATTTTATATATTAAAAGACGGCGACAAAATCAAACGCATTTTTGACATCTGGGAGGAGATCAGACAGGACGGCTTGGAGGATGGCAGGCAGAGCGTCCGTGACCAGATCATTGAGGCCAAAACCGAAACCGCCAAAGCCAAAGCAATGATCAAGCAACAGGTGGAAAGAAAAGCCGAAGCGATGAGAACGGCGCTTCGGCTGCTTATGGACGGAATTTCGATTTTTAAAATCGCCCAATACACCGGCCTGAGCGTACAAGAAGTAAGGGAACTGCATGAAATTGTTTTTGGAAGATAATACAACATGTATTATGCAAAATTCATTGACCTGTTCTTTGCATGAGGAAAGAGCAGGCAACAGTAAAAGGAAGACAGGTTTTTTTCCGTTTCCTGCCTTCCTTTTTACTGTGGTTGAATATGCCGGATGGCGTCGCTTACTTCAGCAGCACTCTGACAATCTCTCCGATATACACCAGATGATAGTCCTGCTGCGCGTAAAAAGTCTTGTCAATATCGGGTAACAGCATGTTTTCCGGCTTGATCTCTCCGACATACAGCTTTTTGCAGATGAATACCGCATCGGCTTCCGCAAAGCAGGGAGCCTCAAATTCGTGGCAGAGCGTCAGACCGGATTTGGCAATTTTATCCTCGCTGCGTCCGCTCATAATGCCGCAATAGGTGAGTTTGTCGCGGAGGTGAGAGGGGAGGAAGCTCAGAGAAAAATATTCCTGCGCGTCCAAAAACTCACGCGTGTAGCGTTGGGGGCGAATGTAGCAGGTGACGGTGTCCTTGTTCCAGAGAACACCCGCGCCGCCCCAGCTGGCAGTCATGGTATTGGCTTTGGTTTCGTCTCCTGCGGTGACGAGCATCCACTGTTCACCGATGGCCTTGAAGGGGTTGAATTTGAGTTCGTGGGAATTGACTTGTCTGAACATGATGATAACCTACCTTTCTATTGTGTTATTTTATGAATGAACAGAAACAGATATACCTTTTTTGTGAAGCAAACAAAACGTTCCGTTACCGTGCGGAAAAAACCACGGCGACGGAACGCTGTTTGCGAAGCATTAATAATAGCTGTTGGGAATCGAAAGTTCACTGAAATCGCGGGACGAGGAACCGAATTTTTCAAACGCCTTGTCATTGAACACAACGCTCTCGTTTTTTTCGCTATAGACCTGTAATTCTTTGACGAAGTCCTCATACTTATATTCGATCAGAAGGCTGTCACGATTTTCATCGTCGATGAGACTGCTTGTATCAAGTTTGGCCTTTTGTATCAGCGCAATCGCGGAATCTGTTACCAGCATGGTGAACTGGCCGGTTTTCAGCGACATAATTTTTTCCCCATCCTCGCTATCTGTATCAAAGCGGGAGGTTGAGTTGGTGTATCCGCCTTTGTAGCTAGTGGCGTTTTTGTTGAATTCCTCGCATTTTTTAGCAAAGTCAAGTTTGCCCTTTTCCGCTTTGGCCTGAATGTCCTTATATTCTTTTGTCAATGCTTCTTTTTCCTTGTCAGTCATTGCCGTGCCGTCATCGTTGTAAAAATATTGTTGGATAAAATTAATAGAGGCGTAGTTTGCCTTGATGTATTCCTTGAGTTCGTCATCCTTGATAGACTCGGTGCCGTCTTTGCCATATTTGGCGGTGAAGAGCTTGGATTTACGGGCGAGGTCTTTGTAATACTCCTCGATGGAGCTTTGTGCAATACCGTTTTTTTCAAAGACGTCCTTGTCCGTGTCGTAAGTGGATTGGGCGCTTTCCGCTGCGCTGCTGATTTCCTCGTCGGTCAGTTCAATGTTATAGTCCTTGGCCATGAGGCAGGCGCCGACATAGGATTTTACCGCTTTTTTAGCCTCCTTGTCAAGGTATTCGGTGGCCTTGCTGTCGCTTTCCGAGACAGTAACGGTTTGTTCACTGAGTTTTTCGGAGGAGGAGAGCAATCCGTTTTGGACAGCGTTGCGATAAACGGAAGCCTGATTGTAGATATAGAGTCCTATAGGGACGGTGGTATCTTTGCCG
Source organism: uncultured Clostridia bacterium (assembly GCA_946182865.1). Taxonomy (GTDB): domain Bacteria; phylum Bacillota; class Clostridia; order Oscillospirales; family Acutalibacteraceae; genus RUG762. The sequence continues at coordinate 12,127 of CAMHAV010000002.1, forward strand.
ATTTTCGCCGCCCAACTCAGGTTGCTCCCGCAGGAAGCAAGGGAAAGCACGACGGAAGCGGCAGCGATGACTGTCGCAGCTCTTTTTATGAGTTTCATAAAGCGATCATACCCTTCAATTGAATTAATTGAAATCCATCTTATCAATGTGATCTCATTACGCCAATCTGTTTCAGTTGACATACACTAAATAATATTATATCCGTTTCAAACGAATTTGTCTACATATTTTCGAGAATATTCATGTTATTTTAACGAATTGTCCTCCATATCATATACAAACTCAGGAACCTGTGTTAGTCAGACCTGCGTCGAAAATATGCCGATAATAATCCAATTCGAGAATTTGCAAAGAATAGGTACTTTTTGCGGCCACTATTTTTTTCATCGCCTTGATATATTCGTCCAATTCGGCCTGTGTCATCGTGCAGTTTTGATTCGGCTCAAAATACTTCATGCTGGCAATATACGTGCCCTGTGTGCTGATCCATGACCAACCGTTGACCTTGACAAGGGCAAAATGTTCTCCGTCACAAAGGATATCGCTCCCCATCATCAGGCGTGAATCATATTCGAGGTCAAAGAGATTGGAGAGTGTGGGGAGAATGTCGATGGTGGAGCAGGGGGTGTCTATTACAATCGGTTCTTCCATGGAAGCAGACCACAGGATGAAGCTGTTTCTGTAAAGATCCAGGTTGTTCCGAATGCCGTTTTCGGGTAAACCGTACAGCTTGGACAGCCCTGTCGTGGTGAGGGCATAGGGATAATGGTCGGCCGCCAGAGCGAAGACGGTGTTTTCAAGGACACCGCATTGCTCCAGTTCTCTCACCAACGTTTCCAGCATCAGTTCCAGCTCATACTGACAGGCGATATAGGCTTGGACATCTTCCGGATAATGTGCATATTTTTCCGGGACATCCTGATAATGCATATAGGACATCCGGTTGGCTGTGAAGGAATAATTGGCATGTCCGCTGACACTCATGTAATAGGCGTGGAATTTTGGGGCATTTTTATAATTGTCTACGGTAATTTCCGCCAGTTCTTTATCCGAACGCGGCCAGCAGGCCTTCATTTCAAGGCCGTTGCCAATGCCCTGATAGTCGTAGCCAAAATTGGGATGAGATTTGTCGCGGCCGTAGTAAGTGTATGTATGATTATGATAAGCGACGGTTTTATAGCCGAGTCGGGAGAACTGGTTGCCCAAAGCGAAGGGCTGATAGGTGTTGCCGCTCATTTCCAGACAATTGGCGGTGGTGTAGAAATTACCGGTGATGTTGGAATACTCGCCGGAAGCCGTGCTGCCTCCCCAGGTGGAATTATAGAAATTTTGAAAAACAAATCCTTCCGTAGCCATTTTGTAAAGTGTGGGAGTAAGTTCAGGGTCAATCACTTTGGAACAAAATGCCTCGGCCGTAATGAAGATCAGGTTTTTATCCTTAAAATAACCGGTGTACCGATTCTTTTTGGTAGGCGTAATCTGTGAGAAATACTCATCCATATTTTTTAAATAATAATTATTGGTAGTGTCCGCCGCTTTTGCAAAATCAAAATCCATTTTGTGCCAGCCGTATTCTTTTGGCTGCTCCTCAACGTCGCTGACAGCTTTTTGGTCGGAACCGGATACACGGGCAAGATCGTTGATATCAATGAAATCCACTTTTTCAATGGGCGCACCGAAAATCAATTGCTTGATATCAAGACGGGTTGTGTTGAGTATGCCGTAATTGCGGTAGGCCTGTTCCAAATCCTTCTGCATATATACATAGCCGTAATAGGGAGAGGCAGTGTCCTCTATGCCATATTCTTTGAGATGCCATAGTGTGCCCGTGTAACAGCCTGCGCCAAAAACCAGACAGACAGCAGCGCAGAAGAGACTGCGTTTCTGCGCGTCACGGGTCAGTTTTTTTCCGAATACACATACGCCGATAAGGGGAAGGAAAAAGGCAAGGATAAGGTACCACACGCCGAAAGCCGCCACGGAGGCTTCTTTCCAGAATTCTGTAACATCCTTGGCCTGCCCCAACGTGTGCCACGAAAAGTAAGAGTGAAAATTGTTCTGATAGCTCATATGAAACGAAAACAGTATGGCTGCCGCGGCAAGCACAACTATATGAAAGATTCTGCGGCCCTTTCCGTTGAAAAGAAATGCCGTTCCGCTGGCCAGACATCCCATTGCCAGTGTCAGGGGAAACAGGAACCCGAAGTTTTCATCTATTAATTTGCCAAAAATGTGGAGTTTGGCGAGGATTTCCATGATAAGAAAGGAAAGCGGGAGATAAAGAAAGTCCATCACTTGGCTGACAGTGCTTCTGTTTTTCATACGATCGAAAAGAGAAGCAGCTTTTTGGGGACGCGCCTGTGTATTGGCTGCTTTTTTCCGAATTGGCTGTTGGTTCATATCAATCACCCTTTGTCATTTGTTCACGATGTTTCTGTACGGTCAGAGCTATACAAAACAGATAACGCATTCTATTATAGCAGAAGCAACCGGAAAAAGCAAATAAATTCATGGAAATATTGTGGCATCAGAATAACCTCCCTGGTTGCCGACCTTCCTGGTGATAAAAAAACAGTGACTTCACAAAGTTTCATAACTTCACGTTGTCACTGTTTTATGCTGTTGTTTTGGGCGACTGTTCTGTTCTCTTTTCGGGGATGTCAGTCTCCTTATTGCTGATTAAAATCCCGTTCCAAAATTAGAAACCGTGTATTCGCCATCCTCACCGTATTTTAAAATGCCGCAGTTGGATTTATTGCGCACCCACTGGCCGTCCACTTCTCCGGTGGCCGCTGTGAATTCGATGGGATCCACGCCGTCGGCGATCTTTAATTCATAGACGATGGCAAACACAATGTCGTTGTCGTTCAGATCGTAATCGGCGAGTGTACTGTCTGCCGCGATATCGTCGGCCGTATAGACCTTAACGCTGGTGGTTTTAAAATCTTCAATCTTATCCTCATTGGAATCTCTGATGTAAAGTTCAACCACCTCGCTGACGATGTCGGCGTCGCTTTGTGTCACCGACTGCGATTCAGTGGACTGGGGTTTGTCGTCAGATTTGGCGTCCTTGCCGCAGGCGCAGAGTGAAACGGTCATGGCGGCCGCCAAAGCGATTGCGGCAAACTTTTTTACGTTTCTCATAATCAACATCTCTTTTCTTTCAGTTTTATTTTATAATACCATGTGTAGAACAGGACAGAAACTGCCCTCTTTACATTATTATAACAACGAATGAAAAAAATGTCAAGAACATTCCATCATTTTTACCAATTTTCGCATAAAATAGGAGGCTGTTTATTCTTTTTGCAGAATATCCTCGATGATCTGCTGAATGTGGGTGATCTGGCGCTCGGTCAGCCCCGTGGTTTCGATGTACCGCCTGTCGTCCAGTCCGAGAAGGTAGTCCGTGCTGACGGAGAAATAGCGGGAGATTTTCAGAAGCAATTCTACAGAAGGTACGATATTTCCGTTTTCCCAATTGGAAACGGTCTGCTTTGTCACATGCAGTTCTTTGGCCAACTGTACTTGGCTCAATCCTCTCTCAAGTCGTAATTGTCTCACAATTTCCTCAAACATACCGCTTCCCCTTTTAAAAAAGTACAGTATTGCAATAAAAGTACATTATTGCAATACTATTATATAAATAATAATTGACTTTTCTGTCATACTATAGTATCTTATTATTTTATTATTCAAAATAAACCCCCCGCCCGCACAGGCAGCTTCTTGCCAGAAGCTTTCCCGTGTGGACGGGGTTTTTGCAATTAAAAATTATTCGTTTTCCGACTGGTATCGCAGGAAATTCTGAATTTCCGCTTTGACTTCGGGTTCCACGTCCTCGCGGTCAAGCGCGGCTTTCATCAAATCCAGCATCGCTTGGCGTGACGCTTTGTCTGTTTCGGCGTTGAGTACGCGATTGAGCGCCCATGCCGTATGCGCAGCCGGACGGCGCGCAAAGGAGGCGAGCAGCAGGGGGACATATGTCTGACGGTCGAATGCCTCGACAAAATGCAGCATACTGCCAGGCATACCGAAATCGCTGACCGGGTGGCGTTCATAAATGCCTAACAGCGGGGCAATGGCTTCGCTGCCAACGCCCGCCGCCTTCAGCGCGTCAACGCATTCCTCCTGCACAAAATCGAAATGGTCAGTATCCACCGCCGCTTCGATGCGGGCAATGATGTCATGCAACGTATCCATTGTTGGCTGCCTCCCAAAAAATTACTGATAGAGGGGATAGGCTTCGAGCAGTTCGGTGACGCCCGCGCGGATCGCGTCGGCGCTGCCCTCGAAATCGGTGATGGCGAGGGAGATGTATTCCGCGATCTTCTTCATGTCTTTCTCGACCAGACCGCGGGTGGTGACAGCGGGGGTGCCGAGACGCACGCCGCTGGTGACGAACGGGCTGAGGGGTTCGTTGGGAATGGTGTTCTTGTTGGCGGTGATATACACTTCGTCCAGACGGTGCTCAAGTTCCTTGCCGGTGATGTCGGTGTCGCGCAGGTCAAGCAGAATAAGGTGGTTGTCGGTGCCGCCGGAGACCATCTTCACGCCGCGCGCGTCGAATTCCTCCGCCATGGCCGCAGCGTTCAGGACGATCTGCTTGCCGTAGGTCTTGAATTCGGGCTTGAGGGCTTCACCCAGGCAAACGGCTTTGGCTGCGATGGTGTGCATGAGCGGGCCGCCCTGTGTGCCGGGGAAGATCGCCTTGTCGATGGCCTTGGCATACTCCTCACGGCAGAGGATCATGCCGCCGCGGGGGCCGCGAAGGGTCTTGTGGGTGGTGGTGGTGACGATGTCGGCGTACTCGACGGGATTCTGATGAACGCCCGCCGCGACCAGACCGGCAATGTGCGCCATATCGACCATAAGGTATGCGCCGACTTCCTTGGCGATTTCGCTGAACTTGGCGAAGTCAATGGCTCTGGGATAGGCGCTCGCTCCCGCGACGATCATCTTGGGCTTGACCTGCATGGCGGTCTCATAGAGCTTGTCATAATCAATGCGTCCGGTCTCGCCGTCCACACCGTATGCGACGAAGTTGAAATATTTGCCCGACATGTTGACGGGTGAACCGTGGGTCAGATGGCCGCCCTCCGCGAGGTTCATGCCCATCACGGTGTCGCCGGGATTGAGCAGCGCGAAGTAAACGGCGGTGTTGGCCTGTGCGCCGGAATGGGGCTGCACATTGGCATGCTCCGCGCCGAACAGCTCGCAGGCTCTCTGACGGGCGATGTCCTCCACCACGTCAACGCACTGACAGCCGCCGTAATATCTCTTGCCGGGATAGCCCTCGGCGTATTTGTTGGTGAGCACGCTGCCCATAGCCGCCATCACAGCGGGGGAAACAAGGTTCTCGGAAGCGATGAGTTCAAGGTTTCTTCTCTGTCTGGCCAGTTCGTCGCCCATGGCGGCGGCCACGTCGCTGTCGTAGGCTTTCAGGAATTCGATGGAATCAAGCATATCTGCGTACATAGGTTTTACTTCCTTTCGGGGTGAATGTTGGAAATTTTGCGAATGCAATAACGAATTGATTATAACAAATCTTGCCGCCGCTTGCAATACATTTTCTATGAATTTTCAGATTTCTTTCCGTTCTTTTAAAATCCCCACGCGGCGTTGAATGCCGCTGCCTTAATCGCAGGCATTTCGGACATGACCGCGACGGTGGCCGTCACGCAATAGACCGCGCGCGCACCCGCGTCCAGCAGAGTCTCGGCGCATTCGTTGAGCGTGCTGCCCGAAGTGGTTACGTCGTCGCACAGCAGCACCACGCAGCCCCGCACCGCCTCGGGACGCGCCACACGGTACACCCCGCGGATATTGCTTTGCCGCTCCTGAAAGGAGAGGGTGTGCTGCGGGCGGTTCTTGCGGTATTTCACCAGCACGTTGACGTAGTGCGGCACCTCGATCTCCTCCGCTACCGTCTTGGCGAGCAGCGTTGCCTGATTGTAGCCGCGGCGGCGGTAATCCTCCGCATACATCGGCACGCCGATCACGCAGTCGAAGTCGATGCCGATATCAATGTACTCCGACAGCACAACATTCGCCATCAGTTTACCGAAATAGGTGCAGGAGGAAGGGGCGTTGTTGAATTTCATGCGGTGAATGCCCCGCTTGGCGGCTTTGGTGTAGACCAGCGGCGAAACGTTGCGCACAAAGGCAAAGTCTCCCCGGCGGCAGCTGCACGAATAGAGCGGCCGTCCGCAGATACGGCAGATGGGACGGCGGATAAATTCCACGTCCTTGGAGCATTTGCTGCAAATGCGCTCGTTGCGGTTGATGACCGCTCCGCATAACGGACACCTGCGCGGAAAGAGCAGATCGCCCATATTTTCTTTTAACTCATCCAACATTCCCATGGCAAAGGTTCCTTTCTTTTTTCATTTCACACTTCACATTTCACACTTCGCATTTTTAATTTACGTCTCTGCGCAAAAACACGTCGAGCGCCGAGTAGCGCAGGGTTTTCTTCTGATTTCTTGCCATCTGAATGGCGACCTGTTTATGACCTACCATAATCAAGATGGATTTGGCGCGGGTGACGGCGGTATATAACAGATTCCGGTAACAAAGCTGCGGCGCCATCGGATACATCGGAATGATGACAGCGGGAAATTCGCTCCCTTGGCTCTTGTGTACCGTAATGGCATAGGCATGCTCCAGTTCGTCCGCGTTGTCGATGGAATACAGCGCCACGCGGTCATCAAACCGCACTTTCAGCAGGCCGCGCAGCTTGTCGATTTCCTCCAGCAGCCCCACGTCGCCGTTGTAGATGCCTGTTCCCTCGGTGCCGTCGTCCTTCGTCCATTCGACATTGTAATTGTTCTTGACCTGCATGATTTTGTCCCCCTGCCGGAAGGTCACGCCGCCCACCTTGATTTCGGGGCGTTTCTGGTGCTGGGGATTGAACCGCTGCTGCAATACTTTGTTAAGCTCCACTGTGCCAAGTTCCCCCTTGCGTCCGGGACAAAGCACCTGGATATCTTTCAGCGGGTTGAAGTTGTACGCGTCGGGCAGCCGCTTAAAGCACAGGTCGGAAATCATCTGTGAGATTTTTTCTTTTTCCCGCAGCGGCAGAAAGAAGAAGTCGTTGTCGAGCTGATCAAGCCGGGGCAGTTCGCCGCTGATAATGCGGTGGGCATTCATGATAATCGCGCTTTTCTGCGCCTGACGGAATACCTCTGTCAACGCCACCACCGGCACGCGCCCCGAAGCGATCAGATCGCCCAGCACATTGCCGGGGCCGACGCTGGGGAGCTGGTCGCTGTCCCCGACCAGCACCAGACGACAGCCGAATTTCACCGCCCGCAGCAGGCTTTGAAACAGCAGCACGTCGGTCATGGAAAGCTCGTCCACAATCAGCGCGTCGCAGTCGAGGGGATTTTTGTCGTTGCGGGCAAAGGACTGCGTGTCGTTCTCGCCCCATTCTACTTCCAACAGACGGTGAATGGTTTTGGCTTCATGCCCCGTGATTTCGGTGATGCGCTTAGCGGCACGTCCTGTGGGGGCCGCAATCGCAACCTTGTGTCCGTAGATTTCAAGAAGCTCGATAATGGCGTTGAGGGTGGTGGTTTTGCCGGTACCCGGGCCGCCCGTCAGCACCAGCAAGCCCTTGTTCATCGCCGCGTCGATCGCTTCGGTTTGCAGCGCGTCATAGGTGATGCCGGTCATGCTTTCGATCAGATCCATCTGACGCGCGTAGTTTTTGATGGGTTCGGCGGGACACATCGCCATGGTGGCAATGCGCCCGGCGCAATACAGTTCCGCTTCATAGAGATAAGGCAGGAAAATGAAGGTCTTGCCGTCCCACTCGTCCTGCATGAAATCGGTTTCATCAATGGCGGTTTCGAGCTGCTCCGCCACCGCGTCTCGCGGGAGGTCGAGCAAGCCCGCCGCCACGTCGATAAGTTTTTCCTTGGGCAGACAGGTGTGACCGTTGCCTAAATTGTGCTGAAGCACATAGTACAGTCCCGCTATAATACGTCGCCCGCTGTCGGGGGCTTTTTCCAGCTCCATAGCCATCGCGTCCACCCGTTCAAAGCCGATATTCAGCCCCTCGGCGCACAGCACATAGGGATCGTCCTGAATGAGTTCAATGCAGCCCACACCGAATCGCTTCCAGACGGAAAGCGCCTCATTGGGATTGATATGGTACTGTCCGAGAAAGGCCATTGCTTCCCGCAGTCCGAAATGAGAGCGGAAGTCCTCGGAAATCTGCTCCGCCTTGTTTTGGGAAATGCCACGGATCTCCGCAAGCCGGAGGGGGTGTTTTTCGATGATTTCAAGCGTGCGGTCACCGAAGGCCTCCACGATTTTGGTGGCGGTGGAGGGGCCGATACCCTTGACCGCGCCGGAGGAAAGGTAGCGCAGAATCGCCGTCGCGCCGGAGGGCATGCGGCTTTCGCAGCTCTCCGCCGCGAACTGCCGCCCAAACTTCGGATGGGTCGCCCAGCGGCCGTACATTACTATTTCCTCCCCCGCGTTGACGGGAGGCAGCACGCCGACGGCAATCACCAACTCGTCGTCCACGTCGAGTTCTACGACCGTAAAGCCGCTCTGCTCGTTGCGGAAGGTGATTTCCTCCACCGTGCCGCTGATTTTTTCCAGCGCTTTTTCCCGCGCGTTTTGTGTGTCGGACAAATCACTCACCTCCCGCCCGATTTTGATTTGCCTTGAAAAACTTGGTAAAACAGGGAAATTATTTCGTACCTTATATTATAAACCATTGTCATCCAAATGCCAATAGGATTTTGGGAGATTTTTTATCATACAAAAACGTTCCCGACACATGGATGCAAAAGGTAACACAACATATTTCAAAAATAATACAATTGGTTACAGATTAACAAATTGCTTGACTTTGCCATAGACAAAAGCCTATACTATGCTCAATGGTGAATTTGTGAGTTTTATATGAAAGGATTGTATATCATGGCAAAGAAAAAGACAATATTAAAAATCGCGGCGGCTTCGGTCGCGGGGCTGCTGCTAACGGGAAGTCTGGCGGTATCGAGTCTGACGCTTTACAATCAGTTGCAGGTCACGCACGCCTTTCAGAAGCTGATGGGCAACGTGGAAGACCCCGCGCAGGAGGACAATGTGCTGATCGGGGACAATTACGCCGTCAAATCCACCACACAGATTTCCGACGCGTACCGCTCCGGCGACGTCTCCCAGCTCAGCAGCCGTGACAAAGAAACCCTTGATATGGCCAAGGAAGTCCTCGATAAGATCATCAAGGACGACATGACGGATTATCAGAAAGAGATCGCCGTCTATCAATACCTGACCGCCGATCTCACCGGCACCAAGGGCATTCTCACGGTCATCAACAACGGCAACGACGAAAATTACGAGCCGCACGACGTTTTGAAAAACCACAGCGCGGTCTGTGTGGGATATGCGACCACCTTCCGTCTCTTTATGCAAATGCTCGGCATTGACTGCATGGTGGTTCACAGCAGCGACCTCACACACACATGGAATCTTGTCAAGCTCGACGACGGCTGCTGGTATCATACCGACTGCTACATGGATTCCACTACCGCCAACTTTATGAACTTCAACATGGATGACAGAACCGCACTTCAGACACATGGCTGGAACCGCGATTTCTTCCCCGCCGCAAACGGCAAAAAATACAACTACATGCTCTCGGTCTGCGAGGAACTCGGTAACCTCTATGATGTTCCCAAGTGGGTCATGGAATCCATCAAAGCCAAGAAAACTGCGGTGAGCTGCACTTTCAAAACCCCCATCGGAGAGAAAGACGTCAATCTCGCCAAGTATATGGCCGAGGCGGTGCAGGAACAGCTCGAAAGCACCGGCCGCCTCTTTGCGCAGTACCAGTGGATCCTCAACGATGAAGGACAATATGTTCTCTGCTACTACTTCCAATACGATAGCAACGAGATTGATCTCGATGAAAAGACGCGCAACAAGGTGGATGACAAAATTTACTCTGTCTTTGACAAGTACGATTTTTACAGCATGGATTAATCCGTGAGGAAAAGGAACGTGAGAACATGAAAAAAAGGGCATTGGTGCATTCGGTCAAAGGCGCGGCGGCATTTGCCGTGACGGTGCTTCTGCTGTGTCTGCCGCTGGCTTCGTGCGGCGAAAAGCCCGCCGATATCGACATGTACGATCTATGCAAGACCATGAGCGGCGCGTCCGACAAATGGCAGGAGATGAAATACGCCAGCAGCGAGGACAATGCCCCCGCCGAACTGCTTGAAAACATTTCGGATATGGATTACGCCAAGGTCAACGCTTTCTTTATTTACTACGCCGCCGAAGGGGCAGGCAATGCCGACGAAATCGCCGTCATTCAGGTCAAAAACAAAGCCGATCTGACCGAGGCGGCCGACTCGCTGACGGCACATCTCAATAAGCGCAAATCGCTGTATGCCACCTATGACCGCAGCCAGCTCGCCAAGCTCGAAAAAGGCAGAGTCATCACCAAAAACGGCATAGCCGCGCTCATCGTTGCGGACGACGCCGATCAGATCGAAGATATCTTTTTCCAAGCCGTTAGCCGTTGACCGTTAGCTGTTGGCCGTTAGCGGTTAGCCGTTAGCCATTGGCGGTTAGCCGTTGGCCGTTAGCCGTTGGCGTTTGTGGCGAAGTACTTCCGCGTTTGCCTTGCCATTATCTGATTTTTGGGATGTCTTGCGCTTTCTTCGGCACTAACGCGACTGTCACCTAAACGGTAGTATAGTAAAACCAAATGCACTTTTGTCTACATGCTAACGGCTAAGCGCTAACAGCTAACCGTTATAATAGGGAGGGAAAAACGTTGGTTTTCAGCAGTGCGGTGTTTCTTCTGGCGTTTTTGCCGATCGTGCTGTCGGTGTATTATATGATCCCTGTCCGGCTGAAAAATCCCATGCTCCTGCTGGCCAGCCTGATTTTCTACGCATGGGGAGAACCGGTATATGTTCTCATCATGCTCTTCTCCACCGTATTCGATTACGGCAACGGTCTGATGCTGGAACATCTCGACCGCACAGGGCAGCCTCATCGGCGCAAGTGGGTGCTGGCGCTGTCAGTCGCGGTCAATCTGGGACTGCTCGGCTTCTTCAAGTACACTGACTTTCTGCTCGGCAGTCTGAATGCCTTGTTTGGCACGGGATTTGCGCCGCTGCGCCTGCCTTTGCCCATCGGCATTTCCTTTTATACCTTTCAGACCCTTTCTTACACCATCGACGTGTACCGCCGCGAAATACCCGCGCAGCGCCGCCTGGTGGACTTCGGCATGTATGTGTGCCTGTTTCCCCAGTTGATCGCGGGGCCCATTGTCAGATACCGCGATATTGCGTCGCAGATTGGCGTTAGGGAGATCGGCGCGGACAAGGCCTGCGCAGGCATCTTCCGCTTTGTGCAGGGACTTGCCAAAAAGGTGCTGCTGGCCAATTCTTTCGGCGCGCTCTGGGATGAAATATCGGCGCAGGACGGAGAACGGGCAGCGCTGACTGCCTTTCTGGGCGCGGCGGCGTATATGCTGCAAATCTACTTCGATTTTTCGGGCTACTCCGATATGGCCATCGGCACCGGGAAAATGCTGGGCTTCGACTTCCCCGAAAACTTCAACTACCCTTATGAATCGCGCAGCGTCACCGAATTCTGGCGGCGCTGGCATATCTCGCTCGGCACATGGTTCCGCGAATACCTCTACATACCGCTGGGCGGCAGCCGCCGGGGTTTTGCGCGGCAGATACGCAATCTGCTGATCGTCTGGCTGCTCACGGGACTGTGGCACGGCGCGGGCTGGCAGTTTGCCGTGTGGGGACTGTATTTCTTCGCGCTGCTGGTGCTGGAAAAGCGCTTTCTGCTGCGCCGGCTGGAGCGGCTTCCCGCCGCGGTTTCCCATATTTACACGCTGCTGGCGGTGCTTCTGTCGTGGGTGATCTTTGCCTGTGACGATCTGGGAAGCGCCTGGCGTTATCTCTTATCCCTGTTTGGGGCAAACGGACTGGCCAATGCCGCCTCTTGGTATTACTTTCGCGCCCATGCGCTGCCCCTGCTGATCGGCGCTTTTCTGTCGGTGAGTGCCGTTAAAACGATTTGGCGGCGTTTCCTTTACAGACGCCCCGTCGAAAAACATGCGTTCGCTGTCAAAACATGCGTTGCTGCGGCGCTGTATGTGGTATCGCTGCTCGCGGTGATCAACGGCGGCTACAATCCTTTTTTGTATTTCAGATTTTAATGGGGGGAGCGCTTTATGAAACGTCTCACCGTTTCCAAAACCGTTATCGCGGGCTTTCTCCTGCTGCCGCTGCTGCTGTTGACGGTCATTCTGTTCCGGCCGGATCAGACCGTCTCGGTCATTGAAAACCGTACTCTCACGACCAAAGATAATCTTGACACGAACATTCTTGGCGGTGACTTTCAGGACAGTCTGGAGCAATATCTCTGCGATCAGTTTCCCCTGCGCGGACGCATCAAGCAGGCAGAGACAGAAGGCAAACTGCTGCTTGGCATGCGTGAATCGGGCGGCGCTTATATCGGAAAAGAGTACCGTCTCTTTCAAAAGCTTCCCCAAGCGGAGATCGACAAGGCGGCGTGCGAAAAATATGCCCGCAGGGTCAACCGCCTGGCCGAAAAGACAGAACTGCCCCTGTATGTGATGTATGTTCCCTCGTCCGGCATTGCTTTGAACGACCTGCTGCCGGAAGGCGCACCCATGTACGATTACGAAGATTTGTATGCGGCACTTTCCGCACAGCTTCCGTCTGCCGGAATGATTGAACTGCTGCCCGTGCTGTCGGGGCAAGCAGCCTGTTACTATGCCACCGACCACCACTGGACGGCGCTCGGCGCGTATCGCGCCTATCAGGCGTGGTGTGAGGCACACGGCACGGAGCCGTCTGTCAGCGAAAGCGACCTGGTGCCTGTGACCCATTCCTTTCGAGGCACGCTCTATTCCCGCGTGCCGTCGGGCAAAATCCCCTGCGACACGATCAGCGCCCCGCCGCTCGATACGGCGCTGGTTGTCGAAGCAGACGGCAGGGAGATCGGTTTATACGACCCGGCCGCGTTGAAAACAAAGGATAAATACAACTATTTTCAAGGCGGCAATCACGGCACAGTGATTGTTACCAATCCTCATGCCGCATCGGACAAGACGCTGTTGCTGCTCAAGGATTCTTTTGCCAACAGCCTGCTTCCTTATCTTGCAGAAGATTATGCAAAAATTGCCATGCTGGACGAACGCTATGCCTTTGTAGAACCGTCCGAACTGGCGGAAATGATCGGAGCGGATGAAATCGCCGTTGTCAGGGAATTGATTTCCGTGCCGTAAGATGATTTTGTGGTTATTCCCGTAGATATAATAATGTCAGTTGTAATTCGCATGAGCGGATATCTTTGAGAAAATGCACCGGAAGGAGGTGGCAAGAGCTTGAAGCAATATCATTTTTACGGATGGCAGACCGCCGATATACGCAATGCCGACGGACTCACCCCGTGTGATTTGTATGATCTGCTGCGTAACGTCTGGTGCGAATACACCTGCGCACCGCGGCTGCGTGACAAATGGAGCGAGGATTGCCCGACGGTGGGGCAATGTTCCATCACGGCGTTTTTGGTGCAGGATCTGTTTGGAGGAAAGGTCTACGGTGTGACCACAGCGAGTGGAAACATACATTGCTACAACGTGGTCGACGGCTGCACCTTTGACTTGACCAGCGAGCAGTTTCCCAATGAAACGCTGGTATATGAGAACAATCCCGAACAGTTTCGAGAAGATCATTTCAGCAAGGAAGAAAAGAAGCTCCGATATGAATATTTAAAACGCGAGCTGGCAAAAAAAATAAACAAACCGAAAACCCCCGTTTCGCGCGGGTGAATCAAAAAGCCCCTATATATTTGACAATGAAAAAGTCATTGTCAAATATATAGGGGGCATTTTTATGTCAAGAAAGAAGAAGCTAACGGAAGAAAATGAGAAATTATACTAATTGTCTACTTTCAATCGACAATTAGTATTAGCCGAAGTAATAGAGAAAACACACGAAGAAAGCCATGACAAAGGCTATCGAAGAATGAAGGATGATTTGGAACATGACCACGGAATACATGTGAACGACACCCGAGTGTTGCGTATATGCCGTAAAAAGGGTATCAAATCCGACGTGAGAAAAACAACCAGAAATCCGATTTTTCGAACCTCTGGTTGTTAAGTTTCTTTTGATTATTTCATTGTTCTCTTGATGGGGCGCACATCAGGTTTGTCAGGGGTGATTTGTATTATTCCTTATCCTTGGTCAGTTCCTGCAACACCGCAAAAGGCGCTTCCTCGTAGCGCGCAAAGTCAAAGGTGAAATAGCCTCTGCCGCGCGTGGTCTGGCGCATATAGGTGGCGAAGTCCGCCATCTCGCCTTCGGGAACCTCCGCGATCAGTTCCTGCAAGCCGTCCGCCGCCGAGTTCATGCCCAGCACGCGTCCGCGGCGCTTGTTGAGTTCGCCCATCACGTCACCCATGTTGTCGTTGGGGACATAGGCGTGCAGTTCTCCGACAGGCTCCAGCAGCACGGGGCTGGCCTTGGGAATGCCGTTCTTAAAGGCAAGGGAAGCCGCCGTCTTGAAGGACATTTCGGACGAGTCCACCGGGTGATAGGAGCCGTCATACAGGGTTGCCTTGACGCCGACCATCGGATAGCCCGCGAGGGAACCGGTCTTCATGCAGTCCTGCAAGCCCTTTTCGACCGCCGGGAAGAAGTTCTTCGGCACAGCGCCGCCCACGACTTCCTCGGCAAATTCCAGACCGTCGCTGTCGCACGGCTCAAAGCGGATCCACACGTCACCGAACTGACCGTGACCGCCCGACTGCTTCTTGTAGCGGCCCTGGATCTCCACCTTGCCGCGGATAGTCTCGCGATAGGCAATGCGGGGCTTTTCGACCTTCGCGTCGGTGCCGAATTTATTCTTGAGTTTGGAGATAATCACATCAATGTGCTGCTCGCCCTGACCGCTGACGATCATCTGGTTGGTCTCGGTGTTGTTGCCGAAATGCATGGAGGGGTCTTCCTCCGACAGACGAATCAGGCCCTGCGCGATCTTTTCCTCGTCGCCCTTGTTGACGGGAAGCACCGCCATCGAAAGCGAGGGAGCGGGATAACTTACGCCGTCGAGCGTAACAGGACGTGCGGGGGCGCAGAGCGTGTCGCCCGTCACCGCGCCGGAAAGCTTCGCCACCGCGCCGATATCGCCCGCGCCGATGCAGTCCGCGTCGATCTGCTTCTTGCCGAAGGGGATATACAGTTTGCCGATCTTGTCGGTGCTGCCGGTGCGCATATTCATGAGCATGCTGTCGGGGGTGATTTTGCCCGTGACAACCTTGAAGTAGGACAGCTTGCCGACAAACGGGTCGGCCACCGTCTTGAAGATGACCGCCGCCGGAAGCGCGCTGTCGCTGACCGCCAGCTCCACAGGGGTGCCGTTCGCGTCCGCGCCGACTTCGGGTGTGGAATCCGCCGCCGAGGGAACCAGCCAGCTCATGCCGTTCATAAGCTGATCGACGCCTTCACCTGTGGATGTCGCGCCGCAGTACACCGGGGTAATGCTGCCCGAACGAACGCCCTGTGTCAGACCCAGAATGTATTCTTCGGGGGTGAAGTCCTCGCCGGAGAAGTACTTCTCCATGAGTTCGTCGTCCGTTTCGGCAATGGCTTCGCTGATTGCGGTGCGCAGACCCTCCAGACGGTGTCCCATATCGGGCATGGGCACTTCCTCCGCCTTGGTGCCGTTGTAGCGATAGGCCTTGTATTCGAGCAGGTTGATATAGCAATCCACCTGATGACCGTTCATGTGAGGCACCACAATCGGACTGACCGTGGGGCCAAAGGCAGTTTTGAGCTGCTCAAACACCTTATAGAAATCCGCGCTCTCGGAGTTGAGCTTGTTGACAAAGATAATCTTCGCCATGCCCTCCTTGTTGGCTTTGGCGTAGGCCTTTTCGGAACCGACCGCCACGCCCGATTTGCCCGAAATAGTAATCAGCGCGCAATCCGCCGCACGGAAGCCCTCGGCTACCGCGCCTTCAAAGTCGAAGAGTCCCGGAACGTCGATCATGTTGAACTTGACGTTCTTCCATTCCACGGGAGCGACCGCGGCGGAAACCGAGCATTTGCGCTTGATTTCTTCGGGATCAAAATCGCACACCGCCGTGCCGTCGGAGGTCTTGCCCATTCTGTCGGTCGCGCCGGAGATGAAAAGCATCGCCTCGACCAGCGAGGTCTTGCCGGCGTTGCCGTGACCTGTGACGACAATATTCTTGATCTTATCGGCGGGGTATTTGGAAAGCTGCTTCAATTTAAACTACCTCTTTTCAATTCGCGTTTGCTGTAAAAAATTTAAACGGTTGACTGTTACCTATATTTTATGAGGATTTTAACAATATATAACACCGTTTGCTGAACATTATAGCACACCTATTTGTAAATTTCAATAATTTTCTTCCATGTATTTATATTTTTTTATATTTTTTAACATTTTCGGGTTTATAACTGGCAGTCAAAGGAGAGGCATTCCTCGTCGGGGCAGCCGGTGTGAAAATCCACATGGACCGACCGTGTCCCCACCGGCACCTCAAAGGCGAGCCATCCGTCAAAATCCTGCCCGGCGTAAAGCATGCCGTCGAACACGGTGAAATCCTTGATATTTTCCCTGCCAAAGCGCAGCGCGTCTTTCTGTCCCGTTTTGCAGTCGATACCGCCCGGCACGGCGTAGGCCTCCACGCAGGCATAGCTGCTGAACACAATCGTATTGCCGCGGTTGCGCAGCGTCAGCGGAATGAACACGTACTCCCGGTCGACGCTGCCGGACGGCTTGTGAATCGCCTGCCCCTGCACCATCGCGTAATGCAACCCGCTGTAAACCGTCCGCTGCCCCTCGTCGGAACGCGTTTTGCCGTTTTTGGCGCTTCCGCCGCCCAAACTGCCGCAGCCCGCCATATACAGCAGCATCACACCCGCCATCACCATCACCAGTCCGCGCAGCACCTTCGCCGCTCTGCCCCATCTTCCCGTCTGTTCCATTCTTCGCTCACCCTTGTCAAATGATTTTAGTAGAAAGAAATGGATATCACTTTGCAAGAGAACTTCCTCACAAATTCATGAAAGTCTCCAAAAATGAAATCCTTTCTCTACCATATATATTAGGAAATGTCAGTTTTATGATGACATCCGCGATGGACGGAAAATTCTATTGTAGAAAATTTATGAAATTTTGGCGTGTCCGGGCTGCATTATTTCTTCTTATAATATTGACAACAAGTTGAAAATATGGTAAAATTGCAAGACAGTATCGGTAAATCGGTGAAATGTCGGTTTTCCGTTCACAATTTGTCTGTTGCATGAAAATGGCTGTTCAGATGAAAGGAGCTTCCCACATGAAAAAAGTATTGGTTTGTCGTGAAAAGGACCCCCGCGAAACACGCGTGGCTCTGATTCCGGACGACATCAAAAAGCTCAGCGCAATGGGCTTTACCTTTAAGGTCGTCAGCGGAGCGGGCGTGAAAAGCGGCTTTACCGACGCGGCATACGAAAAGGCCGGCGCACAGATCATTCCCGACGAAAAAGCGGGCTACGCTGACAGCGAGATCGTGCTGCGCATCATGAAGCCGGACAGCGCGGAGGGTCTGAAGCCCGACACGCTGCACCTGAGCTACCTCGATCCCTTCAACGAGAAAACACTTCTCCACGAGTTTGCGGATAAGGGCATTCAGGCGGTTTCGCTCGAAATGATTCCCAGAACCACCCTGGCGCAGAAGATGGACGTGCAGTCCTCCCAGACCTCTCTGGCGGGCTATGTCGCGGTTGTCAACGCGGCGGCGCGTCTGCCCAAGATTCTGCCCATGATGGTCACTCCCTCGGGTACCATCAACCCCGCCAGAGTCTTCGTCATCGGCGTCGGCGTGGCAGGCTTGCAGGCGATTGCTACCGCCAAGCGTCTCGGCGCGAGAGTGGACGCGTTTGACACCCGTCCCGTCGTGGAGGAGCAGGTCAAGTCCCTCGGCGCGAGCTTCGTCAAGATCGATCTGGGCGAAATGGGTCAGACCGAACAGGGCTACGCCAAGGAACTCACCCCCGAACAGATTGCAAAACAGCGCGAAGGACAGGCCAAGGTCTGCGAGCGCTCCAACATCGTCATTACCACCGCCAAGGTCTTCGGCCGCAAAGCGCCCCGTCTCATCGGCAAGGACGTCCTTGACCGCATGATGCCCGGTTCCGTCGTGGTGGATATGGCATGTTCCACCGGCGGCAACGTCGAAGGCTCCAAGCTCTTTGAGGAAGTCATCACCGACAACGGCGTTATCATCATGTCGGGCGATCTGCTCGAGCGTCAGGTTCCCTACGATGCTTCCAAGATGCTCTCCGGCAACTTCACCGCTTTCCTCACCCACTTCTACAACAAGGAAGCCGGCGAATTCCAGGTCAATCTGGGCGACGAGATCATGAAAGGCTGCCTGCTCACACAAGGCGGCAAGATCATTCACGAACGTTTTAAGGAGGACTAAACTATGGCCATCGGCGAAATCATGCTTTTGATTTTTGTTTTCGTTATTGCGGGCTTTCTGGGCGTGGAACTCATCTCCAAGGTTCCCTCTCAGCTGCACACCCCGCTGATGTCCGGCACCAACGCCATTTCGGGCATTACCATCGTCGGCGCGATCTCCGCGACCGCCATTGCCGTACACGTCGGCCATGGCTGGATTGCCACCATTATGGGATTTCTTGCCATCGTGTTCGCGACCATTAACGTCGTGGGCGGCTATCTCGTCACCGACCGCATGCTCGGTATGTTCAAGAAGAAGGAGGACAAGAAACAATAATGAACGTCACTGAAATTACCAATGTTTTGATTATTGCACTTTATATGGTCTCCGCTGTCCTGTTCATCCGCGGCATCAAGCTGCTGGGCAAGGCGGACACCGCCCGCAAGGGCAACCTTCTTTCCTCGGTCGGTATGCTGATCGCGGTCGTTACCGTTCTGGCGGAAAAAGAAGTCAGAGATTCTTTCACGCTCGTCAATTTCCGATACAACGGCTATCTCTACATCGTGGCGGCCGTGCTGATCGGTTCCGTCATCGGCGCGATCTGGTCCAAGAAGGTCGAAATGACCGGTATGCCCCAGCTCGTCGCGCTGTTCAACGGCTTCGGCGGTCTGTCTTCGCTTCTCGTAGCGCTGACCCAGTATCTCAACGACACCCATGATTCCAGCACCTCTGTCGATCCCTTTACGGGTGTAACCCTCGGTCTGACCATCGCCATCGGCGCGATTGCCTTCACCGGCTCTGTCGTGGCATGGGGCAAGCTCTCCGGCAAAATGTTCAAGAAGTCCGTTGCTATCCCCGCCAAGAATGTTGTCAACGCGATTCTCGCGATTGCCGGTCTGGTGGGCGTGGGTCTCTACGCCTTCAGCGGCGCCAACACCCAGCTTGCGCTCATCGGCATTGCCATCGTCACCGTGGCTTATCTCATTCTCGGTCTGACCATGGTCGTCTGCATCGGCGGCGGCGATATGCCGGTTATCATCTCCCTTTTGAACGCTTTCTCCGGTCTGGCGGCGGCATTCGCAGGTCTGGCGATCAGCAACTCCGTGCTGGTTGTCTCCGGCTGCTTGGTCGGCACCTCCGGTCTGATTCTGACACTCATCATGTGCAAGGCCATGAACCGCACGCTCTACAGCCTTCTCTTCGGTTCCTTCGGCGCGAAGACCGCCAAGAAGGGCGCGGGCAGCGACAAGGAGCCCAAGTCCATGTCCGTGGAAGACGCTTACCTCATTCTCGAAGCCGCCAGCTCGGTGGTATTCGTTCCCGGCTACGGCATGGCTGTCGCACAGGCACAGCACGCCGTCAAGGAACTCGCCGACAAGCTCGAAGCCAACGGCGCGGAAGTCAATTTTGCCATTCACCCCGTGGCAGGCAGAATGCCCGGTCATATGAACGTGCTTCTCGCGGAGGCGAATGTTCCCTATGAGCAGCTCAAGACCGCCGACGAGATGAACCCCCAGATGGGCAATACCGACGTGGCCATCGTCATCGGCGCGAACGATGTTGTCAACCCCTCCGCTGTGGACGATGAAACCTCCCCGCTCTACGGTATGCCGATCATCAACGCTTACGAGGCGCGCACGGTCTTCGTTCTCAAGCGCGGCAAGGGTACCGGCTTCTCCGGCATCGAGAACCCGCTCTTTACCAACGACAACACCGTCATGCTCTACGGCGACGCGAAGCAGACCGTTTCCTCCCTCGTCAGCGAATTCGACGAAGGCTGATATTATTCGGAATGCGGAATGAATTCCGCGCTGCGTTTGAAAAATGATACAATCCCCCGGACGTTTTTCCTCAATGGAAAATGCGCTCGGGGGATTTTTTATGATCAAAAAATATTTTTCTGCCTGCATTGATTCCCAAAAACTGCCCTGATGGGAGTTCCTTGGAGGAATATCCCATCAGGGCAGTGCTGTTTATTTTCGGTCATCCGGCATCATCCGAATCAAGTGCCTTGTCGGTTGGCTGTGACAATCACCTGTTCGTTTGTCTGCTCGGGATAATGTTCCTGTACCCATTGCGCAATCAAGGGATTGCTTTTGTCAAGAATGAAAAGATAGTCAGCGTTCCATTGCTCCCGGTCGGTTTTTTCATTGACGTTAATCACATCAACCGCTTCGCTCAGAAACAGGTATTTTCCTATATAACGTACCAGCTTCACATCCTCATGGGACACGAAAATGATATAAGACGCTCCCGGCTCCACGCCGTATTGCTCCGCCGCCGCTTGAAGCTGCGAGCGTACCGGAGACTGACGCAGGCGGCTTCCCGGCAGCCGGACGTTGCCTTCACAGGCGTACATCTGCCCCCATGACCCCAAAATGAGAAGTGACGTTATGATGACGGTCGCCGCTTTGTCCTCCTTGACACAGGACAACAGCTTCATTGCCTGCGCCGCGGTCAGATACCAGACAGCAATGAGAATCGTGCGCGTGTAGCGCGGAAATCCCGACACTTCAAATGCCTCATTCATCGGCATGGAAAACCAATACATTCCCAGCGTACACAGCTGATAACTCACATACAAGGCCGTGGAAATGGCCAGCAGCCGGACGAACCGCCTTGATCGGTTCCACCAAAAACGCGGTTCTGTCTTTTTCATCTTACCGTGCGGCGCTGTCTTTTCCCCTGTCCAGATCATCGTAAGGAGGCCCACCAGCAGCACGGCGGCAAGGGTGAGAAGCATCTCCTTCATTGTCAGAGATTTTCGCAGCAGCACATGAAAAATCATTCGCAATTGCTGACCGCTTTTTTCCGCAAACACCGCCCGATAATTCGCAACGGTCATGGCGTGCTTGGAGATGCCCCCGTCATCGAACACCAGACGGCAATGCTTATGCCACAGGAGAAGCGTCAAAAAGGGACACAGCGCACAGGCGGTTCGCCCTCCCAACGCTTTTTTGTCCTTTCTTCCCTCCCACAGCATCCAGACAACGACCAGCGCGGCAAAGTAAAGCCCCGAATTTTTCATGAGAAGCATCTGCGCCATGTAGCAGGCAGCCCAGCACCATTCCCGTATGCCGCTGTCACTGCCGCAGTAAAGGTATGCATACAGCAGCCCGCACATTCCCGCCAGCGGAAGCAGCGTATCCACCAGCAGGAGGGTGACGTCTCCATTAAAAATCAAAATGAAGTGGATTCCCGCCAGCAGCGCCGCCGCAGCCGCCAACCGCTGCTTTCCCGCGGGAAGAAACAGGGGAAGAACGGCTGTCAGCATCATATACGTCTGCCCCAGCATCCAGATCCATTCATCCGCCCCCACCAGTTGGGAGAAGAAATACAGATACGTGGCGCTGCCGGGTACATATTCACGGTATTCGATATACGCGTCCTGAAAATTCGGGTAGCGGTTTTCACGAAGCATCTGACGCACAATGAGTCCCCAGTGGGAAAAATCATCGAGGCCTGTCAGCACTTTCCCCCGCAAAAGGAACACCGACAAAAGCAGCGTGGCGGCAAGAAAGAGAAGGCCCACATGGGCATACTCTTTCAGAAAAGCGGGATTTCTGTCTCTGCGCAGGCAGTCCAGCAGAAACAGAAATCCCGCGATGTACAGCAGCAGCGTACATTCGGGCAGCAGATTGAGCAATCCGCCCCCGAACAAAATCACCGTCTGCACCGCGACCGTCAGGCTTGGCAGAAATGCCACGGGAACGCCGGCATAACGCCGCAGCAATTCCCAGCACCCGACGGAGGAAAGACAGAACAACAAAAATCTAATAAAAAACATCATGGTTTATCAAGAACCTGTCTATAAGGAAAACCAGAGGCCAACCTGATCGGTCATGGGCCTGTTTCCTTATTCCTCCACATAATTGCGTATGCTCTGAATGTAATAGGAACCGTTGGGTCTGAGCGTGAGGACATATTCCATGAATTTATAGCACTCCGGTTCTTCCTCGGAGGAGGTCAGCGTCATTTCCTCCTGACTGATGTACCCCACGACCAGCGTGACACGGTCGCTCTTCTGCGCCATTTTGGTAATGATCGCAGTGGGGCCCATCACGCCGCCTTCCGAAATATGGAACGTGTTTTCAATGGTATCATAATAATAAATGGCACTGCCGTCCGATTCGCTCAGAACATTTTTGTTGAGCTGCACTTCATTGCCAAAGAGTTCCCTGCCGGCCTGCTCCACCTGATCGGCGGCAATGACAATCTTTTTGGTCGCGTCATAGGTGTATTCGTACCCTTCGGTTTTTCTCATTTCATCAAGCACACGCCAGATGGCGCTTTCCAGCAGCATCTGGTTGTCCGCTTTTTCAATAGACTCAAAAGGTGCGGGGTCATTGAGCACCACGGGCGCAATAAATTCGGTGTATTCCGTTTTCTTTTCGCCGATACCGCCCAGATTGGTGAATCCTGTCACAACGGTTTTCACTACGCTCACGAGTATGAGCGCCGCAAATACGATTACCACCGCTCCGATAAACGCGGAAACTCTGCGGCGTGCGCGCTTGGTACGTGATGCCATTTCGTCACCGTCCTCGTCTTCGTCAAGCCACTGCTCCTGAAAATCCGCGTCGTCAAAGTCGGTCGGCAATACGACGGGGCCGTCCGGCAGCTTAAACACGGCGGTAGGATTCTCGGAGGTTCCTTTGGCGTGCAGATAAAGTGTGTCGTCCTGTCCCATGCTGATGGCAGGGTCAAGCACTTTCTGATTGTCGTCTATAATCAGTACGGATTCAAACACCCTCTCGCCGTCTTCGGCCGTCTTTTCACGCGGCTGATACGGCTTGACAACTTCGTCCTCGCCGTCGGTTTTGGTGACTTCCTGCGTGACCGGAAGTTCTTCCGAAGGCAGCTGGAGGCTGAATATGTCAATATTGTCGGGCTGTTCTTCCGGCGGAAGCGTATCCTCGCTCTCCTGCCGCAGCACTTCGGCCAGTTCGGCGGCTTCCACCAGCTTTTCTAATTTTTCCTTGACCGCGTCCTCACCGCTGATCGGTTCTTCCTCCCGGGGGCTTTCGAGCTCTTCGGGGGCAATTACTTCCGTCTCGGCAAAGATTTCATCCTCGATTTCGGAAATGTCGATATCCACCGACACCACATCGGAGACGTCAACAGATGTTTCTTCGGACTGATCGGCCGATGTTTCAGGCAGCGTCACGGCAACCTCTGTCACGCTGCTGCCCGACGGTTCGTCGGACTGCGGCTCCACTGCCGCGTCGGACGGCTGTTCGGGTTCTTCCTCCCTGTCGTCCCCGGCTTCTTCCGCCGCGGGGGATTCTCCGGCGGCCGCAGCGTTGTCCTCTGTATGCAGAAGCGCATTGATGTCCACCTGCGGGATGATTTCTTCCTCTGTCTCGGTTTCATCTGACAACGGAGCTTCTTCCTCGTTCCCCTCTTGGTTTTCCAGTTCCATGTAGGACTCCAGCAGACGGCGGGAGAGAACGCTTGAACTGTCCTCCGGCGCAGATTCCCCGGAGACAGTCTCCTCCGAGGCGGTGCTTTTGTCGGCGTGAGGCGGCGTGATCTCATGCCTGCCTTCCGAATGATCGCTGTCAAACGCCATTGCACCGACGGCAAACTCCGCACTTTTACTGATAACATTTGCCTTGTTTACCGCTTCGCGTTTCTCACGCTCCACAGCCTGCAAAATTTCCTCGATCGTGGTCGTGCTGACGTCTTCAATCACATCCTCAGCCATACCATCCGTCATGGTGATATTTTCCACCGATGTCTGCGTTTTCTTGTCAAAATCCAGCACGGGAATGAGATCGGACGGATGGAGCGGTCTGTTTTCCGGGACGGCAGGGGCCTGTTCCTGCGCGGTTTCCCGTGCAGCTTGTGCTTCTTGCTCATTTTCCTTGGCAATCTTATCATAGGGCAGCGGTTCGTCATCGCCAAGCAAAACGGGTCTGACTGGCATGACGTCGTCGGAAGAAACATCTTCTCCAAAATCCACGCGCTGCTTTGGCTTTATCTTCTTGCCGTTTTCCTTATGATCGTCCGTTTCACGGGGAGGAAATGCCGCGTCATAGAATTCGTCCCAATTAACGCCGCCTTCCGGGTTTCTTGCCTTTTCGGTTTTGGCCATGCTTTCAATCGCGTCGGACATCGACGAAATATCGTCGATCATCTGCTCCGACACCGAATGTGCCGCCACGCCTTTTGCGATTTTATCCAGCGCGGCTTTTTTGGCTTCCATCTTGGCCGTTTTGGCTTTTTTGGCCGCCTCTCGGTCGGTGCGCTTTCTGCGGTGGCTGCCGCTGCGATGCGGCGGCTGAGACGCTGTTCGCGTTTCGTTCTCCGTATGGGACGCAGTCTCCTCCGGCTCCGGCTGCGCACGATAGGGCTGCGGCACGTTGTCGGTCGGCTGCGGTGCGGGAACAGGCTCCTGCGGGGCCTGCTTGGCCTGCGAGGGAAGCTGCTGATTTATCACGGTTTCGGCGGTCGCCCACTTGGGAGCGGGAATGTTGACCGTCGGGGGCACATACCCCGCCGACGCGGGCGGCCATGCAGCGTCCGCCATGCGTCTGGCTTCCTCCGCGTCCCGCGAGGACTGCACGGCAGACGCTTCGCTCATGGGACGCTTTTTCGCGTTCGGGTGATAATTGCCGTCCGCCGAATAGCCGGTGTACGGATTCGGACGGTTGCTGTATTCTTCGCTGTAACGCTTGACAGGTTTCTTGTTTCTTTTGCGGCGGGGCTGATTTGGATTGTTCTTCTGATTGTTATTGCTTGCCACGGAAAGTCATTCCCCCTGTTATCTGATTTGACCGTCTCCCTGAATGATAAACTTGGAACTGGTGAGCTGTCGGATGCCCATCGGCCCGCGCGCGTGAAGCTTCTGGGTGGAGATGCCGATCTCGGCGCCCAGACCGAACTCCCCGCCGTCGGTGAAACGGGTGGAGCAGTTGACGTAAACCGCCGCGCTGTCTATGGAGGCGGTAAATTTCTCGGCGCTGAAATAATCCGAGGTCACGATGCACTCGCTGTGACCGGTGGAATAGCGCGCGATATGATCAATGGCGTCGTCAAGGGAATCCACGACCCTGCACGCCAGTATGTAGTCCAGAAATTCGGTTGCGTAATCTTCCTCTGTCGCGGGAATCACGTTGTCGCCCAGAATCGCCCGTGTGCGTTCGCAGCCGCGAAGCTCCACCTGCTTGCCGTCGAGTCTGGCCTTGATGACGGGCAGCGCCTTTTCGGCGATATCCCGATGCACCAGAATCGTTTCGATGGCGTTGCACACGCTGGGACGGGAGGTCTTGGCGTTGTAAATAATATCGGCCGCCATGTCGATATCGGCGGACGCGTCGACATACACATGACAGTTGCCCACGCCCGTTTCGATCACGGGGACGGTGGAATTCTCCACCACGGCGCGGATAAGTCCCGCACCGCCGCGCGGAATCAGCACATCGAGGTACCCGTTCATGCGCATCATCTGATTGGCGCTTTCACGGGAGGTATCGGTGACCAGCTGCACGCAGTCGGCCGGAAGTCCGGCTGACGCAATCGCTTCCCGCAGCGTTTCGGCAATGGCGGTGTTGGAGTGAATGGCCTCTTTGCCGCCCCGCAGGATGCAGGCATTGCCCGATTTCAGGCAAAGCGCCGCCGCGTCGGAGGTGACGTTGGGACGCGCCTCAAAGATAATGCCCACCACACCGAGCGGCACACGCACGCGACGGATCCGCATACCGTTGGGACGCACGCTGCCTTCCATAATCTCACCGATCGGGTCGCCCAGCGCCGCCACCTGACGGATACCGTCCGCCATGCCCGCGATTCTTTCCGGCGTGAGGCACAGACGGTCGAGCAGACTGTCGGACATGCGGTTTTGTCTGCCGTTTTCCAGATCGACCTCATTGGCGGCGATGATTTTGTCCGTCTTTTCTTCCAGCGCCGAAGCCATTGCCTTCAGCGCCTTGTTTTTCAGATGGGTATCCGCTACGCCGAGAATTCTCTCGGCCGCCTTGGCATTGCTGCCCATTGTATTAAAATCCATTGCGTTCTCCTTTTAAAAGAGTGTGAAGTGTGAAGTGTGAAGTGTGAAGTGGGAAGTGGGAAGTGGGAAGTGGGAAGTGTGAAATGTATCACTGACCACTAATCACTCACCACTGACAGCTAACAGCTAACGGCTAATCACTGACTACTGAAGAAACACTGTCGCGGGAGGGAACAAAGTGCGTTCCCACCACCTTGCCGTCGATGAGGTCGTAGAGATTGTGCGGGTCGCTGCCCACGATGTAGGTGTCTATACCGCAGGAACAGGCGTACTGCGCCGCTTGTAACTTGGTAACCATGCCGCCGGTGCCGCGTTTGGAACCGGAGCCGCCCGCCATTTCCTTGAGCGCGTCGGTGATTTCCAGCACCACGGGAATCTGCACCGCCGACTCGTCCTCGCGGGGATTGCGGTCGTACAATCCGTCGATATCAGTGATCAGAACCAGCGACTGCGCGCCCACAAGATTGGCGACGATAGCGGAGAGATTGTCGTTGTCCCCGATGTTGTTGCCGGTCAGCTCGTCAATGGCAACCGTGTCGTTCTCGTTGACGATGGGGATAATCGACATTTGCAGCAGCGCGGACATACACTCGATGACATTGTTCCGGTGATGCTCGTTTTCCACGTCGTAGCGTGTGAGAAGCACCTGCGCCACCTTGATGCCGTATTCGGCAAAGAGCTTATCATACAAAAACATCAGTTCGCACTGACCGACGGCCGCCATGGCCTGCCGTCCTGCCACATCCTTGGGACGTTCCTCCAGACCGATCTTGCCTACGCCCACACCGAGCGCGCCCGACGTGACCAGCACGATCTCCCGACCGCTGTTGCACAGGTCGCTGATGACGCGGCAAAGCCGATCAATTCCGCGGATATTGGGCTTACCGTTTTCATAAGTCAGCGTGGAAGTCCCCACCTTGATGACGATGCGCTTTGCGCTCTTGATATTTGCCAAAAGAAGTCACTCTCCGAAATCATTACAAACTGCATAATAAAAGTTTTTATTAAACCATTATACCAAAAAACCGCCGTAAATTCAATCGCTAAATATGCCTAAATTTGCCGCCTGTTGCCATGAAATCCACAACATATTGAACGTGATCCGTTTTCCCTTATCCCTTATATTTAATACAGTCTATTATATCATAGGAATCGCGAAAAAGTTCATATATTACAGAACTGTTATCTTTTTTTAACATTCTGTGAAGAGAGGCTAAATTTTTACAGAACCGTCAATTCTTCGTTACATAGGCAGTTGACTTGCCCCATCGTGTGTGGTATAATTGAAAAAATATTGACAATCTCAATATTTCCCTTATTTTTGCAACTAAGAAGGTATCGGCAATGAAAACATTCCATAAATCCCACAAGCTCGACAATGTGTGCTACGATATCCGCGGTCCGGTCATGGACGAGGCCAACCGCATGATTGCCCGCGGAGAAACCATTCTCAAGCTCAACATCGGCAACCCGGCGCCTTTCGGCTTCCGTGCGCCGGATGAGGTGATCGACGCGATGCAGTCCAACCTCACCGCCACCGAGGGCTATTCCGACTCCAAGGGGCTGCTGTCCGCACGGCAGGCGATTGCGGACTACTGCGTCAATGTCAAGCATATCGAGGGGGTCACGCCCGACGATATCTACACGGGCAACGGCGCGAGCGAACTGATCACCATGTCGATGCAGGGATTGCTCGACAACGGCGACGAAGTGCTTGTCCCCGCGCCGGACTATCCGCTCTGGACGGCTTCGGTCACGCTGGCAGGCGGCACGGCGGTGCATTACATCTGCGACGAGTGCGCCGACTGGTACCCCGATCTCGACGATATCCGCTCCAAAATCACTCCCCGCACCAAGGGCATTGTCATCATCAACCCCAACAATCCGACAGGCGCACTCTATCCCCGCGAATTGCTGGAGGAGATTGCGCAGATCGCGCGGGAAAACGGGCTGATTATCTATTCCGATGAAATTTACGACCGCCTGGTGATGGACGGTCTGGAACATACTTCTATTTCCTCCCTCGCGCCGGATGTCTTTTCCATTACATTCAACGGACTTTCCAAATCCCATCTCATCGCGGGCTACCGCTGCGGATGGATGACCCTCTGCGGCGAAAAATCGCACGTCAAGGGCTACATCGAGGGACTGAACCTGCTGTCCTCCATGCGCCTTTGCTCCAACGTACCCGCGCAGTCGCTCGTTCCCACCGCCTTGAAAAACGCCTACACCACCAAGGAACTTCTCGTTCCCGGCGGCAGAATTTACGAACAGCGGGAATTCATCTACAACGCCATCAACGACATTCCCGGTATGAGCGCGGTGAAGCCCAAAGCGGCGTTTTACATCTTCCCCAAGATGGATATGCGGAAATTCAACATCACCGACGATGAGAAATTCGTGCTGGATTTCCTGAAGGAAAAGAAAATTCTGCTCACGCACGGCGGCGGCTTCCACTGGGAAACGCCCGATCACTTCCGCATTGTGTATCTGCCTCAGCTCGATCAGTTGCAGCAGGCGGCCGAAGGACTCCGGGACTTTCTTGCGACTTACAGACAGGCCTGAGGGACATCTTTTTCTTTCTGACGAAACAAACCTACCTGTATATAAAGCACGGCAGCGTGCGGACAGGAAGTCCGCACGCTGCCGTGCTTTTTCTGTTGATCACGCAGACCTTCCACATCCGGAGTCAGCATGAACCCTATTTTCTGGGAGTCAAAACTTGTTTCAGGTATTGGCCTTTCGGATAATGGTTTTGGCACATTCATCCACGCTGGTAATGTTTGTGTTCAGAATAATGTCATAATACACATCTTCGTCATGGATAGAAAAGATTTTTTTCTCTTGAGGATGCTGTCTCTGAACATCAAGCGGCTTGGCGGTGTTGCTTGTGCTCAGGTAGTATTTGGAAAGATTGATCGGCGCCGAATAGACATAGGCGATACACACCGGTTCAAGTTCACTCAGGATCGCCGCGGCAAACCGACCCATAAAGATGCCCCCCTTGTTTTTGCGGTGGAGGATCCGTATGGCTTCCGCCAGCGCGTTATAGGAATGATGAACCGAGTGTTGCTCAAAACGGTTGGGATTGGAAAACAAAGAAAATATCAGACTTCCGAAGTTTTTTTCCTCAAACGGTTTCAGATAAGCCACATCCGCGCCCAGTTTTTCCGCTTCGTCAAGAATGGTACGGTTGTCAATAAACGTCATTCCTGTTTCCTGTGAAATTTTCTGCGCTATCTCGTATCCGCTTTTTACAAATGATTCTATCACAATCGTTCTCAAATCTATAACCCCTTTCTTCCAGTATTCCATATGACCTTTGAGAAAGATTATTCGTCGACCGATTCGCACCTGACGCGGCGTCCCATGATACGGGTCTTGTTGAGGGCATTCATGACGGCGGGGGCAGCTTCCGCAGGGACAGTGAAGGCGGAGGATTTTTCCGCGATTTCGATTCGTCCGATCATGCGTCCGGGCAGGCCGGTTTCACCCGCCACAGCGCCGACAATATGCTTGGGGGCAATGCCCGCGACGCTGCCTATGTTGATGGAGAGCCTGACAACATTGGTTTCACTGCGGTCATGTCTGCCCCGTCTGCCGCCGTCCCGTCCGCCGCTCCGGCGGTTGTCGTACCTGTCGCCGCGTTCGGAACGCTTTTCCTGACGGGCGAACGCAGCGTCATCGGCTTCGGAAGGCATGGCGGTCTTGCCGCCCGCGGTCATCTCGTATTTCAGCAGCGCGGCGGCAATCGCGGCGGGAGAGATGCCGCTTTCCTCCATCTGCTCCACCATCGCGGCGTATGGTTCGAGTCCGCCCTGTTCCACCGCGGCGCGTACCTGATCGGCAAAGCGTCTGCGGCGGCTCTCCGTCACGTCCGCCCCGGTGGGAATATACCCCTTTTTGATGTCGGCGCGGGTATAATGCATAATGCCCCGCAGCTCGCCCATTTCGCGGGAGCCTGTCACAAAGGTGAACGCCAGTCCCGACTGTCCGGCACGTCCGGTGCGCCCGATGCGGTGGACGTAGTATTCCACATCCTGCGGGATGTCGTAATTGAAAACCGCGCCCACGCCGCTCACGTCAATGCCGCGTGCCGCCACATCGGTGGCAATGAGGATATCGACGCTGCCGCTGCGGAACGTGTTCATCACATGGTCGCGCGCCGCCTGCTTCATATCGCCGTGCAGTCCCTCCGCGACATAACCGCGCTGCTGCATGGCGCTGGTCAGCTCGTCCACCTGCTTTTTGGTATTGCAGAAAATCATAGCGGGGCGGGGCCGGTACACATCCATCAGACGGCTGAGCGCCTCAATTTTGAGGCTGTGGGGAATCGTATAATAATACTGCTCGATCTTATCCACCGTCAGTTCTTTCTGCACCGCCTTGATAAATTCCGGCTCGCGCAGATACTGCTCGGTGATGGCGAGAATTTCGGGAGACATGGTGGCGGAAAACAGCACGGTCTGCCGCTCGTCCGGCACATCCTCAAAGATGGTTTCGATATCCTCGCGAAACCCCATGGAGAGCATTTCGTCCGCTTCGTCGAGAATGACGGTCTGTAGATCCTGTAACCGGAGGGTATGGCGGCGCATATGATCCATGACGCGTCCCGGTGTGCCGACCACGATCTGCGCGCCGGCACGCAGCAGCTTGATCTGACGCTCGATGTCCGCCCCGCCGTAAACCGCCACAGGACGTATGCCGCGGACATACGCAGTCAGTTTGCGGATCTCCTCGCACGCCTGCATGGCCAGTTCACGCGTGGGGCAAAGCACCAGCACGCGGGGATTCTTACAGGCAGGCTGGCCCAGCAGCTTTTCAATGGCGGGAATCGCGAAAGCGGCGGTTTTTCCGGTGCCGGTCTGGGATTGTCCGATCAGATCCTTTCCTTCCATGAGCAGCGGAATGGTACGGGTCTGAATGGGCGTGGCCTCTTCATAGCCGATCTCCTCGATGGCCTGCATGATCGGCTGCGAAAGCCCCAGTTCGTTAAAGGGCAATGTCTGCGTCATTCTCAAAACTTCCTCCCTATGTACGATTACGATGCGGTTTGAAATTTTACGTTTTAGAAAATTGCCCGCATCTGTTTGAAATGTCAAAAATCAGACTTGTGATTTGTACAAATTTATTATACTCCTCGTTGCGTGACATTGCAAACGGAAACTTGCGCAAATGCCAAAAAACCCGATTTTAGCCAAAATCTGCCCCATACCGCAAAGAAATTATGTCGGAAATTTTGCCGTTGGGAGGGGCTTGACAAAATCGCCCGTCTGATATAGCATATGGAATAGCAATATTTTTCCCGCATCACACATCTTATAAAAAGGAACTTGGAACCATGAACTATCCGGCTCGTTTTTTCGGACATCTTCACACCGTCAACTCGCACCGCCGCAAAGTATTTGCGCATTGCTGCCGCGCGGGCATACCGTGGCAGGGACTGCTGCATGACCTGAGCAAATACAGCCCGACGGAATTCTGCAACGGCGTCAGATATTTTCAGGGCAACCGCAGCCCCAACGACGCGGAACGCGAGGATATCGGCTATTCCAGCGCGTGGATGCACCACAAGGGACGCAACCGCCATCATTTTGAATATTGGGTCGATTATCACCCCGTCACCCGGACACAGGAACCGGTGAAAATGCCGGTGAAATATGTCGCGGAGATGTTCTGCGACCGCGTGGCGGCGGGCAAAATCTACATGAAAAAGAACTACACCGATGACGCGCCGCTGCAATATTTTCTTAAGGCCAAAGGCCGCCGGATCATCCATCCCGAAACCTCCGACCTCCTTGAAAGCTGGCTCACTCTGCTGGCGGAGCAGGGGGAGGACGCGGCGTTTGCCGCCATCCGTGCGCAGCTCCGAAACGAAAAGCAGAACCGGAAACGGCGCTGAGTATCGCAGAATCATTACGCATTACGAATGAATCCAAATGAGGTGTTTTCCATATGAAAGAACAGACAGCATTTCGCCGCGAGGCGAAGATTATTGAAACGAGCCTGATCGGTATCGGCGCCAACCTGCTGCTGGTGGGCTTCAAGACAACAGTGGGACTTCTGTCGCATTCCATCGCCATCGTGATGGACGCGGTGAACAACCTGACCGATGCGCTTTCCTCTGTGATTACCGTCATCGGCACGCGGCTGGCCATCAAACCCGCCGACAAGGATCATCCTTACGGTCATGGGCGGTATGAATATGTCAGCGCGGGACTGATCTCGATGATCGTCCTCTACGCGGGTTTCACCGCCCTGATCAAATCGGTCGGCAGCATATTGCATCCCGAAACGCCTGATTATTCGGGGTTAACGCTGCTGATTGTGGCGGCGGCAGTTCTGGTGAAGATCGTGCTGGGGCTGTTCGTCAAGCGGCGGGGCAGTGAGCTGCATTCCGACTCGCTGGTCAATTCGGGACAGGACGCACTGATGGACGCGGTGATTTCCACCTCTACTCTCGCGGCGGCGGCCGTTTACCTGCTGTTCCAAGTGAGTCTCGAGGCGTGGCTCGGCGCGGTCATTTCGGTAATCATCATCCGATCGGGCGTGGATATGTTACGTGATACCATCAGCAAGATTCTGGGGCAGCGGGTGGAAGGCGAGCTTTCACGCGAGGTCAAAGACACGGTCTGCGAGACAGAAGGCGTGGTGGGAGCGTATGACCTGATTCTCAACAGCTACGGACCCGACCGCTGGATGGGTTCGGTACACATCGAAGTCCCTGACACCTGGACAGCCGACAAGATTGACACGGTCAGCCGCGAAATTACCGAGAGAGTCGCCCGTAAAAATCACGTCATCATGACCGCCATCGGTATTTATTCCCAGAATTCCACCGACGATGCCGTCAAGGAAATGCGTACCCGCATCACCGAAACCGTTATGGCGGAGGAATATGTCCTGCAAATCCACGGTTTTTACTGTGATACGGAGACCAAAACGGTGCGTTTTGACGCGGTGATCGACTTCCTTGCGCCCGACAATAAGGAAGTATATCAGAACGTCTGCCAAAAAGTCACCGCGCTCTATCCCGATTACACTTTCCAGATTCTGCTCGATTCCGACTTTTCGGATTGAATGTTTTACACGGAAATCAATTTAAAAAATCTGATGAACCATAAAAGCTATATCCCATCACATCACATATCGCTCACGAGCATTAGCAGACTGTCCTCACATGAAAATCAGAAATAAAAACACACCCCTCGACCCGATTACAAAAAAGTTACAAATACGCATGACGAAACCCATCGGGCCAATTGCGCGGACGGCGAATGCCGTGTACGCCCCCGACGCGTGCATCGAGGCAAAAGCCCGGTTGCGGGAGATAGTTTTCCCTTTTTAAAAAGCGAAAATGCGGCCATCGCTCCAGCCTCTATTGGCCTGCGCCCCGCGCCCGATGACGATGTAAGACGCACCCCCGCTAAAAAAACAACAGGGTTATTTTTTCAAACTTATAAAGCACAATCTAAAAATTGATTTCCCTGATTATTTTGTGAAACATATTGCAAAGCGTGCGGCGGCATGCTATAATATATCGGATTAGCGGCAGAGAAACAACATGGCCGCATCTTTTGAGAGAGGATATGAAACAATATGAACAGAAAAGGTAACATTGTCTCCTACAGACCTGACGTCAAGGTGCTTGACGCGACCATCCGTGACGGCGGACTGGTCAACAACTTCTATTTTGACGATGATTTCGTGCGCGCCCTGTATCTCACCAACGTCAAGGCGGGCGTGGATTATATGGAATTCGGCTACAAAGCCTCCAAGGATATCTTTTCGCCCGACAAGTTCGGCAAGTGGAAGTTCTGCGACGAGGCGGACATCCGCGCCATTGTGGGCGAGAACAACACCGATCTGAAAATTTCCGTCATGGCTGACGTGGGAAGAACCGACTTCCGCCGCGACATCATTCCCCGCTCCGAAAGCGTCATCGACATGGTGCGCGTCGCGACCTACATTAACACCATCCCCGCCGCTATTGAAATCGTGGAGTACTGCCACGAATTAGGCTACGAAACCACGGTCAATATCATGGCCATTTCCAACGCCAGCGACGTAGATATTGACGGCGCGCTGGAGCTTCTCTGCCAGAGCAGCGTGGACGGCATTTATCTGGTGGACAGCTACGGCTCCCTCTACCCCGAACAGGTGGCGCGTCTCTCGGAAAAGTACCTTTCCTACGCCGAACCGGCTGGCAAATACATCGGCATGCATGCCCACAACAACCAGCAGCTTGCTTTCGCCAACACCATCGAGGCCATGTCGCTCGGCGTAAGCTATCTCGACGCGACGGTGTGCAGCATGGGCAGAGGCGCGGGCAACTGCGCCATGGAGCTGCTGCTCGGATTCTTCAAGAATCCCAAGTTCAACATCACGCCCGTCCTCAGCTTTATCGAAAAGCACATGCTCCCCCTGAAAGCCAGCGGT
Source organism: uncultured Clostridia bacterium (assembly GCA_946182865.1). Taxonomy (GTDB): domain Bacteria; phylum Bacillota; class Clostridia; order Oscillospirales; family Acutalibacteraceae; genus RUG762. Next base: position 47,082 of record CAMHAV010000002.1, read on the forward strand.
GTGGTGTGGGGCTATGACGTTCCCTATCTTCTCACGGGCCGTCTCAACCGCCACCCCTCCTCCGCCATCGAGTTTATCCGCGACGGCAAGACCGACTATGTGGATTTCTATCAGGAACTGCTGGACAGAGATTAATGGGCAACAAAATCAATTACAGTCTCGAATTTGAAAAAGAGATACGACGCTGCGAGGGGTGGCTGCCGACGCTGCTGCTGCATAGCTGCTGCGCGCCCTGCAGCAGCGCCGTGCTGGAAGTGGTAACGCAGTATTTTGACGTGACGGTGTTTTATTTCAACCCCAACATCACGCCCGCCGAGGAATACGCCAAGCGTGTATGCGAGCTGAAACGGCTGCTGCGGGAGGCGGTCTATCCCCACCCGCCCAAGCTGCTGGAGGGGCGCTACGACAGCAGTGAATTCTTCGCCGTCGCCAAGGGGCTGGAATCCCTGCCGGAGGGCGGTGAACGCTGCGCGAAATGCTACCGTCTGCGTCTGGAAGAGACGGCGCGGGTCGCGGCGGCGGGACATTACGATTACTTCACCACCACGCTGAGCGTCAGCCCCTACAAAAACGCCGAAAAGCTCAACACCATCGGCGGTCAGCTGGCGCAGCAGTACGGCGTGAACTATCTGTATTCCGACTTTAAAAAGAAAAACGGCTACAAACGCTCCATCGAACTGTCGGCGCAGTACGGGCTATACCGGCAGAATTACTGCGGCTGCGTGTATTCCGCGATGGAGGCGCAGCGCAAAGCAGCGGCGCGGTCATCAGACGGACAGGAGGCGGACAACGCGTGAACATTCAGATTTTCGGCAAGGCCAAGTGCTTTGACACCAAAAAGGCGGAGCGTTTCTTTAAAGAACGCGGCGTGAAATACCAGTTCATTGACGTGGTGAAATACGGCATGAGCAAGGGCGAATACAACAGCGTCAAAAACGCGGTGGGCGGCATGCGGCAGCTCATCGACGAGAAATCCAAGGCTTACGAGGACAACTACTGCGCCTATCTCGCGGACGAAGCGGCGGTGGAAGAAAAGCTGCTGGAACATCCCGCCATGTTTCGCACGCCTATCGTGCGCAACGGAAAAAAAGCCACCGTGGGCTACTGCCCCGACGTGTGGAAAACGTGGAATGATTAGCCGTTAGCCGTTAGCGATTAGCCGTTAGCCGTTAGCCGTTAGCGATTAGCCGTTAGCGATTAGCTGTTAGATGTTGGCGGTTGGCCGTTGGCGGTTAATGATTCGTGATTCGTAATTAGTGATTAATGGTTCGCCATTAATCACTAATTTTGTTTGACCGAAAGGAAAAATTCTCGGCAAATCAGCAGAACTGCAAAAAAATCGAAAAAAAGATTGACATATCTGCCCGATAGGTGGATAATATAGTTTGACAAATTTCTATTCCATTTATTAGGAAAGGTGAATTTCCATGCTTTCTCTGGATAAATTCTATCACGCCTCCTATGTGCTGAAAAGCGTGCTGCGCCGTACCGATCTGGTCTACGCGCCCGAAATCAACCCCGAGGCGGACATCTATCTGAAGCCCGAATGCTTACAGGTCACAGGTTCTTTCAAGGTCAGAGGCGCCTATTACAAAATCGCCACCCTCTCCGACGAGGAAAAGGCCAAGGGCGTGATCGCCTGTTCGGCGGGCAACCATGCGCAGGGCGTGGCGCTGGCCGCCACCAAAAGCGGCATCAAGTCGCTCATCTGCCTGCCTGACGGCGCGCCCATCTCCAAGGTGGAAGCCACCCGCAAGCGCGGCGCGGATATCTGTCTGGTCAACGGCGTATATGACGACGCCTACCAGCGTGCGCTGGAGCTGCGCGACGAAAAGGGCTACACTTTCATTCATCCCTTTGACGATGAACAGGTGATCTCCGGACAGGGTACCATCGGTCTGGAAATTGCCGACGCACTGCCCGACGCGGACGCGGTCATCGTCCCCATCGGCGGCGGCGGACTCATTGCCGGCGTGGCCTTCGCCATCAAGCAGCTCAACCCCAACATCAAGGTGTACGGCGTGCAGGCGGCCGGCGCTCCCAGCATGTTCAACTCCATCCACGACGGCCACATCGAGCGTCTCCCCAGCGTTTCCACCATTGCGGACGGCATCGCTGTCAAAGAACCGGGTTCCATCACCTTTGAAACCTGCCAGAACTATGTGGACGACATCGTGACCGTGACCGACGACGAAATTTCCGCCGCTATCCTCGCCCTCATCGAGAAGCAGAAGATGATCGCGGAGGGCGCGGGCGCGGTATCCGTGGCGGCCGCCATGTTCAACAAGGTGCCTGTCAAGGGCAAGAAAGTCGTGTGCATCGTTTCCGGCGGCAACATCGACGTGACCATTCTCTCCCGCGTCATCAAGCGCGGCCTGCTCATGACGGGGCGCACCTGCTCCCTCACGCTGGAGCTCATCGACAAGCCCGGTCAGCTGCAGGGCGTGGCGAATATCATCGCGGGACTCGGCGGTAACGTCATCTCCATCCATCACGAGCGTGCCAACGAGGGCGCCGACGTCAACGGCTGCTATCTCCGGCTGCTGCTCGAAACCAAAAATTACGAACACATCGAGGAAATCCGGAACGCCCTTACCCAGAACGAATTTAAAATTGTCAATAACTGAGTCACTGACATTCCATATTATCGGAGGTAATCCAACATGATTAAAACCATCTACACCAAGAACGCACCCGACGCCATCGGCCCCTATTCGCAGGCGAAAATCGCCGGCGGCTTCCTCTTTGCTTCGGGACAGATCGCCATCAATCCCGCCACCGGCGCGGTGGAGGCCGACACCATCGAGGGACAGACCGAGCAGATCATGAAGAATATCGGCGCCATCCTCGAAGAAGCGGGTCTTTCGTTTGACAACGTGGTCAAGACCACCTGTTTCCTCAAGAATATGTCCGATTTCGGCACTTTCAACGAGATCTACGGCAACTACTTCACCGGCAAGCCGGCCCGTTCCTGCGTGGCGGCGGCACAGCTTCCCAAGGATGTTCTCGCGGAAGTGGAGATCATCGCGGTCTGCGAGTAATCTGACATCCAATGAAATACCAGGCTGTTATTTTCGATCTGGACGGCACCATTCTCAACACCCTCGACGATCTGGCGGACAGCGCCAATCATGTGCTGGCCGCAAAGGGATTTCCAGTGCATCCCACCGATCGCTACAAAACCTTTGTGGGCAACGGCATCCCTAAGCTGATCGAACGGATGCTGCCGTCCGGCACGCCGGAGCAGGTCATCGCGGATACCCTCGCGGATTTTCAGGCGTATTACGATCTGCACAAAAACGACAAGACCGCCCCTTATCCCGGCATTTCCGAACTGCTCAAAGCATTAAAGGCGCGCGGCGTGAAACTCTGCGTCCTCTCCAACAAGCAGCACGATCTCAGCGTCGCCATTGTCCGACACCACTTCGGAGCCGACGCCTTTGATCTCATTCAGGGACAGTCCGACCGCTTCCCCACCAAACCCGACCCCGCCTCCTGCCTTTTTATCATGGAGCAGCTTGGCATTCCCGCGCAGCGCATCTTGTATGTGGGCGACAGCAACGTGGATATGCAGACCGCCCGCAACGCGGGTCTGACCGCCTGCGGCGTGAGCTGGGGCTTTCGCTCGGTGGAGGAACTGACGCAGGCGGGCGCCGATCATATCGCAGCACAGCCCTCAGAAATACTTTCGTTGATGGAAGGTGAAGCCTGATGAACCTTTCTTTTCTGCGCGTAACACGCAGCGCTGCGGCGTGCCTTCTGGCCATTGCCCTGCTGCTGTCGGTATCCTGCGGCTCCCGTAAAGTAACCATCACGCCGTATCAATTTACCTACCAGCCCGCGTTGGTTCCCAATCCCATGAAGGGCTTTGCCTCGTTTTATCGGGAAAAGGACGAAAAAATTCCGACCGACAGCTCACTCGAATATGTCGGTCTGAAATTCAGCGAAATCTGCACATGGGAAAACGGCAAGAGTTACGTGAATCCCGAAGCGCTTGACCCAACACTGGAGAAAATCGCCAATCGTGGACACAACGCCATTCTGCGCGTCTATATGCTCTATCCCGGCTACAACACCGAGGACTGCACGGGGCTTTTTCTGCCGGAAGCGCTGTATGAGGCAGTCAAGAGCGAAGGCGGCATATATGTGGGCCAATACCAAGGCAGCCGTCTGGAATATCCAAACTTCAACAATGAAACCCTTTTGACAGCCATGATCGATTTTATTCACGCCTTCGGCAAGCAATACGACGGCAATCCTGTCATTGCCACGGTACAGATGGGACTCTACGGCTCATGGGGCGAATGGAACATGGCAGGCTGTCAAAGCGGCAAATGCGTGATGACAGACGACAACCTCAACCGCCTCATCGAAGCCTACACCGCCGCTTTTCACCGCACCAAGCTGATGGCACGCAATCCCTCTCTCGGCAGGGCTTACGACTATGCCATCGGTTTTCACGATGATAATTTTATGTTCAATTCCTCCGATTTCCACAAGCAAAACGCAGAGTGGAAGGCGCTTCTCAAAAAGCAGCATTGGACTTACGGCACCCTTCAGCAGTTCTATGACTTCATGGACGGCAACAACGGTCAATACGACCCCATCTGGGATAAATGGGAAACCCAGATGTTCGGCGGCGAACTGTCGGGACAGATGTATCAGCCTCCTTTCGGTCCGCTTTGGAGCGGCACCGAAAACGAGGCGCTGCTGTACTGCATTGGGCAATTTCATGTCTCATGGATCATGGGAGTAGGTACAGATGGCATTCCCGCAACGGACAGCGCCGAATACCAAGACTATCTGGAAACAGCCGGTCATTTCGGTTACGACATCGGACTGGTATCAGCCAAAGCCAAAGACCGATTCGGCAAGATCACCGTTACTCTTACCAATTACGGTGTAGCGCCCTTCTATTACGACTGGCCGATCGAGTATTGGCTCACAGACAAGGACGGCGTTATCGTCTTTACCTACCGCGACGATGAATTCCGCCTGTCCAAGCTGCTGCCCGATACCACCGCGCAAAGTGAAATGCTTCTTCCTGAAGACCTCAAGGCGGGTGAATACATCGCCTGTCTGCGCTTCGTCAATTCATCTGAAAGCGTTTCCAAAAAAGTGATGCCGCTCCGGCTTGCCAACGATCACGCTGTCCGCGACGGTGTTTATGAAATCGCCCACATCACCATCGAATAAGATTGCATATGGAAAAGGCTTGCCCGAAACAGCATTCGGACAAGCCTTTTTGTATGATTCACTGTTATTCGCCAAAAACTCGCAGCGAATCCAGCGGATGTCCTTTAAAATCGAAAAACGCCTGATTCTCCCACGAGCAGCCTCCGTAATATTTTCCGGCATTATCCGGGTCATATTCTTCGGAAAAGCTGCTTGCCCACCCGGAACCGCACGCTTCCCACAACGCGCGGTTGGTATTCGCGTCGCTCCCAACCGGAATCCACGCACTCTCCCAGCAAAACACGCCGAGTGCGCCTCCCTTTTTGGCTGCCCACATGATATCACGAATACAATCGTGCTGCCCCTGTACACTTACGGGATAATCGTTCGTCTCAACGCTCCCCACCACATTGGCAAACCCATCGCCGTCTGCCAATGTATAAGGATAAGCTGTTTCCAGAACAACCGTTGATTTACCGTATTTCTTCCCAATATCAGATAGTACCTTTGTGAGATTCTCCAAAGAACCGTGCCAATAAGGATAATAGGACACGCCAAATACATCATAATCTGTTCCATAGGCCGCGAGACTTTCGGCACGATACATCATACCGTCATAATCCTCCACATCGGTATAATGCACAGCCACCTTGACATCCGCTCCCTTTTCAGCGGATGCTTTTCGCACAGCGCTTGCCGCGCATTGCAGCAGTTGCGCTACCCGATTGAGCTCCGATTCCCCCGCTATACCGTTGTTGATCTCATTGCCGATCTGTACCATGCCGATATCAGCCCCCGCTGCCCATATTTCGTTGAGAGAAGCGACGGTGTAATCAAAGAGGGCGGCCTTCTTTTGCTCGAAGTCCAATGCGGCCCACGCTTTGGGGACAAGCTGACGTTCGGGGTCGGCCCAAAAATCGGAATAATGAAAGTCTACCAACAATCGCATGCCGTTCTGCGCAGCGCGTCGGCCGATTTCCGCCGCCTTTTGCACATCGCAATTACCTCCGCCATAGCCGTTTCCCCTTATATCGTACGGGTTATTCCATACCCGCACTCGGATGTAATTCACGCCCGCCTCCGCTAATGTCACAAAGACATCCTGCGGTTGCCCCGAAGCGCTGTAAAACATGACGCCGCTGTTCTCGAGCGAAACCACACTTGACAAATCCATTCCTCGGATATACCCGGCAGGTAATTGCTCCGCTGCCTTCTTCCCTCCTTGCGCTTCCTCCCTGTTTTTTGGTACAGGATTGCAGCCCCCCGAAATACACAGCACAGCCAGCGCTGTAAACAGCGCAAGCATTTGTCTCATTTCCATTCCTCCTAATAAAAACCGTCCGTGCGAAACTTGAATTTCGTGCGGACGGCATCGGTTATTTATGATTCATCCTCTTCGGGATATGATGTATCTTCCTCATCGTCCTTATCTTCTTCCGTTTCGGACGCATCCTTCGATGTGCGCATGATATTTGCGGCGGCGCCAACGCCACCCAACAAAAGCAGCACACCTACCGCAATGAGTGCCACTTTCCACCCGTTGTTCTTTCGTTTGATCTGCACATTGGGACAGTCGGCAAAGGCGACTTCGTCAATTTCGGCGGAAGCCGGAAGATTGACATGGGACAGATTGGTGCAGCCGCGAAACGCGTCTCCCACAAAGAGCAGACCTTCGGGAAAATTCACGCGGCGCAAAGCGGTGCAGCCGTTGAAGCCGCTGTTGAGATAGAGGAGCGAATCGGGCAGTTCCAGCACCTCGGCAAAGGCGCAGTTATCAAACGCGCCGTTGATCACGACAATGCCCTTGGGAATGTGAATGGTGGAGAGCATACTGCTGCCGTCAAACACGTCGCCCAGATAGGACAGCCCTGTGGACCACTCGATCTCACGGATAGCCCCGCACTCGTTGAAGCTGCCGTCTCCCAGCTTGGACACGCTGCGCGAAAAAGTGACCTTGGAGAGAGAGGAACAGTGATGAAAGCTGTTGTTGATCTCGGTCACCCCGTAAGGGAAGGAAATGCTTTTAATCCGCGGACAGGAGCAGAATACATTGCTGAGCACCTGCACACCGCCCGACAGCGTCACTGTTTCGAGATTTTCGCAGTTGTTGAAGCTGCCCTCTCCGATGTCAACCACCGAAAGCGGTATGGTAACGGAGGTGATTTTCTTGTTGCCGGCAAAGGTATCCTTATCAATAGCGGACACCGCTCTGCCGTTGATTTCCTCAGGAATCTCAATATCCCGCAGATTGCCGGTATAGCCGCAGACCGTCACACCCGCGATTTCTCCCGAAAAGTTATAGAGAAAATTGTCCTCGGAGATATACACCGTTCCTGTGTCCCGCTTGGCGTACACTTTGTCGTTGCTGACATACTGCGAATCGGCATGCACACAAGGCATGGCGACAATCAGCAGCAGGGCGGCCGCCAACAAAGCGGCTGTTTTTTTCTGAAAACAGGATTGTATTGACATATTGTCACCTTTCTTTCGTCACAAGGGTGCCGCGTCATTCCACTACCGTGGCGATAAATTTGCCCATGCCGCTCAGGGGGATATCCTTCTTGCCCGCCGCGACCAGCACCGATTCGCCCTTGCGCATGAACATTTCATCGTTGTTGAGATTGAGCGTGCCTTCCAGCATCAGCAGCGACACAAAGGAACCGTCGGGCGCGCTGAGAAGGGCGCTTTCCTCCACATCCCACAGCGAGGAGGCAAAATATTCGCACCGTCCGAGCAGCGTTTCATAATGTCCGTCGATGGCGGCGCGCGGCACCAGAACGCCTGCGGGTACGGTGGGTGGCGCGGTAATGGTGACATCCAGCGCCTGCTGGATATTGAGCGGACGGCTCTCGCCGTGTTCATCCACGCGGCAGTAATCATACACGCGGTAGGACAGCTCCGAATTCTGTCCGATCTCCGCTAAAATGATGTCCCTGCCAATGGCGTGAATGGTACCCGGTTCAATATAGAAAGTGTCGCCCTTTTTCACTTCAAAGGTGTTCACGGCCGAAATGAGAGTATCGTCCTCGATGCGCTTGCGGAAATCCTCGATGTTGAGCTCATCATTAAAACCGCAAATCAGATAAGCGCCGGGCTGGCAGTCCACCACATACCAGAGCTGCGCCTTGCCCCAATCGCCGCTGACGGTGCGGGCGTAGTCGTCGTCGGGATGCACCTGCACCGAAATATCATCCATCGTGTCGATAAATTTGATCAGCAAGGGAAACCGGTCGTATTTGGCGCAGTTCGAGCCGAAAAACGCGGGATGTTCGGCATAAATCCGGGAAAGCGGCATACCGTCCCATTCGCCGCCCGACGCGCAGCACTCCGCGTCTTCACGGCAGGAAAGCATGAGCGCTTCGGCGGTATGTTCATAGGGCGTATCAAGCAAAAAGTCGGTTTGCAGCCGTGTGCCTCCCCAGATCAGGTCGCGGAACGCGGGTTTACATTTGATGAAGTCGGTTGTTGCCATAGCGCGGTACCACCTTATCTTGCGGAAAGCGCCTGTATGCCGCTGCATACGGGCAACACTTCCCTGATTATCACCTGCATTATAGCATATTTCGAACGAAAATCCAACCGACAAAACCAAATTTTTTGTAAAATTTCAGGAATTTTGCGAAATATTTCCTGTTGCAAACGACCACCAGCGACTATTCTCATCATGATTCCGAATTGAAAAAAACCGGCACAGCCGCTCTCTCCGCATGGGAAAGAGCAACCGTGCCGACTTGTTATGGCTATCGGAATTCTATTGAGACAGGGACAAACTTATTTGCCCATAATGGCGTTGGCCGCCTTTTCGTAGGCGTCGAGCCTTGCGTCAGCCGAATCGGGTGTGCCGACAGCAGCCGCATACACCTTGATCTTCGGCTCCGTGCCGGAAGGACGCACGATGAAGGAACCGCCGTTTTCCAGCTTGTAGGCCAGCACGTTGCTCTTGGGCAGCTTGATCTCGCTCTCGGTGCCGTCCGCGAGGTTCTTCATGACCGACAGCTTGTAGTCGCTCACGGAAATCACCTTTTCGCCCGCGATCTCGGTCGGGGCATTGCTGCGCAAACCGTCCATCACGCCGTTCATGAACTTCATGCCCGACTCGCCCTCAAAGGCGTAGTTGAGCAGACGGTTGCGGTAATAACCGAATTCTTCGTAGATTTCTTTCATCACGTCAAGCAGCGATTTGCCCTGCTTTTTGTAATAGGCCGCCATTTCGCAGATCATCATGGAAGCAACCACCGCGTCCTTGTCGCGCGCGTAGGTGCCGCAGAGATAGCCGTAGCTCTCCTCATAGCCCATAATGAAACGCTCTTTTTCGCCGTCAGCCTCCAGCCAGCCGATGATCTCGCCGATATACTTGAACCCGGTGAGCACCTTGCGCAGTTCGCAGCCGTATTTCTCCGCGATACGGTTGCCCAGATCGCTGGTGACAATCGTGTTGACGCATACGGGATTCTGGGGAAGCGTGCCCTGCTCCTTGCGGCAGGACAGCATATAATTCATCATAAGCGCGCCGACTTCGTTGCCCGACATCAGCGTATAGCCTTCGTCGGATTTCACCGCGATGCCCACGCGGTCGCTGTCCGGGTCGGTGGCCAGCAGCAGATCGGGATGCACCGTCTCCGCCAGCTTGAGCGCACATTCAAACGCCTGTCGGATTTCCGGGTTCGGATAGGGACAGGTCGGGAAATCGCCGTTGGGCTGCTCCTGCTCGGGAACCACGGTCACATCGTCAATGCCAATCCGCTTCAGAATAGCGCGCACCGGCTTGTTGCCCGCGCCGCAGAGAGGCGTATAAATCACTTTAAGCCCCGCGTCCTTGCAAAGACCGGGATTGACCGACGAAGCCTCCACCGCGTCGAGGAAACGTTCGATCAGCGACTGGTCGATCCATTCGATCAGCCCCTGCGCCATGAGCGCATCGAAATCGCCGCGCTTGACGTCGTCAAAGATGTCGAGCTTCTGCATGCAGGCGTAAACCTCGCCCGCCGCGCCGTCGGTCATCTGGCAGCCGTCGCCGCCGTAGCACTTGAAGCCGTTGTACTTGGCGGGATTGTGGCTGGCGGTGATCATAATACCCGCGGTGCAGCCCAGTTCACGCACCGCATAGCTGACGATGGGAGTGGGTTCCAGTTCGGTAAAAATGTAAGCCTTCACGCCGTTCATAGCAAGCGTCGCCGCCGCACACTTGGCAAAATCGGGCGACTTGTGGCGGGAATCGTAGCCGATGGCAACCGCGTTGCTGCCGCCCTTGGCCGTGAGATAATCGGCCAGCGCCTGCGCCGCCATGCTGACTGTATAAATATTCATCCGGTTGGTACCCGCGCCAAGTACGCCGCGCAGTCCGCCGGTGCCGAATTCCAGATAACGGTAAAAACGGTCGCTGATGTCATCGTCCTTTCCCTCGACCGCTTTCAGTTCGGCGGCAATATCCTCCGCCTCCGCCTTTTCTCTCCAAATTTGATAGAGCTTCATTTCCTGCTGGGTACATGCCATATCCATTGGCCTCCTGTCAATGATTTATTTCAATAAAAATACAGATAATACAGACATCCGTTTTCAAAATACAAAATTAAGGTAAACTAACAATATTATAGCTCATAAATGCAATTTTGTAAAGCACCTACTTCATGAATTTCCAAAAATGCCCGAATTTTCCGCACTATCCACATAAAAACGGGAAATTTTTTTACACCCGTTGACAATTTGGCAATAGCTGCCTTTCAATACGGCGCAGAATGATAAGAAACAGAAGCCGCGAAATATGCCGCATTTTCCTTCTGCGTCCATTCTCAAATGATTTTTCCGCACAGGATAATGCGCCCTGTTCGGGTAAAAATAAGGAAAGAAAGGAGCTGACGCAAAATTATGTCAAGCATTCACATCTCCCCCATCGAGTACAAAAAAATGACGCAGCGGGCAGTGCCTCCTTCGCCCGTCGGCAAGGACTGCCTGCTGGCCTTTGTCACAGGCGGCGCGGTTTGCTGTCTGGGGCAGCTCGTCACCGACGTCATGCTGCGGCTGCGTTTTTCGGAAACGACCTCCAAAACCACTGCCTCCATCGCGCTGATTGCCGCCGCCGCGCTGCTCACGGCGCTGGGCATCTTTCCCAAAATCGCCAAATTTGCGGGAGCGGGGACGCTGGTGCCTATCACGGGCTTTTCCAATTCCATCGTCTCCCCCGCTATCGAGTTCAAATCCGAAGGACATGTATTCGGCGTGGGCGCCAATATGTTCAAAATCGCGGGGCCTGTGCTGGTGTTCGGCATTTCCGCCTCGGTGCTGTACGGCATCCTTTACTGGATGTTCACCGTCAGATAAACCGCATCCGCGCTACTTGTGGTACTTGGTTCCCGCGCTGATGGAGAACGCGCGGTAGACCTGCTCACACACCATGACCCGCGCCAGCTGGTGCGGAAAGGTCATGGGCGACATCGAAAGCCGGCAATCGGCACGCGCCTTGACCGTCTCGCTCAGACCGTAGGAGCCGCCGATCACAAAGTCCACGCGGCTCCTGCCGCCCACCGCCGCGCGCTCCAGCATTTGCGCGAGCTGTTCCGACGGCATTTCCCTGCCCTCGATGCACATGGCGATTACGAAACTGTCTGCCGCGCCTCTGTTGATTTCTTTCATCAGCCGTTCGCCCTCGCTCGCCACCGCCTTGGCGATATCCGCGTCGGACGGCGCGTCGGGCAGACGGCTCTCGCTTACCTCCACCGTGCGGAACTTGCAAAACCGGCTCAGGCGCTTGGCGTATTCCGCGCACGCCTCGCGCCAGTATTTTTCCTTTTGATCCCCTACACAGATGATATTCACGGCAAGCACCGCCGATCACTCCCTCTCCTTGGATTGTTCTTGTATTATACTCCTTCTCTGCCCGTGTGTCAAAACTTTTCAGGAAATTCCATCAAACCAATTGACAAATTCTTTCTTTGATGTATAATAAAGATGTGTTCTTGTAAATGAACGGTAAAAAGACAAACTGTTTTTTTGTTTATTTACACAAAAATAATCATAGAAAAGGATTGATTCACAATGAGAGAGCAGGAAATCAGAAAACTGTCGCTCAAGGTCAGGATTTACTCCGTCATGCTGGCTGTCATTTGCGCGTTTTGGTTTATGTCCACCGCCGTGGTGCTGACAACCGGCGCCGAAGGTACCGGCAATGAAAGCTCGGTCAGCCAAAGCGATGCCACGTCGAGTGCCACTTCGAGTACCAATTCCAGCAATACAACCGGCACCAAGGTCAGCGCTTCGGACTATCAGACCACCAATATGGTCGATACCAAGGCACAGTCTTCCGTTTCCAAAGCGGTCGCCAGCAAGAACATCAAGGTCAAGGCGGGTGAAAACGTCCTCACGGGCGATGCGGTAAGTTCCGGCGTGTATTTCAATGTATCTAATGTTTCCGCCGATGACAAAAAGGCTGTCGTGGCCCTGCTGAAAGATGCCAAGATCACCAAGAACTATGTGCTTTTTGATTTCTCGCTCAAATACGGCAACAGCTCTGCGGCGATTCAGGAAGGCAGTATGCAGATTACCGTCAATGTTCCCAAAGAATGGAAAACGGTCAAGGGCTATGATGTTGCTGTTTACCATTATGAAAACAAAAAGCTGACCAAGATCAAACCCAGCTCGGTTTCCGACAAGGGCATTGTCTTTGAGACAACCGGCCTCAGTCCTTTCACGATGGTGCGTACTTCTACCGGCACTGAGGTGGAAAACGTCAAAACCGGCGACAGTCTCACCTCCACGGTGGCCGCCATTTATCTCGCGGCGATTTCCATCTTTATGATTGCAGTGGTCAGCATCAAGCTCAAGGTAGCCAAAGGCAGACTGGATCAGGTTCGCAGAACGGCATTCTGAAATTAGGGTTTCTCCCCTGTATGAAGCGGTTACAACGGCGGGAGCCGACGCATGAAACGTAATATCATGCGCCGACTCCCGCTTTTGATTTACCGCGATTGACAGATAAAAGCCTGACACCCCCAAATAACACGGCGGCAGGGAAAAAATTTACATCTGTCGCATTGAATTTAATCGCATTTTCAAGCATGATATAATAAGTATATTTTAATGTGAATCCGGTGATAACATGAGAAACTTAAAATATGAATTCAGCCGTGTGGGACAGCAATTGTTGGACGCGTTCCACGGAGGCCGGGCATTGGTGGCGCACGAGCATATGGGCGCGCATTTCTCCTGCGAGGACGGACAAAACGGTGTGCGCTTCACTCTCTATGCGCCCTATGCCGTCAAAATCGCAGTCATCGGAGATTTCAACGGCTGGAACGAAAACGCGCATATCCTGCGCAAAATTGATCCTTTAGGGATTTATTCCGTCTTTGTTCCCAACGCCCTCAAAGGGCAGCTTTACAAATACCGCGTCTGGCAGGCCGGCGGAAGCGTCTGTGACAAAGCCGACCCCTATGCCATGATGGGACAGCGCCGTCCCTATAATTCCTCCGTCATCATGGAGGTGGATGACAGCGCCTTTACCGACTACGAATGGATGCACCGCCGCAGCCGCTGTTTTGAGAAGCCGCTCAATATCTATGAGGTGCATCTGGGCGCGTGGTGCCGCAAGCCGGCGGGCAATACCGAGCAAAGCTGGCACACCTACGACGAAATCGCGGAGCGGCTCGCCGATTATGCCCTCGAAAACGGCTTCACCCATGTGGAATTAATGCCGCTCACCGAGCATCCTTATGACGGTTCGTGGGGCTATCATGTCAGCGGCATGTTTGCCGCCACCTCCCGCTACGGCTCCCCGCAGCAGCTCATCAAGCTCATCGACGTCTGCCACAACAAGGGGATCGGCGTGATTCTGGATTTTGTCATGGTGCATTTCGTCCGCGACAGCTTCGGATTGGGACGCTTCGACGGTACGCCCCTTTATGAGTACCCGATGGACTACATGGCCAACAGCGAGTGGGACTCCTACAACTACGATTTCTACAAAGGCGAGGTGCAGAGCTTCCTGCTGTCGGCTGCCTATTTCTGGCTGCATATCTACCATTTTGACGGACTGCGCATTGACGCGGTGAGCAATATTATCTACTGGCAGGGACAAAGCGAACGCGGTGTGAATCAGGGTGCGGTGGAATTTATGCGCCGCTTCAACGACGAACTCCACGCGGTCTGTCCCGAAGTCATGATGATCGCGGAGGATTCCAGCTCCTACTACAACGTCACCTCCCGCTACGCCGACCATTGGCATCTGGGCTTCGATTATAAGTGGGATATGGGCTGGATGAACGATACGCTCAAATACTTCTCTATCGACCCCTTCTTCCGCCGCGGCAGTCACGACAAGATCACCTTTTCGATGGATTACTACAACGCGGAAAACTACCTGCTTCCTTTTTCTCACGACGAATCCTCTCACGGCAAGAAGTCCATTCTGGGCAAGATGTGGGGAGACGCCAAACAGAAATTTTCCCAGTGCCGCGCACTGTATGTCTATATGTTCACCCACCCCGGCAAAAAGCTCAACTTCATGGGCAACGAATTTGCGCAACTGGACGAATGGAAGATCACGGAGGAAATTCACTGGTTCGAGCTGCAAAATGAATACAACGGCAAATTTTACGCTTTTTTCAAAGAAATGAGCCAGATCTACCGCTGGTATCCGTCGCTCTGGGAAATGGACTACAACGGCGTGGGCTTCGAGTGGCTGGACAGGACGGACGATTACAACAATATCTTTACCTATATCCGCCGCGGCGGCGGTCAGGAAGTAGTGGTCGCGCTCAATCTCTCCACCAATCCGCAATACAAATATGTATTAGGGTTAAAGCACCGCGGCACGATTGAAGAGTTCATGTGCAGCGACGACGTGCAATACGGCGGCGAGGGTCTGACGCACAATGTCAGACAGGAGATTTCGCCCTATCCGCACAAAGAATTTCCGTTCAGCGTAACGGTGCAGCTGGCGCCGCTGTCGGGGCATATCTTTTTGCTGCGTGATGAAGCCAAAGAGGAATCTGAGATACAAGGTATGGATTGAACGGAACAGGACCCGTCAGAACAAAAAAATTTCATTTAAAATGCTCCCCTGACTTTGTCTGATAGTATATCACAACAAAATCGGGGGAACATCTTTTGCTGATAATAGTAGTAACTATTAGTGAGGATTTTTGCCATTTATTATCAATTATTGCAACCTCCACATTTTTCACAGCATGATATGCATATGTAATGCAATCCACAAAGTCAAGGGTCCGTCTGCATAGGTATCAAGAAGGCTCATTTCAATCCGTCATATTCCTGACAACAAGAATATACTGATATCATACATTACCATATTTATCCACCATAGCGTGTTCCCATGCGCCCTTTTCTGCCAATGTGGGTTTGGCATACGGCGCAAGAATGCCGCGTATGCTCTGTCTGTCAGCAGTTGTTGCAGGTGCCACAAATTCATCCATGATCGTGATAATAACTCTCTGATTCGGTTTTGCATTGATTGTTCCAGTGTTTGAATCGCTGTTCCGTTATAAATATCCCTCAAGTGCTAATATAAACTATCACCTATTCCTGATAAATCGCAAGAATTTTATATTATATTCAATCATAGATCAATGTATTTTACAATGTATCTTCCATAAAAAATCCCCAAAAAAACAATACTCATCATTTTTTACTTGATCATTGAATCCATAATGAAAAAAAACACTCTCAAATCCCACCAATTTGCGCTTCTGAATGCACAGTAACGAGCAGTAAACACCAAATAAACACCAAAACCCTTTAAAAAGCCATTTTCAGGCAAAAGAAAAATCTCAGAAACGCCGAATTCATGGAATGGCAGTACAAAAAAGAGGCCGATTGGTTTTATGGCCCGATAATAATGTTATCCCAAAAAAGCGGTGCCATGTTTTTGATCCTATTATTTTGCCAATCCCCTGACGCAGCTTTCAAGACCTTTGGAAATGATGACAGGTAATCCTATTGATTTCTCTGATGAAGTCCGTACCATCAAAGCTTTGCATGATCACTGCTTTTTCCCCGTATTGAATCAGATACGATGGCAGCGAGCGGATGCCAAGACGGCGTGTGAAGGCCAGATCGTCAGATAATGCCGCCTCTCCGCTGCCGTTCCGGTAATGTTCAACAAATGCGTTTTCATCGAGTCCGGCCTTGCGAACGATTCGCAGTATCTCATCGAAATGCGTTGTCGGGCGGCATTCCGGTACCGTGGCGTGACGCAGTTCGGTGAGAAAATCATTTGCCTTGTCGGGTGCTGTGAGCTGTGCGGCTTTGTAGGCGAGGCAAAGCGGCTGGGAACTGCGGTGTTCAGCGTCGAACAGGCGAAAGCCGTCCATATGGATCGGCAGACCTCCGATGGATTCCTCCCTTTTGTAAATCCGGGCAAGTCGCCCGCAATAACAGGCGATTCCCTTCTCCGGCTCCAACGCAAGCTCCTCCGGTGTCATAAAATCGGAAACGTCGCGCACGAGCAGACTCATCACATAACGAATCTCGATGTTTCCTGCGTATTCCTTCCGGAGCCGATCCATTATCGGCTCGCTTTCATAGGAAAGTCCCATCATCGGATCGGTGAAAACGGTCAGAATGATCTTGTTTTCCATACCATCACCTCCACATCTTCCGGTCGATGAACCGACCGGCAACGCCCCAAGCCGTGATGTCTTCGTATTTGATATATACACGGTCCGGCTGTATCCCCAATACTTCCGTAAACGCTCGCGTGATCTCTGAGGTGAATCTGTCGTATCCGTAGTGATTCTCACCGCCGAAGATGGCTGCCTCGACATAGGCAATTGGGGAATCGTTTTCACCGCGAAGCCATAGGTGGCATTGATCTTCAAATACCAGCAGCAGATATTCTTCACTCTTGCCGGGGACAAATTTGATCGCTTTTCCGAAGTGCTTTTTCAGTTCGATCTCCTGTCCGGCAGTTATCTCACAGCTTGCCTTTACTCGGATGAACGGCATCACTCGCACCTCCATTCCTCCAGTTGTTGCAGAATCACATCCGCGACCTCCTGATGCTTCCTCTGGTAAGTGTGTCCTGTGTTTTCGATAAAGACCAGCTTGTTCTGCTCTGCTGTCGGCATATGCGCGTTGAGGTTACGCAGAAATTCCGCCGGGTCGCCGTCGGTGAAATTGTCGTAAGTGCCAACGAGCATGCCTCCCGTGTGCGTGATCTTTCCGGCTTGGGAAAAGTTGCCGTTCTTTGATGTATGAACGTTGTTGAGCAGTCCTGAGAACTGCCAGTCATATGCGGTGTTTGCGATGCACTCTACCCAGCCCATGAACGGGAAGGGAAGCATTTTGTCTCCGTTACCGCGCTCCACCTGCGTTTTAATGATCTGCTTTTCACGGTCTGTCACATGGGACATCATGTGCGTAAGATTGGCCGGAGAAAGCAGAAAGAAATGTTCCACGCGCTCGTCGTGATGACGGGAGAGATAATAGATCACCTTGTTTGCGCCAAGGGAGTGTCCCGCAAGGATAATGTGTTGGTAGCCTTCTCCCTCCGCAAATGTGAGGTAGGCATCAATGTCCTCATCGGTGTAGGAAAAGCGCTCATTCCACGAGCCAATCCGTTCTTCCCTGCCGGTGTTGACATTGACCGTGCGTATATGGTCGAAGGCGTCGTTCGTCTGTGCGTAGAGGAAGTCAATTCCGCTGGCGTTGAGCGTATCACCGATATTGTAATAGAACGGGTTGGAATAGAAATTCCCGTGGATACCGGTGACGGCAATCATCACCGTGTCAGCCGAACGCTCTTTTTGCGGGCGGAAAAGCACTCCGTTCAGCACAACACCTCGCTTTGTCGGCACGTTGCAGCGGTACATATTGTTATTTGGCATATGGATCTCTCCCTCTGAACACGCACTTGTGCGCAGGCGATGAATAGCAGGCATTGCAGGAAACGCACTTTGAAATGTACGCGGCGTCCTGTTCCATTTTCAACGGGAGATCCGGCTCCCGAAGGAGTGGACGGGAGAGAGAAATAAAGTCTATCTTTGTTTCATTCAGTACAGCTTCCATTTTATCAAGACTCCGCAAACCTCCCACAACCATCACGGGACAGTTCACCGCGTCCGCGACCTTTGCCGCAGCGGAGACGAAATATCCCTCATTCCGATGCGCGCGTATACCGGATACCGATGTGCCGTTGCCGCTGACCTCAATGGAGTCAATTCCGGCGGCGTCCAGCATTCGGCAGATTTCTACGCAGTCATCCCGGTCAAGTCCTCCGGGGGTGAAATCGCTCGAATTGATCTTCATTGTGATATGGAGTGACGGTGTGGCGTTGCGGATACCGTGAAGTATCTCTGTCAGGATTCGGCAGCGATTTTCGTTCGATCCACCGTATTCGTCTTTTCTGTGATTGACCGCCGGGCTGATGAACCGGCTTAAAAAGAAGAAATGTGCCGCATGAATCTGCACACCGTCAAATCCCGCTTTCTCCGCACGGACTGCGGCGTCAATGAACTGGTGGATTACCAATTGGATTTCATCCGCCGTCATATTGTCCGGCTCGACCTGCTTATATCTTCCGTTTGACTCCCGGTAATAGGCACCGAGCGCAAGCTGTGTGATCACAGGCGTGCCGTGTACGTGAATGACGTCGGTCAACCGCTTGTACTGCGGTATCAGCGTATCGTCGCACAGCCGCATCATACCGTCGAAATAATAGTCGTGCAGTGTCACACTGGTGAATCCGGTGATGATCGCGCCGACGCCGCCCGCCGCCAGTTCGTCATAGATCTGATACGCTTCCTGCGGTAGGCCGCCGTCCTGTCCGGCCATTCCTTCCCAAGTCGCCGAGCGTATCAGACGGTTGTGCAGGCTCAGTTTCCCCATCTTTGCTTCTTCAAATATCTTCCCTGAATCCGTGAAATTCAAGCGAAGCAGAATA
>CAMHAV010000003.1 GCA_946182865.1 uncultured Clostridia bacterium
CATAATTTTAGTTATTTTAACTATACTCAAGGTATATTTTGTGGTATTCAACAGAGTTTTGCACAACCTGTTGAAAATAAAGAAGGCGGCCGGAATCATCTTTTCCTAAAAACAGGCATTGAAAATGAAATTTTGTATTGACATTTTCGGGTAAAATGCGCTATAATACATGAGTATGCTTTTGGTTTGAAAACCTGAAAGGGGGGTAACGCAATGGTAAGAACATACCAGCCGAAAAAGCGTCAGAGAAAGGTTGAGCACGGCTTCCGCAAGAGAATGTCTACCAGCAACGGCCGCAAGGTGTTGGCAAGACGCAGAGCAAAGGGCAGAAAGACGCTGACCTATTGATCGATTGATTTCTTTGACAAAGCCGCCATTTCGGGCTGTTCCCGTGTGAAACGGAAACGGGCCGGAGGCGGAAACATTCGTGTCGCAGGCCTGCTGCCGCCGCGGCGGAGGCTTCGACACAAACAAGTTCATCATGCGTGTCGTTTTTATCGAGTGATGTTCATTGCAGGGCCACTTTTTCAAGTGGCCTTTGTTTTTAAAAAGGGAATGGTTGCACAATGGCAAAATATGCGGTCATCAAACAAAATTATGAATTTCGCCGCGCTTATCACAAAGGAAAAAGCTTTGTATCGCCTTATCTGGTGACGTATTGCTTTAAAAAGAAATATGGCGGGATTAAAATCGGCATTACTTCCGGGAAGAAAATCGGCAAGGCTGTGGCGCGCAACCGTACACGCCGCGTGATCAGAGAAGCCTATCGCTCGCTTTACCCGGAGCTGCAGGGCAACTGGGATCTGGTGTTTGTGGCGCGTACCGCGACGGTTTACAAAAAAAGCACCGAAATCGCGGTGGTCATGCGGAAGCATCTGAAGGAGGCCGGCGTTCTCCGATGAAACGATTTTTTCTCTGGCTCATCCGGTTCTATCAAAAACATATCTCCGCCAACACGCCTCCGCGCTGCAAATTTTATCCTACCTGCTCCCATTACACCTACACGGCTATCGAGCGGTTCGGCGTGCTGCGCGGCAGCGCAATGGGCGCATGGCGGATTTTGCGGTGCAACCCTTGGAATCCGGGCGGCTATGACCCTGTTCCCGAAAAGAAAATTCATTACCGATCACCTATCCATCGTGACAGCGCCAATCACACGGGCAACGCAAGTGAACGCGAAAAAACAGCAGATTGATTCTTTATGCCGTTTTGATTTTTATGGATGTTTCTCTTTTGTTTATTTTACAAATAAAATTGTATATTAAATACAATTAGGCTATCAATCAATCTTGCTTTGAAATATTTCCAAAATTGAAAATTTAATAACAGGGGGAAGTTAATCAGAAAATGGATGCACTTTTTAACTTTATCGGCGAAATTTTCGGCTATGTGCTGATGTTTTTCAACAACATTTTCGGAAATTTCGGTGTAGCGATCATTGCGTTTACCGTTTTCACCCGACTGCTCATGTTTCCGCTGACCATCAATCAGCAAAAGAGCATGGCAGGCATGCAGCGGCTTCAGCCGAAAATGAAGGAACTGCAGGAACGGTACGGCAACGACAAGCAGCGGTACAACGAAGAAGTCCAGAAACTCTATGAACGCGAGGGGCAAAGTCCGGCGGGCGGCTGTCTGCCGATGCTGATTCAGCTGCCGATCTTCTACGGTCTTTACCGCGCCATTTGCATGCCTATCACCTGCACGCTCCACCAGAATCTGACGGAGGGTGTGCTGGCGGAGGCTGTGGCGCGTGTCAAGACGCTCAGCGACGTTTACACCTCCACCACCAGCTCCTACTACTCGCAGATCAACGTGATCGAGGCGGTCAGAAATATCGGCGGCAACTATGCCAAATATGGATTTACCGCTGCCGAGGCCGATGCGCTTGCGCCGATCTATGAGCTGAGCAAAGGATTTAATTTCCTTGGCATTGACCTGCTCTCCATTGCGAAGTTCTGGAACCCCGCCATTATCCTGACGTTTGTGGTGTTTATCGCCAGCGCGGGCGGCATGTTCCTCTCCAACAAGATCAACGGCACCGCCAGCCAGCCGCAGATGAACGGATGCAGCCCGAATATGATGGGCATTTCCATGGGTCTGATGTCCGCATGGATCTCGCTGTCGGTTCCCTCGGCTATGGCGCTTTACTGGACCTGCTCCAGCCTGATCGCTCCTTTGCAGAGCTGGGTCGTTCATAAGTATTACAATGCGGCGATACTCAACGCACGGGCAGAGGCACAGCGATTGGCTAAGATCGCGTTGGAAGAAGATGAAGTGATCCGGTCTGTGAATGCCACAAAGGGCAGCAGACAGTTTGCTCCGGTGTATTCGATTCCCGAACCGGAAAAGTCACCCGTCAAGGAATCGCTAAGCAACTCGCAGAAGCCGAAAAACAGCGGGAAAAAGAAAAAATCCGCTGCCGGTCAGAATAAAAAGTCCTCGTCGGATTATCAGGGGAAAAAGAAAAAGTAAATAGTTTATTTAATGATACGAAGTCTTGTTTGAATGAAAGGAAGTTTCTGAAATGAAGGAAATTACAGTCACCGGCGCTACCGTAGAAGAAGCGATTGAAAGCGCGTGTCAGCAGCTTGGCATTGACGTAGAAACGGCACAATATGAGGTGATTGAGCAGCCCCAGCCGAAGATTCTCGGCATTTTCGGCGGCGCGGACGCAAAGGTGAGAGTGTTTGTCGAAGAGTCCAAGAAGAAGACGCCGACCGAAGCGGCTGTTGCATATCTGACGGAGATTCTCACCGCCATGGGTGTAAAGAACCTGGAGATTACCGACGAAGCAACAGACGAACGCACGATTCTCAATATCAACGGCGACGATGATGATCTGGGCGTCGTCATCGGACACAGAGGGGATACCCTGACCGCGCTGCAATATCTGGTAAGCCTGTGCGCGAATAACTGCTGCGATGAATATTTCAAGGTTTCGCTGAATGTCAAGAATTTCAGAGAGAAGCGCGAAAAGACGCTCGAAACGGTTGCCTCCAAGACGGCCTACAAGGCGGTCAAGCTCCAGAAAAACATTGCGCTGGAGCCTATGACTCCCTATGAGCGCAGTATTATCCACACGGCTGTGCAGAGCATTGAAGGTGTGACAAGCTGGTCTGTCGGCGAAAATGAGAAGCGTCATGTGGTCATTGGGCCTGAGGGTCTTGACGAAGGCGCGGACGGCATGCCCGTGAAATACGCCAAGCTCAACAATCACAGAGAGCGCAGCGGTGCTCCGCGCGGCGGTTACAACAGAAGCGGACGCGGCGGTTACAATAAGGGCGGCTACAACAAAGGCGGACGCGGCGGTTACAACAAGGGTGGCTACAACAGAGGCGGCTACCGCGACAGAAACGGTTATCGCGACGATAACAGAAGCTATCGCGACAGAAGCAGCTATGACCGCTATAACAGTGAAAACCGTACTCCCGCAGCACCCAAGACCGACTATGAGAGCAGCTTCACCTATGGCAAGATCGAGTATCATTCGGACAACGAAGAATAATTGATTTTTTAATCAAACGGGTTAATCCCCGACCTGCAATCAACACAAGATGGCAGGTCGGGGATTTTTGTTTCACGTGAAACATGTTCTGCCGTGTCGCACTTATATGATATGTTTCATGTGAAACATCAAAAATAAGAAGAATTTTCAGATAAATTCCCGTAAATCCGTTGCATTTGCCGTCTGATATGGTATAATAGAGTACAGACAAAATTGAAAGACAGAGAGGATGCAACAAAAGAATGGGGAATACAATTGCTGCCATTTCCACACCGCAGGCGGCAGGCGGCATCGGCATTGTCCGCATTTCGGGGCAGGAAGCTGCCGTTATTGCCGACCGCGTATTTCAGGCAGTGGACGGCCATAAGCTGACCGAATCGGACGGATACAGAGCGCATTACGGTCATGTCGTGCAGAACGGAGAAGTGCTGGACGAAGCCATTGCGTTGGTGTTCCGTGCGCCGAAAAGTTATACGGGGGAGGACGTGGTAGAACTGTCCTGCCACGGTGGATTGTATGTGGTTCGACGCGTACTGCGGGCCGTGTTGGAAAACGGCGCTCGGCTGGCGGATGCGGGGGAGTTCACCCGCCGTGCCTTTGAAAACGGGAAGATGTCGCTGACACAGGCGGAAGCAGTCATGGATCTCATCGGCGCGCAGGGAAAACAGGCAGCCAGAGCCGCCCTGTCCGCCAGAGAGGGAAGAATCGCGCGGAAAATTGACGCGCTCAAAACCGAAATCACAGGCTATGCCGCCCATTTGGCCGCGTGGGCGGATTATCCGGAAGAAGATCTGATTCCCGTAGATACAGAGCAGTTGTCCCATGATTTAGGAGAAACTATCGAAAAATTGAAAAAAATGATCAAAGAGGGCGACGCGGGGCGCGTCATTCGCGACGGCGTGGACACGGTCATTGTAGGAAAGCCAAATGTCGGCAAATCCACGCTGATGAACTGTCTGGCGGGGTGCGAGCGCAGCATTGTCACCCATATTGCCGGAACCACGCGTGATATTGTCGAGGAAAAGGTCGTGTTGGGAGACGTTATCCTCCGATTGGCAGATACGGCAGGCATACACACAACGCAGGACCCGGTGGAGAGCATCGGAGTAGAGCGTGCGGTCAGCCGCATGGACAGCGCGGGACTCGTGCTGGCGGTTTTTGATAATTCGCTTCCTCTGGACGAAGATGACCGGCAACTGCTGCAAAGCTTGCGGGTGCAAAATTTGCAGGGAAGACCTTGCGTGGCGGTTATCAATAAAAATGATATGGATAACCAATTGGATATCGGAGAAGTGCAGCGAAATATTCCCAAAATCGTCAATATATCGGCCAAGGATGAAAACGGTATTGACCGATTGGCGGAAGCGATTGCCGATTTGCTGGGGGTGGCGGAGCTGAATCCGGCGGACGGCATATTGTCGGGAGAACGGCAGCTGCAATGCGCCCGTCAGTGCCTTGAAATGCTTCTGGAAGCGAAAAACGCGCTGGATATCGGATTTACCCTTGACGCGGTAAATGTCTCCTTAGACGGCGCCGTAGCCGCCTTGCTGGAGCTGACAGGGGAGAGGGCTACCGACGTCGTGACAGACGCGGTATTCCATCAATTCTGCGTGGGAAAATGATTGAAAAAGGCGGTATAATAGCATGGAATTTTTAGCGGATCGCTGTGATGTGGCGGTCATTGGCGCGGGTCACGCGGGCATCGAGGCGTCGCTTGCCTCGGCGAGACTGGGCTGTAAGACGGTTGTTTTTACCATTAATATGGACGCGGTGGGAAATCTGCCTTGCAATCCGTCCATTGGCGGCACGGCCAAGGGACATCTGGTGCGGGAAGTGGATGCGCTGGGCGGTGAAATGGGACGCGCGGCAGACGATACCTTTTTGCAAAGCCGCATGCTCAATCGCGGCAAAGGCCCTGCCGTACACAGTCTGCGCGCACAGATTGACAGGCGGATGTATTCTTCCCGTGTCAAGCATACGCTGGAATTGCAGGAGAATCTGAACTTAAAACAGGCGGAAATCACGGAAATTCGCCCTGTTGAGGGGGAGTACGGCTGGGAGGCAGTCACGAAAATGGGCGCTGTCTACCGGTGTAAGTGCGTAATTCTGGCGACGGGTACTTATCTGGGCGGACGCATTTATGTCGGTGACGTCAGTTTCGAGGGCGGGCCGGACGGCATGTTTGCAGCCACCTCTCTGGGAACATGCCTTCGTGCGATGGGCATTCCCTGCCGGCGTTTTAAAACAGGCACGCCGGCCCGTATTCATCGGCATTCCATTGATTTCAGTCACTTGGAAGTGCAGGCGGGAGACGAAAGAATCACGCCCTTTTCCTATGATACTATGGAAAATCCTGACGCAAAGCTGGAAAATCAGGTGGTCTGCCACGTCACTTGGACGAATGAACAGACCAAAAAGGTAATTTTGGATAATATCCACCGTTCGCCCCTCTATAGCGGCAAAATCGACGGTATCGGCCCCCGTTACTGCCCCAGCATTGAGGATAAAATTGTGCGGTTTTCGCAAAAAGAACGCCACCAGCTCTTTATTGAGCCGTGCGGACTGAATACCGAGGAGATGTATTTGCAAGGGGCCTCCTCTTCCTTGCCGGAGGACGTGCAGATCGCGCTTTATAAGACGATTCCCGGATTGGAAAATGTCCAAATCATGCGCACGGCTTATGCCATTGAATATGACTGCGTAGACCCGCAGGCGTTGCGGGCTACCTTAGAGATGAAAGATTTTCCGGGCTTATATGGCGCGGGACAGTTCAACGGCAGTTCCGGGTATGAAGAAGCCGCCGCGCAGGGCCTTGTCGCGGGCATTAATGCGGCGCTGAAAGTAAAAGGCGAAGAACCGCTGATTCTGGAGCGTTCCGGCAGCTATATCGGCACATTGATTGACGATCTGGTGACGAAAGGGGTATCCGACCCTTATCGCATGATGACCTCCCGCTCGGAATACCGCTTGATTCTCCGTCAGGATAACGCCGACGAGCGGTTAATGCCTATCGGACACCGTATAGGGCTGATTTCCGACGCGCAGTATGAAAAGTATCTGGCACGGCAGGCAATGAAAAAGGCGGAAATCAAGCGCGTTAAGGAAACCCGTATTCTGCCCACTGAAGAGGTCAACGCGATACTTGTTTCACGTGAAACAACGCCGATTACCACAGGAATCCGCTTGATTGAACTGCTCAAGCGTCCCGAATTGAACTACGAAGCACTGGCTCCGATTGATGAGACGCGTCCGCCCCTGCCGTATTATATCTTTGAGCAGGTGGAAGTGGAGATTAAATATGAAGGCTATATCCGCCGCCAGCAGGCAATGATTGACGAGGCCAAGCGGCTGGAAATGCGAAAACTGCCGCAAAATCTCGATTATAACGCCATTACGGGGCTTCGTTTAGAGGCAATAGAGAAGCTCAACAAGGTCAAACCCGAAAATGTCGGACAAGCCTCCCGTATATCCGGCGTGAGTCCCGCCGATATCTCCGTGCTGCTGATCTGGCTGACAAAGCAGCGTCACACAGCGGAAAGCGAGGGACAGGCATGATTGATTTTGAAGCAATGAGGCAAAAAGCGGCCGTCTTTGAAATAAACCTGAGTGATCGACAGCTTGCGCGGCTGGATTGTTACGCCGAAATGCTGGTGGATTGGAATACCCGCATGAATCTGACGGGGATTACCGACAGCGAAGGCATTATGACACGTCATTTTGAAGATTCCCTTAGTCTGCTGGCCTACGCCAAGATTCCTGATGGAGCAAAGGTCATTGACGTGGGGACAGGCGCGGGATTTCCGGGTATGGTCTTGAAAATCGCGCGTCCCGATATCGAATTGACGCTGCTGGACAGCCTGCAAAAGAGGCTGGTCTTTCTGGATGCCGTTGCCAAGGAAATACAGGCAAAGGTGCGGACGGTGCATCTGCGCGCGGAAGAGGGCGGAAGAAAACCCGAAATGCGAGAGCATTTTGACATTGCCTGCGCCCGCGCGGTGGCCAATCTGCGGGAATTGTCGGAATACTGTCTGCCGTATGTAAAAGTGGGAGGGCAGTTTATCTCGATGAAAGGCCCTGACGTGACAGAAGAAATCCAGTCAGCCAAGCCGGGCATCGGCACATTGGGCGGAAAATTTGTTGGCCTGCATGAGTTTTGCATTTCAGACGGCAGCGGGAGAAACGTTATAGTAGTGGATAAAATCAAACCTACCCCGCCGCAGTTTCCACGAACCTCCGCAAAAATCTCAAAAAAGCCCTTATAAAACAGTGAAAACATGGTGTAAAACAGAGTGTTTCACGTGAAACATTGAGATTTAACACAAAATTTAATAAAACTTGCAAAAAAACATTTGTAATTTATCTGATCTATGGTATAATCATAGTATAACCCTGTCAACCGTAAGACAGGGCAATAGGCAAATTAAAATCAGGAAAGGTCGCAATGATATGGGAAAAATCATCGCTGTCACCAATCAAAAAGGCGGCGTAGGCAAGACGACAACGGCTGTCAACCTTGCGTCGGCGCTGGGTGCAATGAATAAAAAGATACTTCTGGTGGATATTGACCCGCAGGGCAACGCCACGTCGGGTCTGGGCATCAGCAAGCAGGAGAATGCAAATTCCTCCTATGAACTCATGCTGGGACAGAGCAGCGCGCAGGATGCCGCTGTCAAGACGGAGTTTAAGAATGTCTCGCTCGTACCGTCGGATATTAAAATGGCGGGGGCTGATCTGGAAATCTCGCAGATGGAGAACCGCGAAGCCATCCTCAAAAAAGGATTGGCGGCGGTGCGCGATACATATGACTTTATTCTGATCGACTGCCCTCCGTCACTCAATCTGATTACCATTAACGCGCTCAATGCGGCGGACAGCATTCTCGTGCCGATTCAGTGCGAATATTACGCGCTCGAGGGTCTGGCGCAGCTCACCAATACGGTCTCCCGCATTAAACGCAGCTACAACAGCCATCTGGAAATCGAAGGCGTGTTGTTTACGATGTATGACGGCCGACTCAATCTGACGCAGGAAGTGGCGGAGCAGGTCAAAAAATTCTTCCCCAAGCAGGTTTTCAAGACCGCCATTCCGCGCAACGTACGTCTTTCAGAGGCACCCAGTTTCGGGCAGCCCATCAATTACTTTGATAAGAAGTCCAAGGGCGCAGAAGCGTATGATAAGCTGGCCAAGGAAATTATCAAGAAAAACAAGAGATAAACGCAATTGAAACGGAGGAAATCATTATGGCGGCAAGAAAAGGCGGTTTGGGAAAAGGGTTGGATTCGCTTTTTGGAGAGAATATGGCGGAGGACAGCAGCAGCGCAATGACGCTCAAGGTGTCGGAGCTGGAGCCGAACCGGGAGCAGCCCCGCAAGGAATTTGACCCCGCGGCGCTGGCAGAGCTGGCGGATTCCATCGCGGCAGTCGGCGTGATTCAGCCGTTGATCGTGCGTCCCATCGTGGGCGGCGGTTATCAGATCGTAGCGGGCGAACGTCGCTGGCGCGCGGCACAAAGCGCGGGATTGACCGAAGTGCCGGTCATCATCCGGGAGCTTTCCGACAAAGAAGTAGATGAAATCGCGCTGATTGAAAATCTCCAGCGCGAAGATCTCAATCCGGTGGAAGAAGCCGAGGGCTACCGTCATCTGATGAGCGAATACGGCATGACGCAGGAGCAGGTGGCGGGCCGTGTGGGAAAATCCCGTCCGAGTGTTGCCAACGCGGTGCGTCTGCTGGAATTGCCCGATTCCGTTCTGGGAATGCTGACGGCCGGCGATCTGACAGTAGGTCATGTCCGTCCGCTTCTGGGACTGCATGACGAAGACGCCATGGTCAAAATCGCTTGCATGGCGGTCAAGAGAAAAATGACCGTCCGCGATGTAGAAAAACAAGTGAAAAAGGAAAAGGGCGAGGGAAATACACCCAAAAAACAGCAGGGAGAACGCGACAATTACTTTGATGAAGTGGAAATTGCACTCGGCATGGCACTGGGACGTAAAGTAAAAGTCAGCGGCACGGCCAATGTGGGAAAACTGGAGATTGATTTTTATTCTCATGAGGAGCTAACCATGCTGGCCAATCTCTTGGCAAAGGGCAATGAATCCGAATAAATGATCTACGGCTGTCAGTGCATGCAATATGCAGGACAGCCGGATTTTTAACAATTTCCGTAAAGGAGTGATAAGATGATTTTCCACTATCGACGAATTATCAGTGGAATATTGGCGGCGACACTGATTTTATCCACCTTATCCGCCACCGGATGTGGAAAAGAAACCGCTATTGTCAAAAACAAGGTGGAAAGTGTGGATAACACAACCGAAACATTTGCGGAAGGCTTCTTTGAGCAGTCCAATATCTCCTATGAGAAAATCAAACTGTCCGATGTGCAAAATACCTCCGATGAATTTCTTTTCTATATTGTTAATGGCGTTGTCTATCGCACGACAGGGGATTATTGTGTGGTGATTGTCGCCAGAAAAGAGCTTCGTGAGTCCCCCGAACAGGCGGAAAGGAATTACAGCGGAGAACTGTACCAGGTCTTTGAGGATGACGACATTGATCTCTTAAAGTATTGCGCGGCGGGAGATTACGCGTTGATGGCACTGCCCAGCGCGATACCTGACTGGGACGAAAACGAAATGATTGACGCTTTTATGGCATACGCTTCCAAAAATTTATAATAGTTTCATTTTGATACAAAACACAAAGAAGAATCTACTTGACAGCCGCAGTGTTATCAGGTATAATAGCTCTTATGGAATATGCTGGAGTGCGGATGCACCGGGCAGAGGCCACTGTAGAAATTTCCGTAACATCTGGAAGGGAGCAGGCTTTATGAGCGAAGGCGACAGTCAACCGCGAAAAAACGTGTTATTTCCATGGGGAGGTGACGCGGTATGAGTTGGATTTTGGCGACTGCGTTACCGATTATGGCTACGCTGATCGGAGCACTGGTGCAATTGTGTGAGGCGGCGATTTTGTCCGCCAATTTCAGCCGTGTCAAGGAACTCGAAGAGGACGGAAACAAACAGGCCAGCCTGCTTGTTTCGCTGCGAACGACGCAAAAGGCGGCGTTTTACGTAACGGTTCGCGTTCTGCTGAACGCCTGCTGTTTTGGCGTGGCGGCCATTTCCGTCAGGATGTTCTGGCCCGCGCTTCACATGGCAATGACGCGCATCCACTGGCTGTCCGATTCCGCTGCTTCGTGGCTGTCGCTGATCTGCATTGTGCTGGCCGCTGTGGGATGGTACGTCATCAACGCGCACGTCATCCCCCGTAAAATCGGCATTCACCGCTGTGAGGCCATTGCTTATCCGGCGGCTGGCGCCATGTCGCTCTGCGTCAGGCTCCTTACGCCTTATACAGCACTGCTCACAGGGCTGAGCAATCTTACGGTCAAGCTGTTCGGCGTTCCCTCTCACGCGGATGAAAAGCTCGCCACAGAGGATGAAATTCTGATGATGGTGGACGCAAGCGGGGAAAAGGGCGTGATCGAGGAATCCGAAGCGGATATGATCGCCAATATCTTTGAATTCGGCGACACCACCGCAAGCGAAGCCATGACCCATCGCACAGACGTGGAGGCGCTGGAATACACGGCGGACGTCCGGCAGGCGGTCAGCTTTGCGCTGGAAAACGGCTTCTCCCGTATCCCTGTTTACAAGGATGATCTGGATAATATTCAAGGCGTGCTCTATGTCAAGGACTTGCTGAAATTTGTGGGCAGGCCGGAAGACTGTGACACTCCCATCTACAAATTAATGCGTCCCGCCTGTTATATTCCCGAAACCAAAAAGCTCAGCGAACTGTTTGGAGAAATGACCGAAACCAAGGTGCAGATGGCAGTGGTCGTGGACGAATACGGCGGCACCTCCGGCATTATCACGATGGAAGATCTGATCGAGTCAATCCTCGGCAATATTCAGGATGAGTTTGACAACGAGGACGAGGAGATCAGTCAGGTCAACGAGAACACCTTCACCATAGACGGCACCACCTCTATTTACGAGGTTTCCGATCTGCTGGATATCGAAATCCCCGAGGGAGACTATGACACGCTCGCGGGCTACATCGTCAGCACACTGGGCAGGATTCCCACCGAGAACGAGCATCCCACCGTGCGGTTCGATGACTATGCGTTCACTGTGGAACAGGTGACCGACCGCCGAATTTCCCGCGTGCATGTGGTCAAGACAGACGGGAATGACGAGAAACAGGAAACGCTACAAAAAGATGCTAAAAATTAGATTTTATTGCCTAAAATAAAGATAAAAAATAACGATGTGTAATAAAAACAATTTCTATAACAAAGTGTATGAAGCAGTGAAACGCATTCCAAAAGGACGTGTGGCCACCTACGGTCAGATCGCGGCCCTGTGCGGCAGTCCCCGCGCAGCGCGTATCGTCGGGAGTGCGCTGCATCATAATCCGCAGCCCCATGTGATCCCCTGTCATCGTGTGGTCAACCGCTTCGGCGGTCTGGCGCCCGACTTTGCCTTTGGCGGCAAGGAAGTGCAGCGCGATTGGCTGGTTTCCGAAGGAGTGGCCGTCAGCCATGATTTTACGGTAGACCTATCCGTTTACCTGTGGGATGGGAGTATGAAATAATTGTAATATAAAAAATATATATTACAATTTGGAATTTTATTGATATTGATACGTCA
Organism: uncultured Clostridia bacterium; assembly: GCA_946182865.1. Taxonomy (GTDB): domain Bacteria; phylum Bacillota; class Clostridia; order Oscillospirales; family Acutalibacteraceae; genus RUG762. The sequence continues at coordinate 12,169 of CAMHAV010000003.1, forward strand.
ATCATTGTCCTCGCCAATCCATTGGCCGCGTCAATGATTGCCGTAGAAAATATACCAAAAGGTCAGTCGCAACCTCCTGACCTTGCCCCGCTCATTTGGTTTGTAAGGCATATACCCGATAAGCGAATGAGTCAGGCAAAATACAAAATACGGAGTGATTTACCCTATGAAAAACAATGAGAAGCTCAGGTACATGGCCAATGCGGGCATGATTGCCGCCATCTATGCGGTCACAACGCTCGTTCTGGCTCCCCTGTCCTTTGCTAACCTCCAGTTCCGCGTTTCCGAAGCGCTCACGCTGCTGCCGGTGCTCACCGGTTCGGCCATTCCGGGACTGACGCTCGGCTGTGTGCTGGCCAACGCCGTCGGCGTGGCGACCGGCTCCAATATCGCGGGCTGGCTGGACGTGCTGTTCGGCAGCATGGCAACGCTGATTGCCGCCATCCTCTCACGCTGGCTGCGCAAGATCGAGTTCAAAGGAATCCCCTTTCTCGCGGTGCTGCCGCCGGTCATTCTCAACGCGCTGATTGTGGGCGGCGAGCTGGCGGTTGTGTATGAATTGCCTTTCTGGGTGTGCGCATTGGAAGTCGGCGCCGGAGAATTGGGCGTTTGTCTGATTCTCGGCCTCCCGCTGCTGATGGCGCTCAAAAAGACCAAGCAGTTTAACGAAAACAAGCCAGATAAAAAAGTCTGAAATGAATAAAACAACGCCTTCGAGCCATTGCATGAGGTTGCCTGCCATGCGTCCCGAAGGCGTTGTTTATTCCAAAATATAATTTGTTATAACAATATAACGAATAGTATATTCTACTGCATAGCGTCATAATGCTATTTTACGTCACCGACTTTTTCACATGAAAGGGTTCTCGTTTCACGGTTGTTCCGTCAAATGCCAAGTAAAGAGAAAAGTCACCTTCCTGTGGGGGAGACTGAAAATGCAGAAGCATCATGCGTTGAATGTAGGAAGGCTTATCTTCGGGATTGAGAGCCATTTGCATATGAGAGGTTTTACAGATCAATTGATCCTCCCCATCGGTGATGTAAATGGTCATATTACATCTGTCGGAGGGAGTGGCTTTTCCGCTGATGATCAGGGACGTCTGGTAGGGTGATGAAGGCTCCACAGTCTTTAAGGGATGCACGGATGGCGTATTCTCCGAGGAAAAAGGACAAATTACAAATCGTACAATTTTAATATCTTTATACTTTTGGGAATATTCTGCCGTTGTAAAAACCGATTGACCGATGGTTCCGTACTTGGTTCTGGGCATGATAGCTACCGTGTAACGGAGGTTGGAAAGCAAACCTGTGATCTTGCAATGCGTTTGTCCGGCAGGGACCGTGACTTTGCCGGAGGTAAAGTGGCGCTGTCCGTTTTTATCCAGCGCATACGCGACAGCTACAAAGCCGTTATCCGCGCCTTCACTTTTCCAGGAAACAGCAGCGTAATCTTTTCCCACATCGGTGGCGCTGACCTCGGTAACATTGCAAAAATTTTCGGTGGTACAAGTAAGCCGTACTGCGTCGTATTCCTGCCCGTCAAAGACAGTGACGACTTCTATCCGGTAGCGGCTGTTGGGTTCCAGAGACTCTACTGCGGCAAAGGGAGTCTGGCAGGTCATCTCCGGTAAAGGCTGACCGCTGCTGCTTTTGCCCCGCACAATAAACTGCTCTGCATCCTTAGAGCAGCTCCATGAAATCAAAACCGCGCGATCGGTAGCGCCGATTTGCCTGACTTCAATGATATGCGGCGTCTCATGGCTGCTTCTTACGCGATAAAGGGCGGAAAAGAAAAATATCAGAGAAATCGCTGCGATAAGTCCCGCAACGGCCAGGATAAGGGTGATTTGTTTGAGTTTTTTTTCTTGTGACTGTGAGTCAAGGTCGGTTTTAATGGTCTCATTCATTTTAAAATATTCCAATCTGTTATATTTTTCTTAAATATTACCAATTACCGTTTTTTTGTAGGGGATGAGAAGGGATTGCTTTTCCTGTTATTTTAGTTACCGGATTTCGTTTCGGCGTCACTGTTTGATTTTTCTTCGATCGCGCCGCCCGCTTCCAGACCTGCCGGATTGGAAACCGATTCCGCCTTATTCCGGAAGTAGCGTTCGTCGTACTTATACCACATAATCAGGGGATTCGGGTCGTTTTTGTCCACGATAAAAGCTACCCAACGGGTACCCTCTTCTCCGTTCGACATCAATCCGATAGCGTCTTTGTAATTGAGGCTGTCGAGAACTTCATAAGCCAAGGTCTGGTTGGACGAGCTGAGAGCCGCGGGAAGCGTATAATGCAGCGAAACGATGGAATCCTTATCCTGTTCCGTAATCCTGACTTTAAATTTGACGAGATAGATTTCGGATGTGCTTTCGTCGATTTTGGGAAGCGCCGCGCCATCCAGCAGTTGCAGAGCCGCCTGTCCGCGATAGGTTTCATCCAGTTCGACCTCATATTTTGTATTGACAAAACCCTCGGAAAAGCTGTAAAAATCATCTTCATAGGTGATAGGCGTATGAAGATCGGCGGGGGAGACGATGCTGTATTTTTCGCTGTCATCCTTTTTGCCGAAATAATTGTCAAAGAAATCGTCGAGATAGTCGTTGGAGTCAAAATCGTCAAACGCGTCCATTCCGTAATCGTCGCTATTGTCAATCATATGGTTCGTATTGACCGCCGCGTAGGTGACAAATATAACGAATCCTATGATGAGGCTGAGTACAGAAACGATAATGGCGATAATAACGGAGGCCGTCTCACCGCCTGTCATGCCCTTTGTGGAGGCTGCATTGACGTAAGGGTTATAGGAGGGCGGCGTGTAGGCAGGGTGCGTATAGGCGGGAGGCGTGTAAGGAGCGGTCGTCGGATAGGCCGCCTGCTGGTTCGCCGTGGGAGCGGACGAAACGGGCTGCGCTGATGGGGCTGTCTGCGCCGTCTGCGGCTGACCGCAGGAGGGGCATTTTTCAAAAGGGGCGGGGCTTTCAAATCCGCAATAAGGGCATTTCATAAAAATCCTTCTTTCTGAAGATGTTCCGCTCACGACAAATGGCCGTTTTCTTTCCCATCCCAATCCGATAGCGCGGCTGTGATTTCTTTCCATCTGTCGGCAGCTTTCATAAATACTATACACTATTTGACTCAAAAATGCAATATCCAATGTTATGCTTTTGTGCGTTTCTGAAAAACAAAATAAATAGAAAAAGTCTGTAACGATTTTGCTGTTTGTGCGTCTTATAAGCGAAAGAGAAAATGAGAATTTAACAAAGAAATAAAGAAAAAGAAAAGCGAAGCGCAATTAGCGAGCGTATGCGAGCGCGGGGTCCAGGGGACTGGTTCCCTGGCGGGTCAAGGGCAGAGCCCCGCCCGGTCGGCATAGCCGACCGGGCTTGCAAAATGAGCCACGATTTACATTGAGGATAGGCGAATTCAAATCAGCCCGCGCAGGGAGTGGGGCAGCCAGCCCCACGAGTGAGGCGAAGCCGAGCGGGCAAGACCAGCTTTGATTCAGAGTACAGTCGGGCGAATTCAGACGGGGAAATCCTTTGTATTCGCCCATCCCCGTTTTGGGTCTTGGCTCGTCTCGCTCGCGCCGTTTGCGGCGCTTGTGGGGCTTTGCCCCACTCCCCACAAGGGCGCTGCCCTTGACCTGCCAGGAGGAACTAGTTCCCCCTGGACTCCCACGCTCGCATTCGCTCGCTAGTTACGCTGCGCTATGCTTTTTCTTTGTTTCTTTGTTAAATTCTCATTTATCATTTTACAATCTGAAAACAGCAGCGGAAAGGAGGACAGAAGCCCATGAATCCACATTCAAACAAAGAGTGGGAAGAAATGTACCGCGCCTATTTCAGCGACGTCTATCTCTATCTGATTTCGCTCTGCCGCGACGAATCGCTGGCGGAGGATCTCACGCACGAGGTGTTTGTCAAAGCGATACGCTCCGTTTCCAAATTCCGCGGGGAATGCAACATTCGCGTTTGGCTGTGTCAGATCGCCAAGAACAGCTATCTTTCCTATTGCCGCAGGCACGGACGGGAAGTGCCTACCGATTTTGACATGCCTGCCGAGGAAGAGAGCCACGCGGGAACCGTGCGTTTTGAGGAGCGGCTCGAGGACAGCGAAACGGCGTTTGACCTTCACAAGGTGCTGCATATGCTGGAGGAACCGTACAAAGAGGTGTTCTGGCTGCGCACCTTCGGGGAGCTGTCCTTTCAGAAGATTGCGGCGCTTTTCGGACACAGCGAAAGCTGGGCGCGGGTGACCTATCACCGCGCGCGGCTGAAAATTATCGAACGATGGAAAGGAAAGGATCATCATGAGTCGGATTAATTGTAATGTCACCAAAGATTTACTTCCCCTGTATGCTGACAAGGTGCTGAGTGAGGACAGCGTGGCGCTGGTGGAGGAGCATTTGTCGGAGTGCGAAAACTGCCGCGCCGAAGCGCAGGCGCTGCAGCAGGATACCGTGCTGCCCGTCTATGACGATACCAAGCTTCTGCAAAAGGCCAGCCGCTATTTGACCCGTCACGCCATGGCAGCGTGGCTCATCGGCGGGGGGGCGCTGGTGCTGATCGTGGGGGCGTATCTTCTGATGAATTATCTCCGTATAGTGGAGATTCCTTATTCATATGACGAAGTGAAGGACAATCTGCGGGTCGTGAGCGTGAGTGACATCACCGAATACACGGGCGGCACAGAGATCATGCTGCTGTACGACGGCAAGCATAAAAATTATGATTTGGTGGGATTTGGCGTGCCTGTGGGAGAGAGAGACGGCAGAATACAGGTGGAGCTGACGTGTTATATGACCACGACGGCTTATAATGAGGTCAATCCCCTGAGCAACTGGAATTTTTATACCATGCGTTATATTGCCGATCCTGCTTTGACGGATATTGTTTACTCTGATCCGTATATTGATTTCAGTGACACCTATAACGACAAAATCTATAATTTCACACCAGTGAACTATGACTGCGAAATGGATATAACGAAAGAAATAGAGGTGGTACAGTTGTATTACGGTCGATGGAGTTATAATAACGGCACCTCCAAGCCTCAACTGATCGGCGACCGGCATTTGCTGTGGAACAAAAAGGGATTTGAAGCATAAATCAAAAAAAGCGCGGGGATGTGCAGGCGTACCGATGACACATCCCCGCGTATATTTTTTGACAGCCGTTTGAAAAAGACTTGCATGATTTCCGGAAGTGTGATACTATAAAGCTTGCAAACAGAGTGTTTTCCCATTTCAGATGAAAATAAACAGGCGGCGCTCCGATTTTACATAAAAATCGGAGGCGAAATTTCAAAAATATTTCTTTCCTCCGTTATCTGTCAAAGAGATCGGAGGTGATGTCGGATGTATGTTACATTCAGCGACTTGTTCTTGTTTGTAACAATGATGGTCGGCGTAATCAGCCTGACCGTTACCCTGACAAACAGAAAAAAGAAATAACCGCCTAGCCCCAACTAATCGGTTATTTCTTTCAATCGGTTGTTTCGGAGCGTCGTCTGTGAGAAGACACCCTGTTTGTGTTTTTATTATACACCCAAACGCGGATTTTGTCAATTGTTGTATGCGTGAAAATTTGATATTCTTCGAAAAAAAGACTTGTTTGTAACAATGATGGTCGGCGTGATCAGCCTGACCGTTACCCTGACAAACAGAAAAAAGAAATAACCGCCTAAGCCTGCAAACTTTGCGGTTATTTCCAACCTAAGTTTTCGGAGCGTCGTCTGTGAGAAGACACCCTGTTTGTGTTTTTATTATACACCCAAATGCGGGTTTTGTCAATTGTTGTATGCGTGAAAAACGACGTTTATTTAAAATTGACAATTGCTCCGTCACATAATATAATAAAAACAGAAAACGAACAACATGTGCAAAAAACATTTATACGGAGGGATTTCCATGAAACACACACGTCTCAAAGTCATCTTTACGCTGTTTTTCCTGCTGCTGTTTCTGTGGGGCGCTTCTGCGACGGCCGGGGCCGCATCGGCGGATAACGCACCCGTGTGCGATTCTTTTTCCGTCACCAAGACAAGCCGATCGGGAACCGGCGCGAGCAACCGCAAAGTGACGGCCATCCGTGTCAACCGGGAGCCGGACTGGCGGCTGTATACCAGAGGCGACCGACTGGAAACGACAGGCATGTCGGTCAAGGTGTTTTATGATAACGATACAACGGAACTCATTACAAGCGGTTTCAAATGCAGCCCCACGGTGCTGGATACGGCGGGGGTGCAATGGATTACCGTTACCTATGGCGGAACGGCGACGGCGTTTCATGTGAATGTCAGGCCAAAGGTGACGTCCATCCGTGTCAAAAACATGCCGTATGGCCGCACCTATATCGTGGGTGAAAATTTCCGCTCAGCGGGATTGACCATCACCGCCCATTGTGAAGACGGCACCTCCTATGAAGTGATCGACGGATTCAAGTGCAGTCCGTATTATCTCAATACGCCCGGTACCCAGTGGATCACCGTGACCTACGGCGGCACGGCGACGGCTCTCCCCGTGAAAGTCAAACCGAAAGCAGCCTCCCTTTCTGTCAGCCAAATGCCCAATCAAAAGACCTATCTGGTGGGACAATCGCTCAACACGTCCGGCATGAAGCTCAAGGTGGTTTATCAGGACGGTACCTCGGAGATCATTACCGATGGGTTCCACTGCCATCCAAGCGTTTTCCGGATGACGGGAAAGCAGACGGTCAACGTGTCTTACGCGGGACAGAAAACCTCTTTTCAGGTTTACACCGACCGGGATGTAACGGGGCTGTCTGTGTGGAAGCAACCCGACCGTACGATTTATACTGTGGGAGAATCGCTCCAGACCGACGGATTGATCTTGAAAGTGACGTCCGGCTATTCAACAGATACCTATTATCCGGCACAGTTTGACCGTTTCACGTTCAGTCCCACCCAATTCACCAAAACGGGAGAGCAGACCGTCACCGTGCGTTATTTTAATCGCACCGCTTCCTTCAAAGTGAGAGTCAATCCCAAGGTGCGTTCCGTGGTCATTGCCAAGCTGCCGACCAAACGCACCTACGCAGTGAGCGAACCGCTCAACACGTCCGGCATGAAGCTGAAAGTCACGCTGTCGGACGGCACAGTGAAGGAAATCACCGACGGCTTTGTGTGTACGCCGTCCAAGATGACGGCTTCGGGACAACAGAAGATCGTTGTGAGCTATGGCGGCCGCGGCACGGGCTTTTATGTGAATGTCAGCAAGCAGATTGCCTCGGTCGTCATCCGAAAAAAGCCGAGCAAACTGACCTATCGGCCGAATGAAAAGATCGACACGACGGGCATGAAGCTGAAAGTCACTTACACGGACGGCAGCTCGGAGGAAGTGACGGGGGGATTTACCTGCTGCCCTGCCTATGCGGAAAGATTTGACCAATCCAAAATTGTCGTGACCTATGGAGACAAAAGCACAGGCTTTTATATCAACGCCGATTGAGATGATATGGTATAAATTATCCAAATTCCACCTTTATAATTTGTTACCTGTTTTTGACATAAAAACCGTTAATTTATTGTAAAAATGATAGAAAAATGAAAGGAACCGTGCTATAATAATTTCTATCATTTTCAGAAGGGCAGGAACCAACTCCAATGGCAAATATTTTTGATACTGAAGAATTTAACGATCAATATTATTACGGCGGTCAGCTGGGCGCGATTTATACGCCCGAAAAGACCGAATTCCGCGTCTGGGCGCCCACCGCGTCCAAGGTAGAGCTGCAAGTGTTCCGTGAAGGTCTGGGCGACAACCGTCTCGATAAGGTGGACATGCAGCAGGCGGAAAAAGGCACCTGGGTACATATCATGGAAGGTGACCAGAGCGGTATTTATTACACCTACCTGGTCACGGTGAATGACAAGACCAACGAGGTGGTGGATCCTTACGCCAAGGCGGTCGGCGCCAACGGTCTGCGCGGCATGGTGCTTGACCTGAAGACCACCGACCCGGAGGGCTTCCGCGAGACGCAGCGTCCGGAATTCGGTGAATGCAGACCCACCGACGCGGTGGTCTATGAAACCCATGTGCGCGATTTCTCCAACCACCCCAGCACCCGGAGCAACTTCCCCGGCAAATTCCTCGCCTTCACCGAGGCAGGACTCAGCCTCAAAGACGGCACCAAGGTGGGACTCGACCACCTCAAGGAACTCGGCGTGACCCATGTGCAGCTGCTCCCCTCCTATGATTATTACACCGTGGACGAAACCAAGCTCGACAAGCCGCAGTTCAACTGGGGCTACGACCCGCTTAACTATAACGCCCCCGAAGGCTCTTACTCCACCGACGCTTACGACGGCGCGGTGCGCATCAACGAATACAAGCAGATGGTCAAGGCGCTGCATGAAAACGGCATCCGCGTCATTATGGATGTGGTGTATAACCATACTATGTTTGCCGAGGAATCCTATCTCAATATGACGGTGCCGCATTACTATCACCGCACCCGCGAGGACGGCACGTTTTACAACGGCTCTGCCTGCTCCAACGAAACCGCCTCCGACCGTCCGATGTGCCGCAAATATATCGTGGACTCGGTGGTTTACTGGGCGAGCGAATATATGCTCGACGGTTTCCGTTTTGACCTCATGGGCATTCACGACATCGACACCATGAACGAGATCCGCCGCGAGCTGGACAAGATCGACCCCACCATCATCGTCTACGGCGAGGGCTGGACAGGCGGCGAATGCGGTATTCCCGACGAACTGCGCGCTCTCAAGTGCAACGCCAAGCAGTATCCCGGCGTGGGCGCGTTCAGCGTCGATATCCGCGACGGCATCAAGGGACATGTTTTCAATCTGGAAGAAAAAGGCTTTGTCAGCGGCGCGCCCGATTTTGAGGAAACCGTCAAATTCGGTCTGGTGGGCTGCATCGACGACCCCGACATCGACATGACCAAAGTCAATTATTCCAAGCAGGGATGGGCGGGTCATCCTTCGCAGGCGGTCAATTATGTGGAAGCGCATGACAATCTCACCATCTGGGATAAGCTGGCCACCTCCAATCCCGAGGACGACGAAGAAACCCGCATCAAGATGGATAAACTGGCAGCGGGTATGGTCTTTACCGCACAGGGCATTCCCTTCATCCAGTTCGGTCAGGATTTCCTGCGCACCAAGTACAACGAGGAGATCGGCGGTTTCGACGAGAACAGCTTCCGTTCGCCCGATAAGGTCAACAATATCGACTGGAACCGCAAGGCGGAATACATCGACGTGTTTCATTACTATCAGGGACTCATCGCTTTCCGCAAGGCGCATAAGGCGCTGCGCATAGACGACGCGAAAAAGGTCACCGAAAATATGAAGTTCCTCGACTGTCCGGCCAAGAATATGATTGCCTACACCGTCAAGCCTTTCAAAGGCGGCGAAAAGAACGACGTTCTTGTCATCTATAACGCCAACCCCACGGTCAAGCTCTTCACGCTCCCCGAAGGCGAGTGGGAGATCTATGTCAACGGCAATCAGGCGGGCATACTTCCCATTGAAACCGTAAGCGGCAGCATTGTCATCGACGGCATTTCCATGATCGCGGCAGTCAAGAAGCAGGCGTAACGGTCGTTTGATGCTTTATTAATACAGATAGCATTTCGTTTCAGGCAAAGCGTTCCGAAGGGGGTTCGGGGCGCTTTGTCTGCATTTTTGTGGATTTGTGGAGAAGAAAAAAATAAAATATGTGAAAAATAAGCAAAAAAGCGCAAAGGACAAAGTCATTTTTACTTGACTGTGGTTTACAGACATGGTAAAATTAAATAGGGGAAAGGATGTGATTCCAATGGCGGTCAATCGCGAATATAAGGACAGATTATTCACATTCATCTTTGGCAATCCCGACAACAAGCAATGGACGTTAAATCTCTACAATGCGATCAATGACTCTCATTATACCAATCCGGAGGATATCAGGCTCAACACGATTGAAGACGCGGTATATATGAGCATGAAGAATGACGTGTCGTTTTTGATTGCGGATACGTTGAATCTGTATGAACAGCAGTCCTCTTTCAATCCCAATATGCCCATCCGATTTTTCATTTACGCGGGGATGGTGTATGCGAAATATGTGGAGGAAAACCGGAATTATCACAGATACAGCACCAAGCAGCAGAAGATTCCCACGCCGAAATGCATATGTTTCTACAACGGGAAGGATGCGAAGAATGACAAAATCGTGCTGAGCTTGTCGGATGCGTTCGATACCGAGGCGGTTTCGGACATCGAAGTAAAGGTCACGATGCTTAATATCAATTTCGGACACAACCGTGAGCTGATGGAAAAATGTCGACCGTTAGAGGATTACGCGAAGTTTGTGGACTGTGTCCGTGTCAATCAGAAGACGGCGGCCTCCCTGGAGGAAGCGATTGATGAGGCGCTGAACGAACTGGAAGACGAATCGCCGGTCAAGGCGTTTCTCATAGCCAACAAGGCAGAGGTGAAGAATATGTGTATCACAGAATACGATGAGGAGAGAACCCTCGCTGAATTGAGGGAAGAATGCCTGGAAGAAGGCATGAAAAAAGGCATTAAAAAAGGCATACAGCAAGGCATGACGAAAGGTAAAAAAGAGGGAAAATTCGATATGCTGGCGGAACTGGTGTCGGACGGTCTGCTGACATTGGCGCAAGCTGCCGAAAAAGCCCAGATGTCGATTCCCGAATTTCAGCGCCGGATGAGTTTACCGTCATAATATTTTTAACAAATGACAAAATCCCGGAAAAATCCGGAAAAAAATCAAATATATGCCAAAACCGCTTGACAAAATGCCTGCTGTCATGTCATAATAATAGGCGGACAGAGGAATATGACCCGCAGGGGTGCTGAATGTATGTTGGCTGAGATGACGTGTGAAACTCGTCAAACCCTTTCACCTGATACGGATAATGCCGTCGTAGGAAGTTGGATGAATGCATAGGCGCGGCGGTTTGCCTGGCGCTGTGAACACTTCTGCGGCTTGACACACGGCCGGCGGGAGTGTTTTTTTGTTGAAATCTATTTTTTTAGGAGTTGTTTCTTCATGAAAAAAGAATCCAGAACCTTCCGGCTCGTTCTCAGCGCGCTGATGGTCGCCATCAGCATCGTACTGAGCATTTTCAGCTTTGAGCTTCCCTTCGGCGGCTCCATCACCATTTTCAGCATGGTGCCGCTGGTGCTGATCGCCCAGATGTACGGTGTGGGCTGGGGAATGCTGACCTGCGCCGTGTACGGTCTGGTGCAGATGGTGCTCGGACTCAAAAACTTCGGCTATGTCAGCGGTATTCCCGCCTATGTGGTGGTGTTCCTGTTTGACTATGTGCTGGCCTTTGCGGTGATCGGTCTTGCGGGACTCACCCGCAAGATCCGCAACAGACCTGTCGCGGCGGGTCTCGGCGCGCTGATCGGCTGCTTAGCGCGGTTTGTCTGTCATTTTGTCTCCGGCGCCACCGTCTGGGGCGAATACGCCGCCGACTGGACTGCTCCCGCTTTTGTCTCTTCGGGACTGCTCCAGCCCGACGTGCTGCCCTATACGTATTCCTTCTTTTACAACTGCGTCTATATGCTCCCCGAAACACTCCTCACCGTGGTGGGCAGCGCTATTCTCTGCACCGCCGTATTTGAGGCGCTCAAGATTGACGTCTGGTGCGACGACGATAATAAAAAGACCGTGTAAGCGGCAAGACAGGTAAATCAAAATGCAATCGCGCCGTTCTTTCGTATCATGCGGGAGGACGGCGCGGTTTGTTGAAAAAGCGGCGAAAAATTTTGAAAAAAATCCGAAAAAACACCGCTAAATTAATAAAAAATCAAACAATTCACAAGCAAATGGTTTATAATAGATAGCGTATAAGTTTTTTTATACTAATTTTCGGTTGAAAGAATGTCTGATTTTAGCCGAAAATTAGTATTGTATCCCAACATACATCAAAAAATATTTTTGGAAGGGCAGGAAGATTTCAATGGAAACAGGAAAAATATTAATTGTGGACGACGATCAGAACATCTGTGAGCTGCTTCGTCTTTACGCGGAAAAAGAGGGCTACACCGTTTCGCTGGCGCATGACGGACGCAAGGCGGTGGAGTGCTTTGAGCAGGAAAGCCCCGACATCATTTTGCTGGACATCATGCTCCCTGAGCTGGACGGCTGGCAGGTCTGCCGCGAGATCCGCAAAAAGTCGCAGTGCCCCATCATCATGCTGACCGCCAAGGGCGAAACCTTTGACAAGGTGCTGGGACTGGAACTCGGCGCGGACGATTATGTGGTCAAGCCGTTTGAGACAAAGGAAGTGCTGGCGCGCATCAAGGCGGTGCTGCGCAGAAGCGGCAAGCAGGACCCCAACGAAAAGAAGGTCGTCACCTTCGACAAGCTCTCCATCAACCTCAACAATTACGAGCTGAAGGTCAACGGCGTGCAGGTAGACACCCCGCCCAAAGAGATGGAACTGATCTATCATCTGGCGAGCAATCCCAACCGCGTGTTCTCCCGCGACCAGCTGCTGGACGAGGTGTGGGGCTTCAATTATTACGGCGACAGCCGCACGGTGGACGTTCACGTCAAGCGTCTGCGTGAAAAGCTCGAGGGTGTGAGTGATCAGTGGTCGCTCAAAACCGTCTGGGGCGTTGGCTACAAGTTTGAAGTCAAGTAAAGACTGACGGATGGACAACAACACGATCAGGGACAGCGCGGAGCCGGAACTGTCTGACGCCGGAAACGCCGACGAAGCAAAGAACGAAAAAAAAGAAAAAAACGCCTCCAAGCTCCGCCGACGCACCTTTGGCCAGTGGTTTACGGATTTGTGCCGCGAACTCAAGCACATCGTCTCGCGTTCCCTTTTTACCAAGTATCTGTTTGTCACGTCGTCGGTCATGATCGGCAGTCTGGTGATTTTGGGACTGGTCATGGCGACGCTGATTTCCAATCGCTGGCAGAGTGAAAAACAGCAGCAGCTTGCGGACAATGCCCATATTGTGGCGGACGGTATGAGCGCCTATGTCGTGCCTGTGCCGTCCAAAAAAAACGACAGCGCCATCGACGCCACCATGGAATACCAGATCACCGACGCGGGCAAAGAAAAACTGCGCTCCACCCTCGGCATTCTCAGTTCGAGCTGCGGCGCGGATATCTTTATCGTGGACGCGCGGGGCAACACCGTCATCTGCTCCGAGGAATATCTGCACGCCTCCACCGACGAGGAAGAGGTGTTCAAATGCCGCCACAGCCGCGCTATCATTGCGCCTTCGGTCATCGACGCGGCCGCCAGGGTGCCGGAGTACCGCATCACGGATAAACTGGGCGGCATCTATGACCAGAATCACTTTATCGTCGCGGTGCCGTTTGTGGCGGGCGGCAATGTGGAAAAGGAATATATCGCGGGCTTTGTGTTCGTCGCGTCCTCCGCCTCCGCTATCTCCGACTTCCGCAGCGATATGCTGCGCATTGTGATTGTGGCGGTCATCATTGCCGCGATCATTTGCTTCAACATGGTGTATATGCTCACCTACAAGCAGGTCAAGCCGCTGCGCGAAATGGTGGAAGCCGCGCGGAAGTTTTCCGACGGGGACTTTACCACGCGCATCCACTTCACCAGTGAAAATGAGGTCGGGCAGCTTGCCGGCGCACTCAACGAAATGGGCAGCAAGCTGGCGGAGAGCGAAACCATCAACCGCAGTTTTATCGCGAATATCTCCCACGAGCTGAAAACCCCCATGACCAACATTTCCGGCTATGTCAACGGTCTGCTCGACGGCACCATTCCCCATGAACAGCAGGACAAATATCTCAAGATCATTTCCGACGAAACCAAGCGTCTGGCGCGTCTTGTGCGTTCCATGCTCGATCTGTCGCGCATCGACAGCGGCGCAATGACGCTCAAAAAGCAGAATTTCAATCTTTCCGAGGTGATTTTCCGGGCGCTGCTCTCCTTTGAGCACCGCATCGAGGAAAAGCATATCGACATTCAGGGACTCGACCAACTGGATACGGTTACGGTCAACGGTGACGCCGACCTGATTCATCAGGTGCTTTACAACCTCTTTGACAACGCCGTGAAATTCACCAATGACGGCGGCTATATCCGCGTGGGCGTGACCGTGCAGAATAAAGTCGCCACCGTCAGCATTGCCAACAGCGGCATCGGCGTTTCCACCGAGGAGCTGTCGCACATTTTCGAGCGCTTTTACAAGACCGACAAGAGCCGCAGCTTTGACCGGCAGGGCGTGGGACTGGGACTGTATATCGTCAAGACCATCGTCACGCTGCACGGCGGCCGGATTCACGCCGAGGGCGCGGAGGGCAATTACTGCAATATCATTTTCACCCTGCCCGAAGCGAGCGACAACACCAGAGCGTCCGCCAAAAACCGCAAGTAAGGCGTATCGGCTGACCATGCCATAGAAATATCATACGGTATAAAATAAAGCTCACAAATACATGACCCAACCAACAAACTAAAGGGGTATCATGTTATCATAACAAACATCGTATAGACAGCATTGATTTCATCAAGAGAGGATTTTTGCCATGAGTGAATTTGACGATAAGCAGACTCCGTTGCATAACGGCAGTTTCCCCGTGAATACGACGTCCGCGTCAAGCGTTCCCACCGGACAGTCGACCCCTGTACAGCCGCAGCCCTATGCGCCCGCACAGCCGCAGCAGCCGTACGCGCCGGTGAATGCGCAGCCTGCGGCTCCCTATGCGCCGCAGGGATTTGCCGGGCAGCCGCAGCAGCCGACCTATGCGCAGCCGATGCAGATGCAAAAATCGGAGACACAGGCAGTGCAGCCGACCATCGGCAGCACTCCTTCCGGCAGCACTGTTCCCACTGCCGCCACAACGGGCAGTAAGCGCAAAAACGGGGCGCTGCTCGTCGGCATTGTGGCGTGTCTGGCCGTGGCGGCGCTGATCGGATTTGTTTCCATCACCGCCTACCGGCTTGTCACCGGAACCAACAGCGGCTCCGGCACCAAGAATCAGTATTCGGATTTCGGTTTTAACGAGGTGGAGACCCCCGAAACCGATACCACCGTCAAGGGTACTGATACGATTCTCACGCCCGCGCAGGTGGCGGCCAAGGTGCGCCCCTCCATTGTCAGCGTGATTACCGTGGACGACGTGAATTATAATTCCTCCGAAAGCGGCGAAGGCTCTGGCATTATTGTGGATTCCAAAGGCTACATTGTGACCAATTCGCACGTCATCGGGGACAGCATGAAGTACAAAGTCACTGTCATCACCAGCGACGGCAACGATTATGACGCGACCGTCATCGGCTACGACACGCGCTCTGACTTGGCCGTGCTGAAAATCAACGCCAGCGGCCTGCCGGAATGCGAATGGGGCGACAGCACCAAGCTGGTGCTGGGCGACTATGTCATCGCCATCGGCAATCCCGGCGGCGTGCAGTTCGCGGGTTCCGTCACCAGCGGCATCGTTTCGGGCGTTGACCGCATCATCGACTCCTCCGACTCCGACTCCACCAGCGCCATGCGCTATATCCAGACCGACGCGGCCATCAACCCCGGCAATTCGGGCGGCGCGCTGGTGAATATGTACGGACAGGTCATCGGCATCAACACCTCCAAAATCTCCGCGACGGGCTATGAGGGCATGGGCTTTGCCATCCCCTCCGCGACCGCCAAGGACGTTGTGACCGACCTCATCGGCTACGGCTATGTGCAGGGCAGAGTCAAGCTCGGCATCACCTGTGTGACCATTTCGAGCGCTTACGAAAGCCAGGGCATTCCCGCGGGTCTGCAAATCTACGACATCAGCAGCGATTCCGATATGAACGGCAAGGCGCAGAAATACGATATCATCACCCACTGCGACGGCAAGAGAATCACCAACCTTTCCCAGTTGCAGGATATCATGTTCGAGAAGAATCCGGGCGACACCGTGAAGCTGAAGCTCTACCGTCCGGCGGGCACCAAGAGCGCCTCGTCCGAATATGAAATCACCGTCACGCTCCACGAGGACACCGGTTCCAAGGGAGAAGAAGCGCGTTCCGAGGAGGAATCCGACGACAACGGCAGCAACGGCGGCAATTTTGACGGCAGCGAAGGCAAGAGACACTAATTATTTAACATTGACTGCAAGTTTTAATCCTCATTTTCTTTATTTTTTAACGGAAGCCGGAAGTTTTCCCTGTTTTGCGCAGGGGAACTTTCGGCTTTTGTTTTTTGCCGTAAAAAATGAATATAATGAATTTTTATTCTGCTTTTTCCATTCCAAAAGGGAGAAATAAGACAAAAAGCCGGTGCTGTTGCGTTTGCACAGGCGAGACTTCTAAAAAAATAACAAAAAAATTCCTATAAATTGCGGCCTGTCTCCCGCAAAAACGCACAGAATACACGAAAATTCATATTTATGCATAAATATTCATTGCAATACTTGATTTATGCAAAAAAACGCCGTATAATGAACCGTAGGAATTGCAAATGCCGAAGAATTGTGTTATAATATACTTTGTATTCGGCACAAGAAAAAACAACATGACGGAGGATTTTTACAATGGCTGATATCAAAAAGGTAGTACTCGCTTATTCGGGCGGACTGGACACATCCATCATCATCCCGTGGCTGAAAGAAAATTATGACAACTGCGAGGTCATCGCGGTTTCGGGCAACGTCGGTCAGGGCACCGAGCTGGACGGTCTGGAGGAAAAGGCGCTGGCCACCGGCGCATCCAAGCTCTACATCGAGGATCTCACCAAGGAATTCATCGAGGAATACGTCTATCCCACCCTCAAAGCCGACGCGGTTTACGAGAACAAGTATCTTCTCGGCACCAGCTTTGCGCGTCCGATCATCGCCAAGAGAATCGTTGAGATCGCTCTGGCGGAGGGCGCGGACGCCATCTGCCACGGCTGCACCGGCAAGGGCAACGACCAGGTGCGTTTTGAACTCGCCATCAAGCGTTTTGCTCCCCAGATGAAGATCATCGCTCCCTGGAGAACATGGGAATTCAAGAGCCGCGAGCAGGAGATCGAATACGCGGAGCAGCACAACATTCCGCTGAAAATCAACAGAGAGACCAACTACTCCAAGGACAAGAACCTCTGGCACCTTTCCCACGAAGGTCTTGACTTAGAGGATCCGTGGAACGAGCCGATGTACGACAAGATTCTCGAAATGGGCGTTTCTCCGGAAAAGGCTCCCGACGAGGCAACCTATATCACCCTGTCCTTTGAAAAGGGCGTTCCCGTGGCGCTCAACGGCGAAAAGCTGGACGGCCCCGCCATGGTCGCAGCCCTCAACGAACTGGGCGGCAAAAACGGCATCGGCATTGCCGACATGGTAGAAAACCGTCTGGTGGGCATGAAGAGCCGCGGCGTGTATGAAACTCCCGGCGGCACCATCCTCTATCACGCGCACAACAAGCTGGAGGAAATCTGCCTTGACCGCGACACCTATCACTACAAGCAGCAGGTCGGCATCCGTTTTGCGGAACTGGTTTACTTCGGCCAGTGGTTTACCCCTCTGCGCGAAGCACTGTCGGCCTTCGTTGACAGCACGCAGCAGAACGTGACAGGCGATGTGCGTCTCAAGCTCTACAAGGGCAACATCATCGACGCGGGCGTGAAGTCTCCCTATTCTCTGTATGACGAGGATATCGCCACCTTTGACGAGGACGAGGTGTACGACCAGAACGACTCGGCAGGCTTCATCAATCTGTTTGGTCTGCCCATCAAGGTACAGGCGATGAAGGAACAGGCTGCCGCCAAGAATCAATAATTCATTCATCCGTTTATTCATTTTATCCAATCGCGTGGGGCAGGGAGGGAACATCTCTGCTCCGCGCCATTGCTTTTTTAGCGAGTGTGAAACGTGAAGTGTGAAACGTGAAATGTGAAATGTGAAGTTGAACGCTTCGCGCCGGAAGTAAAATTTCAGATACGAAAGGACTTATGAAAAAATGGCAGTTGTGATTAACGAAAAAAAGACAATAAACATCCCCAAAAAGACGGTCGGCATTGTCGCGGTGGTGCTGGCGGTTCTGTTTGTCATCATCAACTCGGTGACGATCATCGACGCGGGACATACGGGCGTTATCAATACATTGGGACGCGTGAGCGAGAATGTGCTGCAAGAGGGACTGCACCTGAAAATTCCCTTTGTGCAGCGTATTATCAAGATGGATAACCGCATTGTCAAGCTGGAAGTGGAAACCGAGGCGTTTTCCAAGGATTTGCAGACGGTGGAAACCAAGCTCGCCATCAATTACCGCGTGTCCAAGGACAAATCCTACGCCATTTACAAGAATGTCGGCAGCGATTACGAAACCGTTCTGGTCAGTCCCGCCGTCAACGAGGTTCTGAAAGCCATCACCGCCAAATACACCGCCGAGGAAAGCGTCGCCAACCGTTCGCTGATCTCGCAGGGCCTGATCGAGGAACTCAACAACAAGCTCAATAAGAACGGCATTTATGTGGAGGACGTCAACATCATCAACTTTGAATTCTCCGAAGCGTACATCGCCGCCATTGAGGAAAAACAGGTGGCGGAGCAGCGCCTTCTCAAAGCCAAGACCGAGAAGGAAGAAGCCATCGTCAAAGCGGAGGCCGAAGCCGAAACGCTGCGCATTCAGTCCGAGGCGCAGGCCAAGGCGAATGACGTGCTGAACAAATCGCTGAGCAGCAATCTGATCGAATACGAAAAGATTCAGAAGTGGGACGGCAAACTGCCCACCGTGACCGACGGCTCCGCGATTATCAATTTTTCCGATCTGCTGAGTGATAAGAAATAGTGGTTAGTGGTCAGTGGGGAGTGGGAAGAAAAAGAAAAAAGCATAGCGCAGCGCATAACTAGCGAGCGAATGCGAGCGTGGGAGTCGAGGGGGACTGGTCCTCCTCGCGGGTGCAGGGCAGCGCCCTGCTGGGGAGTGGGGCAAAGCCCCACGAGTGAGGCGAAGCCCCACGAGTGAGGCGAAGCCGAACGAGCGAGACGCGCCCGGACTTGCCACGGGGGTGGGCGAATACAGAAATAGCCTAATACCGTGATTAGCTTTGCCCCGTCCGGAGAAAAAACTCGTTTCATAGAATGCACCTCCCCACCTATTTCCGGTCTTTTCCACATTATACAATCATCTGGAAATAAAATACAAAGGAGAAATAAAAAATATGCAACTTTGGCAGGGACGCTTTTCAAAAGCAATCGACAAGAAAACCAACGACTTTAATTCTTCCATATCCTTCGACAGCCGTATGTACCGCGAGGATATCGAGGGCAGCATGGCGCATGCCGATATGCTCGGCACCTGCGGCATCATCGACCGCAGTGAGGCCGACAGAATCATCGAGGGGTTAAAGGGCATCCTCGCGGATCTCGACAGCGGCGCGCTGGCAATCGACATGGAGGCGGAGGACATTCACACCTTCGTCGAGGGGGAACTCACCGCCCGTCTCGGCAGCACCGGCAAGCGTCTGCACACCTCCCGCAGCCGCAACGACCAGGTGGCGCTGGATATCCGTCTGACCCTGCGCAAAGAGGCGGACGAAATTCTCAGTGACCTCAGGGAACTGGTCGGGGTGATCTGCAACAAGGCGGAGGAAAACGCCGACACCGTCATGTCGGGCTATACCCATTTGCAGCGCGCGCAGCCCATCACCTTCGGCCATCACCTGCTCGCCTATGCCGAAATGCTCCTGCGCGACATCGCCCGCATCGAGGACGCAAAGAAGCGCATGAACGTCAACCCCTTGGGGAGCTGTGCGCTGGCGGGTACGACCTACGCCATTGACCGCAGCATGACCACCGCGGCGCTGGGCATGGACGATTATTCCCGCAACAGTCTGGACGGCGTGTCCGACCGCGATTTCTGTCTGGAACTCGCGTCGGCGCTCTCCATTGTCATGGTGCATCTGTCCCGCTTTGCCGAGGAAATCATCCTCTGGTGCTCGTGGGAATTCAAATTTATCGAGCTGGACGACGCGTTTTCCACGGGTTCCTCCATCATGCCGCAGAAGAAAAATCCCGATATCGCGGAACTGGTGCGCGGTAAATCGGGCAGAGTGTTCGGTGATCTCATGACGCTGCTCACGGTGATGAAGGGCATTCCGCTGGCTTATAACAAGGATATGCAGGAGGATAAGGAAGCCATCTTCGACGCGTTTGACACGGTGAAGATGTGCATCACCACCTTTATCCCCATGCTCGATACCATGACGGTGCTGAAGGACAATATGCGCGCCGCCGCCGCGAAGGGCTTTATCAACGCCACCGACTGCGCGGATTATCTGGTCAAAAAGGGTCTGCCTTTCCGTGACGCGTACAAGGCGACGGGAACGCTGGTGGCAAAGTGCATCGCCATGGGCGAAACGCTGGAAACCCTGCCGCTGGAGGAATATAAAGCCATTTGCGACATCTTCGACGAGGGCGTGTATGAAGCCATCAATCTGGACGTCTGCGTCAGCCAGAGAAAGAGCGCGGGAGGCCCGGCGAAAGAGAATACCCTCGCCAATGTCAAGAGAATCAGGGAATTGATAAAATAAAAGGACGTGTGACCCATGAACGATACGGACACCATGACTATCCGCCGGGCGGCGCCGCAGGACATTCCCGCCATCAGCGAACTGCTGCGGCAGGTTTGCGATGTACATCATCAGGGCAGACCCGATTTATTCAAGCCGAACGGCACGAAATACACGCCCGATCAGCTTACCGTCATGATCGAAGACGACAGCCGCCCCATCTTTGTGGCGGCGCTCAGCGGTGAAGTGAAAGGCTATGCTTTTTGTGTGTTCAAGCAGCAATCCCATGACACTTGCGTGACCGACATCAAAACGCTCTATATAGACGATCTCTGCGTGGACGAGCACTGCCGCGGTCAGCATATCGGACAGGGACTGTATGAGTACGTTCTTACCTTTGCCAGAGAGAGCGGCTGCTACAATGTCACGCTGAATGTGTGGTGCTGCAATCCCGGCGCGATGGAGTTTTATGAACGCTGCGGGCTGGTTCCCCAGAAAATCGGCATGGAAAAGATATTGTAAATTTATATAAAGAATGGAGAGAGTCAACATGGACATCATCAGAAGCACTTACAAAAAAATCGCGTCGCTGATTCTGTGCGCCGTGAGCGTGATCGGACTTGCCACAGGCGTCAAAGGTCTGACGGCGGGACGGAGCGGCAGCGTTGGCATTATCGGCGGCGCAGACGGCCCCACAGCCGTTCTGGTGGCGGAGGAGGATGCCCCCTTCAAGACGCTGCTCAAATTCATCGCCACATGGTCATTTATTATTGCGTCGATCTCGACCTTGCTGCTGGCGCTTATCAAAAAGTTTGTGGAGGACTGATATCCCATGAAATCCAGAAGAGACTATTATTCCTCGCGCAAAGCACTGATGTTGGGCGCCTTTGTTCTGTATGCGGTTGCGTTTTTCCTGCTGGAGCTTTGCTTCGTTGTCAATGACGGCTACGCGACCATCGTCTGTATTCTGTCGATATTTTTGATGTTCGGGATCATATGCAGTATTCTGGCACACCGCAATAAGGAATATCTGTTCTGTCCCCAGTGCGGTTCCAAGAGAATCGTCAAAAATACGCTGTTCGGCATTCCCGCGGAGATCACCTGCGACTGTCCCGACTGCGGCGCGAAAATCGACCTTGACAAGCCTGTGAATAAGGACTGAAAGAAATGCTTGATGTGAAAAAGCTGCGGGAGCGGCTGGAAACACTCTATGACGTTTATGCCAATATTGCCGGAGAAGATCAGGTTTCCCTGGTCATTCGTCCGCCTGCTGCCGAGCAGGAGGTGGCCAGGGTGGAACGGAAAATCGGTTTGCCCCTGCCTCATGCGCTGAGGGATTTTTTGCTGCATTTCTCGGGCGATTGTGAATTTGAGGCGCGATTGCCGGAGGATTTTGAATTACCCGGGGAATTGGGTGCGATTTTCGCGGCGGAGCTGGTGCTTTCCCCCGAAGCGGTTTATTATGCGGAAAACGTGCGCAGAGAATGGATCAAAGGCTGTTTCCCCGATGAAAATGATGCGTACGACCGTGTCTGGCACCACAAGCTGGGCTTCATGCAGGCAGGCAACGGGGATGTGATTGCGCTGGATATCGGCGCGGACGCGGAAAATCCGCCTGTGGTCTATCTCAGCCACGATGAAGGCGAAGGACACGGCTGTATCCTCGGCAGAACCTTTGAGGAATATATGGAAAATCTGATTTTGGTGGGTGCGTGCGGCTGTGAGGATTGGCAACTGCTGCCATTCTGCCCCGACGCGGCCTCAGGTATTGATCCGAATTGCGAGAATGCCGTCAAATACCGCGAACGGATCGGATTACATTGGTGAAGAAACAAACGGCGAAAGGAATGTACGTTTCATGAGAAGAAAAGACCGCGAAGTGAAAGACCCCGAAACCGTCAAGGCGCTGATGAACCGATGTCATTGCTGCCGTCTCGGTTTCAATGATAACGGCGAGGTCTATATTGTCCCGCTCAATTTCGGTTGGGAAGAAACCGCGTCGGGTTTTGTCTTTTACTTCCACAGTGCCAAGGAAGGCAGAAAGATCGACCTGATCGCCCACGCGCCGCAGGTTGGTTTTGAGATGGACGCGGATTATCAATTGAAAACCGCCGATATGGCTTGTGCGCACACCGCCAGCTTTGGCAGTATTATCGGAAACGGCACGGTCAGCATGGTGGATGATGAAAACGAGAAAAAACACGGTCTTTCCTTGATGATGTGCCATGCCACAGGCCGCGCCGACTGGGATTTTTCCGGGAAGATGCTGGATGCGGTCGCGGTGTTTCGTCTGGATGTCTCCTCGCTGAGCTGCAAGGTGCATGAGTAAATATGGATTTGGTGATGTGATCTATGTCTAAATTTCAGCTTTCACTCCGTCATTCCCGCGTCATTCCCGGCGGCATCACGGCTCCTCTGGGATTTCAGGCGGCGGGTATCCACAGCGGTATGCGCCGCAACAAAACCAAGCGCGACCTTGCCATGCTTCGCTGCGATGTGCGCTGCGCGGCAGCGGGCGCTTATACGCAGAATCTTGTCAAGGGCGCGTCCATCGCCGTTACCCGCCGCCATCTGGCGGACGGCTATGCCCAGGGGCTGATCTGCAACAGCGGCAACGCCAACACCTGCAACGCCGACGGCGAACAGAAGGCGGAGGAAATGTGCCGCATTGCCGCTGAGGCCATGCACATCGCGCCGGAAGACGTCATTGTCGCTTCCACCGGCGTGATCGGACAGGTTCTCAATCTCGACCCCATCCGAAAGGCAGCTCCCGTGCTGGCGGCACAGCTTCGCTATGACGGCGGCTCCGACGCGGCCGACGCGATTCTCACCACCGACCGCTATCGCAAGGAAATTGCCTTCGAGTGTGATCTCTGCGGCGCCAAGGTGCGCTTTGGCGCGATGGCAAAAGGCTCCGGCATGGTGCATCCTAATATGGCGACCATCCTGTGCTTCATCACCACCGACGTGGCGATTTCGCCGGAACTGCTGCGCAAGGCGCTGGCAAAGGTGGTTCCCGAAACCTTCAACATGGTATCGGTGGACGGCGATACCTCCACCAACGACACGGCGGCGGTCATGGCTTCGGGATTGGCGGGCAACCCCCTCATTGACAGCGAGGGTGCGGCATTTGACCGCTTTACCGAGGCGTTAAAAGCCATCTGCGTGACGGTCTGCCGGGAACTTGCCCGCGACGGCGAAGGCTCCACCCGCTTGCTGACGTGCAGCGTTCACGGCGCGGCGGATGACGAAACCGCCCGCGTCATGGCGAAATCGGTGATCTGTTCGAGTCTGGTCAAGGCGGCGATGTTCGGCTCGGACGCGAACTGGGGACGCGTACTGTGCGCCATCGGCTATTCCGGCGCGAAGTGCGATATGGCACAGGTAGAGGTGGCGTTTGTCTCGGAACGGGGGAGGATTATCGTCTGCCGGAACGGCGCGGGCGTGCCGTTTGACGAAGCGCGCGCCAAGGAAATTCTGCTCGCGGACGAGATTATGATTGACGTCACCTGCGGCAGCGGCGACGGCCGCGCCAAGGCTTACGGCTGTGATCTGACCTATGATTATGTCAGAATCAGCGGCGATTACCGCGCGGAACAATTGAAGGATATTTTAGGAAACCGCTGATAAACGGCAGGAAACAGAGAGGGCGGTGTATTATGACATTATGACAAATCTCGGTATTGACGATATAGGCTTTGAGAACCGGCGCTTCTGGCGATGCTTCTTCCGGGCGGAGTGGGGCAGCGCGTATGACGAAGAAACGGATGTGTCGGCGGCGGAACTCATGGACGAACAATGCCCCCTGTCGGAGGACGAACTCAACTGGTGGTACGCGTTCATCGGATACAGCAAGGATATTTTTACCTCTTCCGACGGATATGTGCCGAATCCCTCCACATTCCAAGCGGAGCTGGAAGGCGGAAGGATTTTCAGAATCGAATTTTACCCGGGCGATACCGCCTATTACATAGACGGACAGGAAATCGGCTGCACGGGGCCGCATGACCGCAAGATAAGCCCCATTCCCTATCATGAGGCGGAGAAATGGCTGGGTCGGGAACAGGGGGAGCCGTTGTTTTTCCTGCTGTTGCCCATGGCGCGGCTGGCGGATCATGACGGGGACGCGGCAGCGGAAACAACCATTGCCTCGCTGCTGACAAAAATCTTTGACCCGGATATCTGCGCGGACCTCGCGAAATGCATGACAGGCAGTTTGAAATAAAAAGAGCAGATTTGGGAGATGCAATCTATGACGAATCAGGGAAATCGGGGAAAAGTATTGCTTTTTAACGTGAATGAAATCAAGGCGGCGCTCATCGCTTCGGTGTGCGGAGGAATGGGCATTCGCGTGGTGAAGATCTATAAGGAACAGTACGGCCAGAAGGTGGGCGCGCTGGCGGGTATGCCGATGCTGCCGCTGACGGAGGAACCGTACCGTGGGGAAGCCTTTGAGCAGGAAATGATGGTCATGTGCTTCCTTGAAAGGAATGTGCTGGACGCGTTTCTCGACGCGTATCACAGCGCGGGCATTCCCGCCATCGACCTGAAAGCGATGCTCACGCCGTCCAACGCGACATGGAGCGCGGCGCAGCTTTACAAAGAACTGGAAAAAGAACATCAACAATTGCACAGCTAAATTATTATACAAAAGGAAGGCATCAGAACAAATGGAACATCAGGAAACCAAAGAAAAAATCAGCATCTCCACCGAAGACCGGGCAAACGTGCTGATTCAGGCACTGCCCTATATCCAGAAATGGGCGGGCAAGACCATCGTTGTCAAATACGGCGGCAACGCCATGCTCAACGAGGAACTGAAAGAGGCGGTTATGAGCGACATTGTGCTGCTGCAACTGGTGGGCATTCATGTCGTGCTGGTGCATGGCGGCGGCCCCGAAATCAACGCCATGCTTGACAAGATCGGCAAGGAAAGCCAGTTCATCAACGGTATGCGCTACACGGATGAGGAAACAATGGACATCGTGCAGATGGTGCTCGCCGGCAAGGTCAATAAAAGCCTCGTGCAGCATCTCATGCGTCACAGCGGCAAGGCGCTGGGACTCTGCGGTCTGGACGGACGCATGCTCATGGCGGAAAAGCTTATGAAAAAGGACGATCTCGGCTTTGTGGGCGAGATCGTGGAGGTCAATACCGACGTGATACAGGACGCGATCGACAAGGGCTATACCCCGGTCGTCAGCACCATCGCGGGCGGCTACGGCGGCGAGGTCTACAATATCAACGCCGACACGGCGGCGGCGGAAATTGCGGCGAAGCTCAGGGCAAGCAAGCTGATTCTCATGACCGACATCTGCGGTCTGCTGGAGGATAAAGACGACGAGAATACCCTCATTCCCGTGGTGAATGTCAGTGAGGTGCCGCTGCTCAAAAAGCAGGGCATTATCTCCGGCGGCATGATTCCCAAAATCGACTGCTGTGTGGAAGCCGTGCGGCAGGGCGTGGGCAGAGCGCATATCATCGACGGCAGAATTCCGCACTCGATTCTCATCGAGATGTTCACCGATCAGGGCATCGGCACGATGTTCTATTGATTTTTCAAAAAAAGGAGAATGCATACGATGATACCAGATATGATGGAAACTGCCGCGCGCATCAAGCAGGAAATACAGCAAAGCACCGTGATTCCCTGTGCCAATATCAAGCTGTCCGTCGAACCCTGTACCGTCTTTGACAGCAAGGTGGGCGGGCTGCCCTACCTGCCGGACGGCGCCAAAGCGCCGACCGACCCCAAGGGGAAAAAGCTCTACCTTCTCGCACAGATCAATTGCGAAGATGTCGCTCAGTTGCCGGATTTTCCCCATACCGGCATGCTGCAATTTTTTATCAGCGACAACGATCTCTACGGCTGCCCGATGACATTCCCTGCCCCGCAGAAAGAATGGCGCGTTGTCTATTATCCTACCGTTAACCGGGATATGGATGTGTCCTATGTGAGCAAAATCTATGCCGGTCAGGAAAAGGGGGAACTGATGCCCTTTGAGGGGGAGTTCCGAATGACGTTCGACCTTTCTTCAGAGGGGATGGCCACCGTGGATTACCGCTATGAAAGCGCCTTTTTTGACCGTTGGAATAAAGCCTTTCCCGATGACGAAGCGGAGGATTTTTACGATCTGGACGATGATATCCTTGAGATGATCTTTGATGACAGTGACGAAGTGCCGCATCACAAGATGGGCGGCTATCCCTACTTTACCCAGAACGACCCGCGTTTTTATGAAGGGGGCGAACGCTACGATACCCTCCTGTTCCAATTGGATTCCGACCGCAAAGACGGTGTGGACGTGCTGTGGGGCGATGTGGGCGTCGGCAATTTCTTCATCAACCGCGAAGCGCTGAAACGCCTCGATTTCAGCGACGTGCTGTACAACTGGGATTGCGGTTGATATTTTTCCGTTTTTTCAATAAAGAACATAAAAGCACAGCCTCCGGGTGAATTTCCGGCGGCTGTGCGAAAAAAGTTGACAAGCGAAATGGATTATGGTATGATTCATTTTGCAAACAGAGTTGTCCGACTCATTACACCTCGCGATTTTCGCGAGGTAAAAATAGATGAAAAGGCGGCGCTCCGATTTCCTCAATGCATCCAATCAATTGACGAATCGGAGGCGAAAAAATTCTTTACTTATTTGTCGTTCCGGTTCTGTCAAAGGAATCGGAGGTGATGCGATATGGTTACATACCAGGATATGATGATGTTCACGGCATTGATCGTGGAGATCGTCGGTCTGGTCGTTATGATCATGGAGTATTCCGACAATAAAAAGAAATAACCGCCCAGCCCCGAAAACTGACGGTTAATTTCTTTAGTTAAACCTTTTCGGAGTGCCGTCTATTCAGTCGGACACTCTGCTTGCACTTTTATTATATCCCATCGGACGAAATTTGTCAATCATTACGCGAAAAAAGTTGACAAGCAAAATGGATTATGGTATGATTCATTTTGCAAACAGAGTTGTCCGACTCATTTACCTCGCGATTTCGCGAGGTAAAAATAGATGAAAAGGCGGCGCTCCGATTTCCTCAATGCATCCAATCAATTGACGAATCGGAGGCGAAAAAATTCTTTACTTATTTGTCGTTCCGGTTCTGTCAAAGGAATCGGAGGTGATGCGATATGGTTACATACCAGGATATGATGATGTTCACGGCATTGATCGTGGAAATCGTCGGTCTGGTCGTTATGATCATGGAGTATTCCGACAGTAAAAAGAAATAACCGCCTGGCCTCTCAAACAAAGCGGTTATTTCTTTTTAGAAAAAAACCTATTTAATGGAGCGCCGTCTATTGTCGGACACTCTGTTTGCATTTTTATTATACAATACCTCTTGCTATTTGTCAATCTTTTGCTATACTGAAATTATACAAATATACGATACAAAAACCATCATAGGAGTGACACCCTTGAAAAACGAAGAAATCATCGAGCAATATAACAGCGCCGTCATCGGCAGCTACGGGCGCCTTGATCTGGCGCTGGAAAGCGGCAGCGGCGAGCAGGGCAGCAGCGCGGACGGCAAAACCTACATCGACTTCGGCAGCGGCATCGGCACCAATTCCCTCGGTTACGCCGACAGGGAATGGGCGGACGCGGTGAGTGAACAGGCGCACAAGGTGCAGCATGTTTCCAATTATTACTACAATTCCACCGCCGGAGCGTTTGCCGTGAGGCTCACCGCCATGACCGGCACCGATAAGCTCTTTTTCGGCAACAGCGGCGCGGAGGCCAACGAATGCGCCATCAAGATCGCCCGCAAGCGTTCCTTTGACAAATACGGCGACCCCAACCGTACCACCATTATCACGCTGGTCAATTCCTTCCACGGCAGAACCGTCACCACGCTTTCCGCCACAGGACAGGAGCATTTTCACAATTATTTCTTCCCCTTTACGCCGGGATTCAAATATGTGGAGGCCAACAACATCGAGGCGCTGCGGGAAGCCATTGACGGCAGCGTGTGCGCAATCATGTTTGAATTCATTCAGGGCGAGGGCGGCGTGAATGTGCTGGAGCAGTCCTTTGTGGACGAGATCTTCACCCTTGCCAAGCAATATGACCTTGCCACCGTTTCCGACGAGGTGCAGACCGGCGTGGGACGCACCGCAAAGCTTCTTGCCGCCGAGCATTTCGGCGTGAAGCCGGATATCGTGACGCTCGCCAAAGGACTGGGCGGCGGTCTGCCGATCGGCGTTTGCCTGACGCGCGGCGAATACGCCGATGTCCTCACGCCCGGGACCCACGGCTCCACCTTCGGCGGTAATCCCGTGGTCTGCGCAGGCGGATTGGTGGTATTGAAGCGACTCTCCGACCCTGCCTTTATGGATGAATTGCAGCGCAAAGCAGCCTATTTCCGTCAGTCGCTGGAAGCCCTGCCGCGCGTCAGGAGCGTGAGCGGTCTGGGACTCATGCTCGGCGCGGAACTGGAAGGCGCTGCCGCCGCAGATGTATTGAAAGCGGCGCTCGATAAGGGTTTGCTGGTGCTGACCGCCAAGACGAAGCTGCGCTGCCTGCCGCCTCTCACGATCACCTATGAACAGATCGACGCGGGCATGGCGATTCTGAAAGAGGTTTTGGAAAGTATTTAAAAAGAAATTAAAAAGGAGCAATGCACTCTGCCATGAAGAAGACATTGAAAAAACTGATCATATCCCGCATCAATGAATGGACGGAGCCCGATATTTACGCGCTGTCGCTGTTTGTCTATGACGAAAATGACAATCCCTGCAAACCCACCGTTACCCTCGGTTACAATACGGAACGTCAATACAGGGAGTCGCTGCCTCATGCGTATGATGAAGTGGAGGCACGGTGGAATTATGCGTTCTGGCTCCAGAATGATTTCCTTTGTTTCGGTACGGGGGAGACCGCCGCGTCCGTCCGGGAATGGCTTGTCAAAAAGAAACTTCCCTTTTATGAGGATGATGACCCGGCGTGGGACGACGATCTGACCTATACGCGGACGGCGTACATTACCGGGGAATTTGTCCGGGAACTGGCGTCGATTGTGAAACAGATTCATAAGGAAAAAGTTCTCACGGAGAAATTCGGCAAAGAACTGCCGATCATCATCCATGAGCTGGAATATTACCCCGAAATCGCGCAGCAGAATGTGAAAGCGAACGGCGATCTGATAGACGGTTCGTTTCTTGCCTTTTGCGGCGTGAAGTGACAGTCATAAAAAACATCCCGCAAGGAGATGACACGGTATGAATGAGTTTACCCTTCGCATTGACACTTCTACCTGCCGATTTCCCGACGGGTATGACACACAGCGGGAGGACTGGTGGCGCTACAGCGACCTGACATTCCGGGGCGGCAAGCTGTACGGACTGGTCAGCGAATACGGGCAGGGGTGCGAATATGTGTCCTACCTGCTGGGCGGTCGGGTGGATTTAGGGGGTATCCGTATCTTCCGGGACGACCGACCGCTGTCGCAAAACGATCTGCGCGAAATGAGCTGGAATCTGGAACCCGCAGAGGAACCTTATGGTAAAAGAAAGGCAGGACCGTCCATCCGGCAGGCGTTGGCAGCGGTTTCTCCCAACGGACAGCAGCAGGAAGCGTTTGCGTCCGTGGCAAACCGCTTTCAGTTAACGCCGGAACGCTATGACCGCCGGTTTGTGGAATTAAGCGGCGAACGCTGGCGGGCGGCGGCGGCTTTGGGATATGCGCAGCATAAGCAAATCTTTTTTGCCCCGTATCGACCGAGTATTTTTTACGCGCAGATGTGCCGGCAGGGATTGGTGCAGGCGCTGCGGCAGCTCACCGACAGCGGGGCGGTAGTGGTGCTGCCGACGGGAAGCGATACCTTCCTCCGGCAAATCGCGGACGAAGTGGTGTATCTAGACCCGTCTTTTGAAAACGATGCGGAACAGGAGGCGTATTGCCGTGGTTGAAACCAAATTATTCGATGGAAAATGGCTGGCGCTGTCGGTGGTGACAGGCATTGCGGAGCTGATTTCGCAGAGAATCCGGAAACTTGACCGCCGACTCAAAAAGAGCCAGGTCATCATGAGTTTTGGATGCTGTGTCTGCGGAGGACTGGCGGGAGGGCTTGTTTCGCTTTTCTCGGCGGCAGTTGATCTGCTGTTTCACTATGAAACGGGTATGTGCTTTGCGGCACAATGTATGATGGCGGTCGGCGGGCTGCTCTGCTTCGGCTTCGGCTTCGGACTGCCGATCTGGCGGTCGTTCCGACCCGAAACCGCCGATTGAAAGGAGAGAACGGGCTGAATGCTTCCGACATTTCGTTATCACCCCGACCCGCTGGGAACAGGGGCATTCCAAAAGGGCGAGCCGCGCGAATGTCAATGCTGCGGTGAGCCGACCGATATCCGGTATAAGGGACCGTTTTATGCGGAAACGGAGATCACCTGTCTGTGTCCCGGCTGCATTGTCACCGGGAAAGCCGCCGAAACATTTGACGCGGAATTTCAGGATCCGTTCAGTATCGACGAAGTGTCTGACCACTCCAAGGTGGACGAACTGATTCACCGGACTCCCGGCTACTGCGGCTGGCAGCAGGAATACTGGCTCGCGCATTGCGACGATTTCTGCGCGTTTATCGGCTATGTCGGATGGGAAGATATCGTGCGCAGGGGATTGGCAAAGGAAATTGAGGAACCCTACGACCCCCACACCTGCGGATTTGATCTTGATGTGGTAAAACAGCATATGACAAACAACGGACATATGCAGGGGTATCTTTTCCGCTGTCTGCACTGCGGTAAACACCGGCTTTATGTGGACTGCGACTGACCCAGAGCAAAGGAGGGCAAAGGGATGAACCACGAAGCTATTTTATCCAATGACGATCGGTTTACGTCTTTTGTGTATAATCACAAACGCATACGATTTAAGACCTCTCCAAAACTCGAAAAATATACAAGAGTGGTAGCATGGGACAAGGGATATCTGGTAGTGATGGCAATATATAACGGTACAGAAACGGAAGAGTACATTGACCTTATTCCTATTCTTGAAAATCTGTGCATTGATCCTCATGAATTTTTAAAAGACATAAGAAAGGTGTGCATACGCTATGAGTGATATGAAAGAAATCGCGGAAAAAGCTGACATGATTGTAAATGGGTATGCTTTTACCAAAATCTCTGCGGGAATTCAAGCCGTTAATCTGGAACGTGCTACCGCATGTGTGTTCGGTGTGAATAGTTCGGTAATTGAATCCAGTATGGAATATTGAATGACAGAGAAATCACGAAAATCAGAGAATTTATCAAAGAAAACTATAAGGATATGTATATCAAATGGGCTTCACTCAGCGATAACGGTTTTTATGGCGAATCATCTGAAAATTGCTTCTGAGGGAAAAAGAAAACACCCACTGACCCACAGCAAAGGAGGGCAAAGGGATGCAGCACAATTTTATAGATGAAGCCCTGCAAGGTCACGGCAGTGCAGATGATTTTTTGCAGGCGATGGCGGAGATATACGCCTTTCCCGAAGTGAGGGAAGAACTGCCGCGCTATCCCCTATGGGTCAGCGACGTAATCGCCGTCATTGATTATGATACGCAGCTGCAAATGGAAGGACTCGACCGGGACTATGACCCAAGCCTCCTGGACGCGTTGCGGCGCTGCGGTCTGTCGGAGGAGGCGGCGCTGCTGGAAGAAATCACGCCCGATACGCCGGACGACGCGAGGGAAGCCGTTTACCGACAGCTCGCGCTGCACAATGATTACGACGCATTCTGGGATGCGGTGAGAAGTTATATTGACCGCCATCTTTGACATAGATCATTTTTATATTTTTTATATTTTTTATATTTTTTATATAAAAAGAAAAAATTCGAACAGACAGGACTTGAACAACATGGAATTCAAAGAAACCCAAAAAACGAAAATCTTCATCGACGGCAGCGAAGGCACCACCGGACTGCGCATTTTCGACCGCTTCAAGGAGCGTGACGACGTTGAACTGCTGTATATCGACAGTGAACTGCGCAAGGACGCCGCCGAACGCGCGCGCCTTATCAATCAGTCCGACATCACCTTCCTCTGCCTGCCCGACGCGGCGGCGAAGGAATCGGTGTCGCTGGTCGAAAACGAAGCCGTCCGCATTATCGACACGTCCACCGCGCACCGCACCGAACCCGGCTGGGCCTACGGTTTCCCGGAGCTGTCCCCGCGGCACCGCGATGCGATCCGGCAGGGCAAGCGCGTCGCCGTTCCGGGATGCCACGCCACGGGCTTTATCTCGGTGGTTTATCCGCTGATCGCGGGAGGCATTCTGCCTAAGGATTATCCTGTTTCCGCCTTTTCGCTCACAGGCTACAGCGGCGGCGGCAAGAAAATGATCGGGGAATATTCCGCGACCGCCCGCGAATTGGAACTGGACGCGCCGCGTGAATATGCCCTCACCCAGCAGCACAAGCACCTCAAAGAAATGAAAGCGGTCACAGGCATTGACCGGCTGCCCCTCTTTTCGCCCATCGTGGCGGATTATTACTGCGGCATGGTGGTGTCGGTACCGCTCTACACCGAGTTTTTTGCCAAATGCCGCAATGTCGCGGAACTTACCGCCTTTTATGCCGATTACTACAAGGGCGAGCCATTCATCAAAGTCGATGAAACAGGCGGAGCCGACCTCTACGGCGGCATGCTGGCGGGCAATGTCCTCGCGGGCTGGGACGGTCTGAAAATTGTCGTGACAGGCAACGATGAGCGCATCGTGGTTTCGGCGCAGTTTGACAATCTCGGCAAAGGCGCGTCCGGCGCGGCGATCCAATGCCTGAATATCATGCTCGGCTGCGACGAGCGCAAAGGACTGCAAATTTAATGCGGAATAAAAGCGGTAAAATGATGAAACATCTGATTCGTCTCAGCGATTGGGACAAACATGACGCGCGGCAGGTTTTCCAAATGGCGGATGCCCTTCGCGCGGGAAAATACCCGAAAGTGTTGGAGGGACAAACCGTCGTGCTGTTCTTCCCCGAATCGAGCATCCGCACGCGCGTGACTTTTGAGCGGGGCATTCACCTGCTGGGCGGACAGAGCATTCTCTTTTCGCCGTCGGCGCTGGATAAAAAAGAGGATCTGCGCGACGTGGAGGGTTATCTGAGCAACTGGGCGGCGGCGCTGGTTGTCCGGCACAAACACATCGCCGTGACGGAACGGCTGGCGGAACATGCGGATATCCCCGTTATCAACGCCATGACCGACATCAATCACCCCTGCGAGGTGCTGTCGGATTGCTACGCGCTGTCGAAGATATACGGGAACATTGCCAAGCTGAACATCCTGTTTGTCGGCGCAGGCGGCAATATCGGACTGGCGTGGAAGGAAGCCGCCGATTTGTTCGGCTTCGATCTGGTACAGTGTTGTCCGCCGTCCTATGCGATGGAAGGCGTCAGGCAGATACCCGACCTGCGGCAGGCGGCAGCCGACAGAAATGTCATTTGCACCGACTCATTAACTCCCGACAAACTGCCCCATTTTGCGGACTATCAGGTCACCTCCGATATCATGCGGCTGACCGACAACGGCATTCTGAATCCCTGCCCGCCGTTTTACCGGGGCGAGGAGGTTTCGGCGGAGGTGCTGGAAAGCCAAGAGGAATATTTTGTGAACTACGATTTTAAATCCTGCCTGTTGGAGGTGCAGCAGGCGGTCCTGCTGTATTGCATGGGATTATAAAAATCAGATGTAATTGGAAAGGAGTGTGTCTGATGATGAAAACCACAAAACCGTTGACCAGAATCGCGGTTATCCTGATTTGCGCCGCGCTGACGGTCTGTGTCTGCGCCTGTGGGACGAGGCGCACGCCGGAGGAAAGCGTCAGGAAAGAACTGATCAAGGAACTCAGGTGGACACACGGCTTGTGCATGGAAAAATGTGAAATTTCAGAGATCAATGTCAAGGTAGTCACACCTGAACTGTTAAAAGAAGATCGCTGGCTTGCCTACGACGGTGTGCGGGAGAATGACGTGGTTTTTGATGTCACCTACGATATCAAGGCGTGGGACTTCCTTCCCGTGGACTGGCTGTGTGTTGCAAACGGCGAATATAACGGACATTGGGTCAGGAACGCCTATTATTGCGGCTATCTGAAATGTATTTCCCCGGGACATTACGAACTGCTGAGTATTGGAACAGGCTTTTAACGGAAATTACTACGAAACGGAGGCGTGAATCATGACAAAGCAAGAAAAAATCGAACAGCTGAAACAATGGGTAACGGACAGCCCTAACATCGTGTTCTTCGGCGGCGCGGGCGTTTCCACCGAGAGCGGCATTCCCGATTTCCGCAGCAAGGACGGGCTGTATCACCAGAAATACGACTATCCGCCGGAAGAAATTCTCAGCCGCACCTTTTTCGACCGCAAGACGGAGGAATTCTACCGCTTCTACCGCGACAAGCTCAATTCCCTGCAATACGAGCCAAATGTCACCCATTATAAACTCGCTCAGATGGAACAGGCGGGTAAGCTCAAAGCGGTCGTCACCCAGAACATCGACGGACTGCACCAGAAAGCGGGTTCCAAAAACGTCCTCGAACTGCACGGCAGCGTCCTGCGCAATACCTGCATGAAATGCGGCAAATTCCACACGGCCGAGGAGGTTTTCGGGAGCGAAGGAATCCCCCGCTGCGAATGCGGCGGCATCATCAAGCCGGATGTGGTGCTGTATGAGGAAGGGCTTGACGGAAAGATCATGGAACGTGCCGCCAAGGCCATTTATGACGCGGATGTGCTGATTGTGGCGGGTACGTCGCTGACGGTTTATCCGGCGGCAGGGATGATCCGCTATTACCGCGGCAAACGGTTGGTGCTTATCAACCGCGACGCAACGCCGTATGACAGCGAGGCAAATCTCGTGATACACGAGAGCATGGGCGAAGTGTTTTCGCAGCTGTGATGATGCGAAATTTGCAGGATTCTCACGCGATAATTTCATATAAAATTCAATCATTTTTTCGGAATCTATGCTATAATATCATGTAACGAATTTTACTATTTTCATAATCATTTGATGGAGGTTATTTGTATGAACCATTTGCTGAAAATGCTGGATCTCACACCCGGTCAGATCAACGACATCCTCAATCTGGCCGACCAGCTCAAATATGAACAGAAGCACGGCATCAGCCACCGTCTGCTCGAGGGCAAGACCCTCGGCATGATTTTCCAGAAAGCGTCCACCCGTACCCGTGTTTCCTTTGAAGTGGGTATGTACCAGCTCGGCGGTCAGGCGCTGTTCCTCTCGTCCCACGATCTCCAGATCGGCAGAGGCGAACCGGTCGAGGACACCGCGCGCGTGCTGTCACGTTATCTCGACGGCATCATGATCCGTACCTTTGAGCAGCGCGAAGTGGAGGATCTCGCCAAATACGGCTCCATTCCGATCATCAACGGTCTGACCGATTTCGCCCATCCCTGCCAGGTGCTCGCCGACCTCATGACGATCCGCGAAGTCAAGGGCCGTTTGGACGGTCTGAAGCTCTGCTTCATCGGCGACGGCAACAACATGATGAATTCCCTCATCGTCGGAGCGCTCAAATGCGGCATGAAAGTGGCGGTTGCCTGTCCCGAAGGCTATGAGCCGGACAAATCGGTCATCGAATTCGCGGCGCAGGTCGGCGGCTTCGAGATGTACCGCGACCCCAGAGGCGCGGCGCGTGCGGCGGATGTATGCATCACCGACGTGTGGGCTTCCATGGGACAGGAGGAAGAAGCGGCGCAGCGCAGAGCGGTGTTTGCCAACTTCCAGATCAACGACGAAGTGATGAAGTACGCCAAGAGCGACGCGATGGTGCTGCACTGTCTGCCGGCGCACCGCGGCGAGGAAATCACAGCGGCCATGCTCGAAGCGCACGCGGCCGAAATCTTTGAGGAAGCGGAAAACCGTCTGCACGCACAGAAAGCGGTTCTCGTCAAGCTGCTCGGCAACAAGAGATAAACAGAATAATAACAAAATGATGGGGACAACACCGCGCAACGCTGTCAATCGGCTTTCGTGCGGTGTTGCCTTGGTATTGACAGATTCCAAAAGGCAGTGAGGAGAAGAAATCAATGGCAGGAATAAAGCAAAAGATAATGGGGCGGATATCGCGCAACAAATATGGAAATTGGTTTATCCAGTATCTCAAACTGTTTACCCATGGTCATAACAAACGACAGCAAAAGCATATAACATCACGAAAAGAAAAGATATATTTTATTATTGGGTATGAAGACTCACAAAGATGCGGCTGGACGGTTTGGGAAAGGGTGGTTTTGTATAACTGTATATATGCGGCGGATCATCATATGATACCGGTTGTGGACATGAGGGATAATAAATCTATCTATCAAGAGGAAAAAGATTTTGGAAAAGTGAATGCATGGGATACGTTTTATGAGCAGCCGGCAGGAGTAACACTTGGGGAAGCGCTTGCAAGTAATAATTATGTACTGGCAGATAAATCACAACAATGGTTTAACTACATAAGAATAAGAAACCCAAAGAAGATCAATGAGGAAGATTATTTGCGGGAAAATTACGCAAAATATATAAAGTTAAAGCCGTCAGTGGTGCAGGTCTGCGAAGAACGACTTGCAAGCATCATTCCGGATAAAAATCCGGACTGTAAATTACTTGGAATCTGTATGAGAGGTACGGATTACAAAACATTTCATCATATGAAGCAACCAGAGGTGGCAGATGTGATGCATGAAGCAATGAAGGTATTTAACGATTATCACTGCGATTATTACTTTATAGCAACCGAAGACAAAAGCATCTTTGAATTGGTAAAGACGAATTTGCCCAACGATAAGCTGATTACTTACAATGCGGGAAATATTGATGTGAGTTGCAGCGGTTTGATCGGAAATCAGATACGGCAACAGACAAGCGCATACGATGCGGGTTTGGATTACATTACTACACTCTATATTCTTAACCGCTGTTCATGCTTAATCGGAGGATTTTGTGGAGCCACAATTGTTGCAAAGTATAGAAAAAATCCCGCCTACGAATATGTTAATGTGATTAATACACACGCCTCATATTGATGTGGCAACACAGCAAAGCCGACAAAACAGGCGCATGTCCAACCTTATGAAAGGAACGGACACGCGCCTGTTTTTGTTTATTTATTTTTCCCTGTGGGGTGAATATTATTCCACATCCACATAAAATCCGGTGGATTTGCCGTGGAAACTCACGACGATCTTCTGCTGTCCCGGAGTGCTGAGAGAGGTGGAGGAACAGGTGAAGCCGGAGGAAACATCCTCCGTAGAGCCGTCGTTATAGTGAAGTGTCAGGATCATGCCGCTCGCGTCGAAAGATTCACCGACCGCATAGGTCAGTTTGGAGGGCTTTTTGCGGATAGTCACCGAAGACAGCGCTTTTTCCACCGTGACATAAAAGCCTGTGGATTGTCCGCCGTAAGACACGACAATCTTCTGCTCTCCCGCTTTAGAGAATTGGCCGGAGGGCGAACAGGTGTAGCTGCCGGTTACTGTCTTGGTGCTGCCGTCGCTGTAGGTCAGTACCAAAGTCATGCCGCTGGCGTCAAAAGATTCGCCCACCGTGTAGGTCAATTTAGCGGGCTTTTTGCGGATGGCCACCGACGAGAGTTTTTTATCGACTGTGACAAAGAAGCCTGTCGATTGTCCGCCGTAGGTTACGACAATCTTCTGCTGTCCGGCTTTGGAGAATTGGCCGGAGGGGGAGCAGGTAAAGCCACTGGTGACGTTTTCGGAAGTGCCGTCGGAATAGGTGACTTTCAGCGTCAGCCCCTTGGTGTTGAGGGTTTCGCCGACGGTGTAGGTAGTCTTGGAGGGCTTGGCTTTGACGGAGACAGAAGCCACGTCCTTGACGACATTGACAAAGAATCCGGTCGCCTTGCCGCCGTAGGTCACGACAATCTTCTGCTGTCCGGCTTTGGAGAATTGGCCGGAGGGGGAGCAGGTAAAGCCACTGGTGACGTTTTCGGAAGTGCCGTCGGAATAGGTGACTTTCAGCGTCAGCCCCTTGGTGTTGAGGGTTTCGCCGACGGTGTAGGTAGTCTTGGAGGGCTTGGCTTTGACGGAGACAGAAGCCACGTCCTTGACGACATTGACAAAGAATCCGGTCGCCTTGCCGCCGTAGGTCACGACAATCTTCTGCTGTCCGGCTTTGGAGAATTGGCCGGAGGGGGAGCAGGTAAAGCCACTGGTGACGTTTTCGGAAGTGCCGTCGGAATAGGTGACTTTCAGCGACAGCCCCTTGGTGTTGAGGGCTTCGCCGACGGTGTAGGCAGTCTTGGAGGGTTTGGATTTGACCGATACGGAAGAAACGGCTTTCATCACATTGACATAGAACCCTGTGGATTTGCCGCCGTAGGTCACGACAATTTTCTGCTGTCCGACCTTGGAAAGTTGGCCGGAGGGGGAGCAGGTAAAACCGCTTGTTACTTCCTTGGTTGTGCCGTTGGAATAGGTGACTTTCAGCCGAAGTCCCGCGGCGTTGAAGGTTTCACCGACGGTGTAGACATCTCTGTCGGGTACCCGCTTGACCGAGACGGAGGAAACAGTGGGAGCCGCAGGAGCCACGGAAGTAGCGGAAGCGGTGAGAACCGGCGTGCGGGAGGGATTCTTTTTCTGCGCGACCGCCCTTTCAATCGCGTTCCAGGTGACGAGGCCGCAAATGCCGTCAACGGGCTTGACCCCGTGATCCGACTGGAACTTTTTTACCACGGCGGCGGTGCCGTTACCGTAGCATCCGTCTACCGTAATGGAGTAACCCAAGTATTTCAGACAGCACTGCATATATGTGACATCGCTGCCCCTGGTGCTGCCGGAGGGACGCAGCACTCTCTGGTAGAGCACCTTGCATTTGTCGGGATCGCTGTAACTGACTTGTGTACTCCGGGATGAAATCTCCAAGCCCGAGCCGGAAGAACTGCCGTTGGTGTCGTAAAGCACCACGGGAGGCCCGTTGTCATAGCGCAGCACGCTGAGGAACTTTTTGTAAGTGCAGTAAAATACTTCCACATTTGCGCCGGCAGAGGAGCTTAACACATAAAATCCCTCTTTGTCGCTTGCCAGATAGATAAAGGAATGCTCCTTGCCGTAGACGGTATTGAAAAAATGGAAATGCTCGCCGGGGTCGGCGTTTGCTTCCAGAAACAGCCGGATATCCTCCGCGCTGGGTTTGTCCTGCGGAATGAGCCTGCGTTGGCCGGTGGAGCCGCGCACATATTTGGAGATATAGTTGGCGTAAGAGAAACACCCTTGCGATCCGGAGAAAGTCACGGTAGTGTCAAGCCCCTTGTCGTAGACCGAGGTGATCCACCCGGAGCGCCACTTGCTGCCTCCGTTGACCGCGGGACGGTAGGTGGCGTCATACATCACGTCGTGCAGTCTAGCTGCCACAGAGGAGGACGCTTTGGCTTTGGCGAGCTGATAGACCTTGTCCACCTGCTTGCCCGAAGAAGCGCGATGGGTGGCGTACCGCCAACTGCTGATGGGCGTGAGTCCCAGTGATTCGGCGTAAACGGTGGGTTCCAGCGCACCGCTCGGCAGCAGCACGGCGATGACAATCGCCATCAGCAAAAACGAAATTCCTTTTTTCTTCACGTTCATGATGACACTCCTTTTTTGCATCTTTGACTTTGTTAAACTTTCTACAAGTTTACGATATGTAAAATTTTATCATACCTGAATAGGAAAAGTCAATATAGTAAAACAAAAACGTGAAAAACAACAAATGGAATTGTAATTATTTGTAATAAACGCCGCTATCTTTGTAATATCCGATATTTTTGCTGTAATATTTTGTAATAAATAACACCCACGCCGACAGGATTTTTTCAAAATCCCGCCAGAGTGGGTGTGAAATTTTAGGATCATTTACTTTTTGTCTTGGAAATCAGACACAAAATCCATTGCTGAAAGGCCGATGCGAGGCTTGTCAGTCATTTAAACATGGAGTAATTGTTGGCTCTGAGCACCAGACAGCTCGACGGCGGAATGGTGACCGTTCCCTTGTAGACCGAACCTCTGCCCAGCACGGTGCGCGCGCCGTTGAAGCCCTTGGGCAGCTCGATGTGGTGGGTGTTGCAGTCGGAGCGGTTGACGGCGACAAAGAGGGAATCTTTTTTGCCGCGGCGCACATAGGACATCACCGCGTCGAGGCACTTGACCGTTTCAAATTCGCCCTCCGCCAGACAATCCACATCGGCGCGGAGCTTGCCGAGTTTTTTATACCAGTCGATGAGCGCCTTGCTTTCTTTGCCCCACGGATAGGTCGCGCGGTTGAAAGGATCCTTGTAGCCTTCCACGCCGGCTTCGTCGCCGTAGTAGACGCAAGGAACGCCGGGGAGGGTGTATTGCAGCACGGTGGCGAGTTTCATCATCCTGATGCCGCGGTCGCGCTGCTGAGGAGAGAGGTGCGCCTGGCTCTGCCAGTCGCGGCCCCTGTTGTGCGCCGGTTCGCCCGCGAGAATCGTGATAGCGCGTTCGGTGTCGTGGGTGCCGAGGGAATTCATCAGCAGGCGGGTGACCTGCGGCGGATAGTTCTCCACGATGTTGTTGACCACTTCGATGGCTTCGTCGCCCGACCAGCCGGTGAGGAAGCCGAGAATCACGTCCTTGAAGGGGTAATTCATGACCGAATCGAGCTGCTTGCCCAGCAGGTAGCGTCTGCGCTGCCCATAGGCCACCTTGTTGCTCGCGTCCTCCCAGACCTCGCCGATAATCACCGCGTCGGGGTCGGCTTTCTTGGCGGCGTAGCGCAGTCTGTCAAGGAAGATGTCGGGCAGTTCGTCGGCCACGTCAAGCCGCCAGCCGCCCGCGCCCTTTTCGAGCCATTTCCCGACGGTGCCGTTTTCGCCGGTGTGATAATCCAGCACGGCAGGGTCGTCCTCGTTGACCTCGGGAAGGGTGTTGATGCCCCACCAGGAATGATAGGTGTCGGGCCACTGATAAAACTTGAACCATGAATAATAGGGCGATTCTTTGGAATTGTAAGCGCCCAGCGAGTCGTAGCGGTTCTTTTTGTTGAAGTAAATGGAGTCGTCGCCCGTGTGGGAGAACACGCCGTCAATGATGATCTTGATGCCGCGCTTTTTGGCCTCCTCGCACAGCTCGACATAATCTTCCTCGGTGCCGAGCATGGGGTCGATCTTGGAATAATCGGCGGTGTTGTAGCGGTGATTTTCATGCGCCTCAAAGATGGGGTTGATATAGATGCAGTTCACGCCGAGCGACCTGATATAGTCGAGCTTTTGGGTGATGCCCTTGAGGTCGCCGCCGAAGTAGTCGGAGTTGGTGATCATGCCGTGCTCGTCGGGCCGCCAGTCGGGCTGGTCGTTCCAATTCTCGTGCATTTTGCGTCCGGAGGGGATGTTTTCATGCACCTTGCCGGATTTGTGGAAGCGGTCGGGGAAGATCTGGTACATCGTGCCGCCCGCGAGCCAGTCGGGGGTCTTAAAAGTGCTTTCGTACACGGTGAGCTGCCACGCGACGGGCTGAGACTGCAATTCGCCCAGACCCGAACGGGTGCGGCAGAGATACTTGGTGCCGGAGGAGGTTTGCAGTTCAAAGTAGTAGTAATTGAGGGAAGCCTCTTCGGGGGTGTAATCGACCTCCCAATATTCAAAATCACTGCCCTCCATGCCGCACCAGAAGAGGTTGCCGCGCTCCACCTTGCCGTTGTGCTCGTTGTGGATGATGAGGGTAGCGGCGGAGCAGCAGAGATAGCGGGGCAGACACAGCTTGAAATGCACCCGCTGTCCGCAGGGAACAGCGCCGGTCGGTTTGCGGTAGAAAGGGTCTCTCGAATCAAAAAGTGTTTTCTTCATATCAATAACGTCCCTTTTTATTGAATTATTTCTGGCAGCCCCAGATATCTCTGGCGTAGTCCTCGATGGAGCGGTCAGCGGCGAAGATGCCGGACTTTGCGATGTTGACCAGGCTCATGGAGTTCCATCTGTACTTGTCGCCGTAGAGGACGGAAGCGTCATTCTGCGCTCTGCAATAGTCGTTGAAGTCCGCGAGAACCATATATCTGTCCTGATTGAGCAGGGAGTTGACCACATCGTGGAACTGCTTGCCGCCGAAGCCCGCGCTCATAAAGTCGATGGCTCTGTGCAGCTCGTGGTTGTTGTTGTAGCAGTCGCGGGGAGAATAGATTTTCTGCAAATTGACCGCTTCGGGGGTGGACATGCCGAAGATGATGATGTTGTCGTCGCCCACCGCCTGATGGATTTCGACGTTCGCGCCGTCCTCGGTGCCGAGGGTGACCGCGCCGTTCATCATGAACTTCATGTTGCTGGTGCCGCTG
Organism: uncultured Clostridia bacterium; assembly: GCA_946182865.1. GTDB lineage: Bacteria > Bacillota > Clostridia > Oscillospirales > Acutalibacteraceae > RUG762. The sequence continues at coordinate 54,941 of CAMHAV010000003.1, forward strand.
GCTTCGGTGCCGGCGAGGGAAATCTGCTCGCTGATCTCAGCGGAGGGAATGAGCTTCTCCGCGACGGTGACGCGATAGTTTTCGAGGTAGACGACCTTCAGCTTGTCGCTCACGCGCTTGTCGTTGTTGATGACGTTGGCGAGGGTGCAGATAAACTGGATGATCTGCTTGGCGAGGAAGTAGCCGGGCGCCGCCTTTGCGCCGAAGATGTAGGTCTTGGGGGTAAAGGGCGCGTCGGGATTTTCGAGCAGCCACTGGTACTGCGCCAGAATGTGCAGCGCGTTGAGGTGCTGTCTCTTGTACTCGTGCAGGCGCTTGACCTGTACGTCAAAGATGGAGTTGGGATCGACGAGAATGCCGTTGTTTTTGAGGATATAGTTGGACATTTCCACCTTGCTCTGGTGCTTGATGTCCGCGAGCTTGTCGAGCACCGCCCTGTCGTCCTTGTACTTCATCAGGTTTTCGAGCTTGGAGGCGTCCTTGACAAAGCCGTCCCCGATGAGGTCGGTGACGAGCGAGGCGAGGCCGGGATTGCTCTGGTTGAGCCAGCGGCGGTGAGCAATGCCGTTGGTGACGTTGGTGAACTTCTCGGGCATGACCGAGTAGAAATCCTTAAACACGCTGTCCTTGATGATCTGGCTGTGCAGCGCGGAAACGCCGTTGACGTGGTGGCAGGCAGCGACGCAGAGATTGGCCATCTTGACCCAGCCGTCGCGGATGATGCTCATGCGGGCGACCTTGTTGTAGTCGTAGCCGGTGCGCACGTCCATCTCGGCGCAGAAGCGGCGGTTGATCTCGCAGATGATCTGGTAGATTCTCGGCAGCTTGGAGCGGAAGAGATTCTCGTCCCAGCACTCGAGGGCTTCTGCCATGACGGTGTGGTTGGTGTAGGCCATGACCTTGGTGGTCATATCCCACGCCTTATCCCAGTCAAAGCCGCACTCGTCCATGAGCAGGCGCATGAATTCGGGGATCGCGAGGGTGGGATGGGTGTCGTTGATGTGGATGGCGTTGAACTCCGCGAAGTTCTCCATGGAACCGCCGTGTCTGCGCAGATGGCGCTTGACGATATCCTGCACCGAGGCGGACACGAGGAAATACTGCTGCGACAGGCGCAGGCTCTTGCCCTCGATGTGGTTGTCGCCGGGATAGAGCACCTTGGTGAGCATTTCGGCCATGGCGTTCTGCTCCATGGCGCGCAGGTAGTCGCCCTCGTTGAAGAGCTTCATGTCAAAGTGGGGGCATTCCGCCGCCCACAGACGCAGGGTGGAAACGCCGCTGCCGTCCTTGCCGGCGCACATCATGTCATAGGGAACGGCGGTGATGACGTTGTAATCCTTGTGTTCGGCGTGGTGATAGCCGTTGCTCCATGTTTCCTCCACATGGCCGTTGAAGCGGATGTCCACCGCGTCCTCGCGATGGGGAATCATCCACACCTCGCCGCCGGGCAGCCAGAATTCGGGCAGCTCGGTCTGCCAGCCGTCGATGATCTTCTGGTTGAAGATGCCGAACTCATAGCGGAGGGAATAGCCCATGCCGCAGTAGCCGTCGTTGGCCAGACCGTCGAGGAAGCAGGCGGCGAGGCGGCCCAGACCGCCGTTGCCCAGACCCGCGTCCGGCTCCTGCTCGTAAATCTTTTCAAGGGTGGTATCATATTCGGAAAGGCACTGCGCGACCGCCTTTTCGAGGTTAAGGTTGTAGAGATTGTTGCGGAGGGAGCGGCCCATCAAAAATTCCATGCAGAGATAGTAGACTCTCTTGCCGCCGTTTTTGTCGTACTTGTCAGCAAAATCCTTGCGCGCCTCAAACAGGATGTCGCGGATGACCAGAACGAGTGCTTTGTAGATATGCTCGTTGTCCGCGTCCTCAGGCTTGAGTCCGTAGTGGTGGGAGAGTTTAGCGTCGATGAGCGCTTTCATTTGCTTTGCGTTGATGTTGTTCATAAGTTGAAACCTCCGAGGGTTGTAAAAAGTTCCGCAGTAATGCGCTGTCTCCGGCTTTTGGCTGTTAAATCACAAAAATGCCGGGACTTTTTTATTGTAGCATAGAACAAAAGGTTGTGAAAAAATCATATACCGATTTGGATTTGCTCATAAATGATAGTCAAATTTGTTTAGATTTACGAAAAAATGGTGAAAATATCATGAATTTCGCAGATGAGATTTGGCTTATGCAGGATGTTTCGGGAAAAATTTCATTTGCAACGTAACAAAAAATTTATAATTTTGGTACAAAACAGGGAAAATACGGGAATCCGGCGGAAATTTACACCCATTCATTTTGAACCGCAGGGGGAAAAGTATGCGTGACAGGACAGGCAAGATTTCACTTTCATTGGGAGTGATCGTGAAGTATCCAAAAAATTTAAAAGTTTTTGTAAACGTGTTAAAATCCGCTTCCAACTTGCGCGGATATGTATTATAATAGATAAGTATCACTGTGCAATCCATGCATCAAAGGAGTTTGAATGAATCATATGAAAAACAAGGTACGTCTGAATGTCTGCGGAACCGATTACTACATTGCCTCAGAGGACGACGAGAGCTACATCCGCGCCATCGGCGACGAGGTAGACGCGAGAATGAACGAAATGATGGCGGGCAGCGACCGCGTTTCCACCACCATGGCGGCGGTACTCTGCGCGCTGAGCTATGCCGACGAATGCAAAAAGGCACAGGCGGCTTCTGCCGGTCTGCGCAGCCAGATCAAGGCCTACATCGAGGACAGCGAGCGTTCGCGTGTCGAGGCGGAGGAAGCCAAGCGCGAGATCGAGCGTCTGCGCCGCGAATTGCAGGGCGTGCGTCTGCACCTCGCCGAGCTGGACGACAGATGATGTCCGGCGAAGCGTTACAGGCAAAGACACAGGAAAGAAAAAACATGGAAATCCTTGCTCCGGCAGGTTCGCGGGAGCAGCTCATCGCCGCGGTTCGTTCGGGAGCCGACGCGGTCTATCTCGGCGCGGGCGGACTCAATGCCCGGCGCGGCGCGGAGAATTTCGGCAGCCCTGACAGTCTGCGGGAGGCGGTGGCCTATTGCCACGCGTCGGGCGTGGATGTGCATCTCACCGCCAATATTCTGGTGCGGGACGACGAATGGAACGCCGCCGAAGAACTGATCGGACAGGCGTGCGCACTGGGTATCGACGCGGTGATCGTGCAGGATATCGGGCTGGCGCGGTATATTCGCGCCGTCGCTCCCGAACTGGTGCTGCACGCCTCCACCCAGATGTCGCTGCACACCCCCGGCGGCGCGCAGGCGGCGGCGGAGATGGGATTTCGCCGCGCGGTTCTCGCCCGCGAACTCAGCGGGGAGGAGATTCGGGAAATCGTCAGCGCGTCGCCCATCGAAACGGAAGTGTTTATTCACGGCGCGCTGTGCATGTGCGTGTCGGGACAGTGCCTTTTCAGCGCCGTGCTGGGCGGCAGAAGCGGCAACCGCGGACTCTGCGCCCAGCCCTGCCGCCTGCCCTTCCGGGTGACGGGGGACAGAAGCGGCTTTGACAGCTGCATGAGTCTGAAAGATATGTCGCACATACAGCACATTCCCGCCCTCATAGAGATGGGCGTATCTTCCGTCAAGATCGAGGGACGCATGAAGCGTCCCGAATACGTGGCCGCCGCGGTCACGGCCTGCTGTCTCATGCGGGACGAGGGCGAAGTGCCGCCCGATCTCGCGGAGAAACTCGGCGCGGTCTTTTCTCGTTCGGGCTTTACCGACGGCTACTTTACCGCCAAACGCGGGCGCGGCATGTTCGGCAAGCGCACCAAGGAGGACGTGGTTTCCGCCTCCTCGGCGCTGCTCGGCTCGCTGCATCCGCTCTATAAAAACGAATACCAGCGCGTGCCGCTGCGCATGGAGCTGACCGCACGCGACGGGCAGACTCCCGCGCTGCTCCGCGTGAGCGACGGCGAGGGACACGCCGCCGAAGTCAGGGGCGAATGTCCCCAGCCCGCGCTCAAAGCGCCTTTTGACGAGGCATACGGCCGCAAGATCCTCGGCAAGACAGGCGGCACGCCCTATTATCTGGATACATTGGCCGCCGAGGTGGGGGAGGGGCTGACGCTGCCGTCCTCCGCGCTGTCGGGCATGAAGCGGGACGCGCTGGACGCGATCGACGCGGCGCGCCGACTGCCGCGTGCCGTCCCGTTCGGGCCGTCGGATGCAACGGCTTCCGCCGTCGCATCCCGCCGCACGTTCGGGCAGGAAAAGCCGGCGCTGCGGGTGATCTTCCACTCGGCAGAGCAGGTGCCTGACAGTCTGGCGGGCGTGAACATGGCGTATCTCCCCATCGAAACCGACGCGGCGCTGCTGGAATATGCCGTCAAAAAGTTCATACGGCGCGGCGCGGTCCCCGCCGTGGAAGTGCCGCGGGGACTTTTCGGCAGAGAAGCCGATATTCTGCGGTGGGCGCAGGCGGTCAAATTTATCGGCGTCAATGATATCATGATACATAACGTCGGGCTGGTTCCCCTGCTGCGGGATACCGGACTGCGGCTGCACGGCGGCTTCGGACTCAATGTCTTCAACAGCCGCGCGCTCGATCAGTCCGCCGCCATGGGACTGACCGACAACGAACTCAGCTTCGAGCTGACCCTGCCGCAGATCGCGGCGCTGGGGTCCCGTCAGCCGCGCGGCATGACCGTGCGGGGCAGAATCCCCATGATGCTCACGCGCAACTGTCCGGCGGCGCTCTCGCCCAAGGGATGTCTGGGGCGGGCCAAGGAAGGCGGCGCCTGTGGCATTACCGACCGCACAGGCAGAAATCTTCCCGTCATGTGCCGCATGGGCTGCTCGGAAATCTTCAATCCCGTGATGATGAGCGTCATGGAAAACGTCGCGGGGCGCACCTGCGACGATCTGTCGCTCGACTGGGTAACGCTCAGCTTCACCGATGAAAGCGCCGAGGAATGCGCCCGCCTGATACATCAATATGTTTCGGGCGACATTTCCAGAGAACCCGGCATTACATCCGGCCTCTGCTTTAAAGGAGTACTTTAATTCCATTCGGAATTTGTTTGGGGGTTTTACATATGAAAAAGGGAAAGCGAATGGTTCGGCTTGGTCTGATGGCGCTGTGTCTGGCAGCGACACTGTGCGTTTCAGGCTGCGCGACCTCTGAGGCGATTGCGGACGGCAAGGACTTCGGAGAGGTAATGCAGGCGATGAAAAACGATCTCTTCGGCTCCGGTCTGCAAATGTGCAGCCGTCTGGAACTGAGGCTGCCCGTGCGAGAGGGATTCACCCCCATCGAGGACAAGACGGCGTATGCTTCTTTGAAAGACACGACCATGAAAGAAGCCTATCAGAAGATAGAGGAATCCATCTATCAGATATCCTCGGAACGCGCCGACAACGGCTGCTTCCTGCTTCGCTATACGCGGCTGCCCTCGGAACTTAAGTTTGACGACATCTATATTGTCAAGGAAGCGGTGCTGGCTGACCATCCGGAGGCGTTCTGGGTGCTTGGCAGCTACGATATCCGCAACAACTTCCACGACGGCAATTATCTGGTGCTGTATTCCAAATATTCCTACGAGGAAATCACGGCATTCTACGACAACATTAACATCGCCACCGAGCGCATTCTGGCGCAGATTCCCGACAATGCCGACGAACTGACGCGGGAAACGGTCATTCACGACGCGCTGGTGGACAGTGTTTCCTATGACTTTGAAGCGGCGGAGGCGGATGATTCCTCACAGGACGCGTTTAATATTTACGGCACGCTGGTGAAACAAAAGGCGGTCTGCACCGGCTACGCGTGCAGCACGAAGATGCTTCTCAACCGCGTGGGCATCGAATGCCGCACGGTGGTGGGTATGTCCAAAAATTCAGGGCATATGTGGAACCAGGTGAAAATCAATGAAAACTGGTACAATCTCGATGTGACATGGGATGATTCCGCCACGGAAAGCGACGTGCTTTACAGCCGCTACAGCTATTTCAACCTGACCGACGAGCGCCTCAACCGCAATCACAAGACCGGGAAAAATATCAGTGAGATGGAGTGCGAATACACCGAGGACGATGTATATGTCACCTCGGAGCTGTACAATTTCGATCTGGAAGTCTGCACCTCTACCGAGGCGAACTATTATAGTATGCACGCGCTCACGCTCGACCAGATGAATGACGCGTCGGTTTCCCTCATCACCGATAAGATGATCGAAACGGCGCAGGCCAAGGGCGAACTGCTTTACATTATTTTTGACGAATCGGTCTCCGCCGAAAAAGCGGAAACATGGCTGAGCAAAAACACGGGCGGTCAATATTCCGCTCTGGGCAGAAGTCTTTCCAAAGCCAACCAATCGGGCAAAATTTCCCGCGTCAAGACCTGCAATCTGGTGCGAATGTCCTCCGGCGAGGACGACGTGTGGCCGAATCTGTACGCGGTGCGCCTGATTTATGCCTGACGCGGGTCTGCGCTCACATACCATATCTATTCGGAAACCTGCGTGAAAAGACCGCCGGGCATTCCGAAACCACAAAAGGAAGCGGAGTTTGCAATGGGTTTATTTTCAAAAGATATCGGCATTGACCTCGGAACGGTCAATACGTTGGTATATGTCAAGGGCAAGGGAATTGTCATTCGGGAGCCGTCGGTGGTGGCGGTGGATATCCGCACCGACGAGGTGCTGGCGGTGGGAAATCTGGCGCGTGAGATGATCGGCAGAACGCCGGGCTCCATTGTGGCGCTGCGGCCGCTGACCGACGGCGTTATCGCGGACTTCAACATCACCGCCGAAATGCTCAAGCACTTCATCCGCAACGCCGTGCAGTCCAATCTGTTTGCGCGTCCGCGCGTGGTCATCTGCATTCCCTCCGGCGTAACGGAAGTGGAGCGCCGCGCCGTGGAGAACGCGGCGCGTCAGGCGGGCGGCGGCGTGGTGGAGCTGATCGAGGAACCGATGGCGGCGGCGCTCGGCGCGGGACTTCCCGTAGCCGAAGCGACCGGCAGCATGGTCATCGACATCGGCGGCGGCACCACCGATATCGCCGTGATTTCGCTGGGAGATATCGTCATTTCCCGTTCGGTGCGCAAGGCGGGCGACGCGCTCAACGCGGCGCTGCTCTCCTTTGTCAAGCGCAAATACAATCTTCTCATCGGTGAACGCACCGCCGAAGATCTCAAGATCAGCGCAGGCTCCGCCTTCCCCTCATCGGGAGAAAAGCCCATGTCCATCAAGGGCAGAAACTTGGTGGACGGCCTGCCGAAAACCGTCGTTATTTCGGGCGCGGAGGTGCGCGAGGCGATGACCGAACCGCTGGCGGACATCGTGGACGCGGTCAAGCAAACGCTGTCGGAGACGCCGCCGGAACTGTCCGCGGACATTCTCGACCACGGCATCATGCTCACAGGCGGCGGCGCACTGCTGCGCGGATTGGACAAGCTGATCGCGCAGGAAACCGGCATGCCTGTCAACGTGGCGGAGCATCCGCTCGACTGCGTGGCGGAGGGAACAGGCCGCATGCTCGACATCAGCGACACCGGCTCCTACTGGAGAATACGGAATTAGCCGTTAGCCGTTAG
>CAMHAV010000004.1 GCA_946182865.1 uncultured Clostridia bacterium
GCCAGGAGGAACTAGTTCCCCCTGGACTCCCACGCTCGCATTCGCTCGCTAGTTATGCGCTGCGCTATGCTTTTTTCTTTTTTTGTTTATTCCTACCCCTCTAAATTCTCATTTGCCTCATTACTTTTACAATCGCCCAAAATAAGAAAACACCTGCCGCTCTTTAAAAAAAGGCAGGTGTTCTCATTGTCATTCATGCAAGCATTCTCCGTCCTCTGTCGGGACGGTCATCTCACCATTCCGTTACTCACCAAGCGGAATGCCGTTGGCATCCACATTGATGGAACCTACGAGAAGGAGAATACCCTCGATCAGCCCCCAGATCGCGCTGAGCGGACTGAGCGCAAAGCAGGACAGCAGCGTGATGAGCAGCTGCGCGATTGCCTTGCCTGTGTAACCCAGATAAAAGTTATGTACGCCCAGACAGCCGAGGAAAATGCCGAGAAGACCCGCCACCAGCTTGGATTTGGGCTGATTGACGCCGTACTGCTGGTAGCCGTTTCCCTGCGGATAGCCCTGTTGCGGATAACCTGGCTGCTGCTGATAGCCGGGTTGCTGCTGATAGCCGGGTTGCTGCTGATAGTTGGGCTGCGCCTGGTAGGCCTGCTGCTGATAATTCTGCTGGTGTCCCTTTTCATCATAGGAATAGCTGTACTGGTAGTTGGGCATCTGTGTCTGATCGGCCGTAGGCTGTGCCGACGCTTCCTGCGCGGCGGCCTGTGTGTCGGTCTGTCCGGCAGCCTGCCCGACAAACGGAACGTCGGCAGATTTAACCACTGCCGTGCCGCAGGCGGGACATACGCCGAGCGCATCGTCAAAAACATTGCCGCAACTGGTGCATTTGAATTCCATTGAAAAAACCTCTTTTCCACATAATAAATCAAAAAATCAAAAAATGCCGCACTCAACAAAACCTGCTGATATGCGGCATTCATTTGCTTCATCTGATACAGCCGCTTGTCAAAAAATCGCTGACCGTAATCTTAGTGAATCCGCAAGGTATCATTACATGGTAACCTTGCTGGGATTGATTTTCACGCCCACACCCATGGTCGAAGAAACGACGCAGGAGCGGATATACTGACCCTTTGCGGCGGCAGGCTTTGCCTTGTTGATGGCGCCGAGGAGAGCGTCAAAGTTCTCCATGAGCTTGTCGGTACCAAAGGAAACCTTGCCGATGGGGCAGTGGATGATGTTGGTCTTGTCCAGACGGTACTCGATCTTACCGGCCTTGGCTTCCTTGATAGCCTTGGCGATGTCGGGGGTCACGGTACCGGCCTTGGGGTTCGGCATCAAGCCGCGGGGACCGAGGATCTTACCGAGACGGCCGACCATACCCATCATATCGGGCGTGGTGATGAGCACATCGAAATCCATCCAGCCCTCGGACTGAATCTTCTGGATATATTCGTCGTTGCCGACATAATCAGCGCCGGCTTCCTCAGCGGCCTTGAGCGCGTCTCCCTTGCAGATGGCAAGGATTCTGACGGTCTTGCCGGTGCCGTTGGGAAGAACGATCGCGCCGCGGACCTGCTGGTCGGCGTGACGGCCGTCAACACCCAGCTTGACATGAACCTCAACGGTCTCGTCAAACTTAGCGGCAGCGGTCTTGATCACGAGATCAAGAGCCTCATTGGAATCGTACAACTTCATACGGTCAACGGCCTTTGCGGCGTCAACATATTTCTTTCCGTGTTTCATGTTTGTCTATATCCTCCTGTAAAGTGGTAATATCGGAGATTTTCCTCCCACTGACAGACCGAATCCTATTACGATCCGATCAGTCCTCTACGGTAATGCCCATGCTGCGGGCGGTACCGGCGATCATGCTCATCGCTGTTTCGATGGAGCCTGCGTTGAGGTCGGGCATCTTGGTTTCAGCGATCTTTCTGACCTGTTCCTTGGTGATCTTGGCCACCTTGGTCTTGTTGGGTGTACCCGAACCGCTCTCAATGCCGCAAGCCTTCTTGATGAGGACGGCTGCGGGCGGGGTCTTGGTGACAAAGGTAAAGGAACGGTCGGCGTAAACCGTGATCACAACCGGGATAATGAGACCCACGTCATTCTTGGTACGCTCGTTGAAGTCCTTGGTGAACTGCATGATGTTCACGCCGTGCTGACCGAGAGCCGGACCGACAGGAGGAGCGGGTGTTGCTTTGCCTGCCGGAATCTGAAGTTTAATGTAACCTGTTACTTTCTGAGCCATGTAAAAGCACCTCCAAATGTGTGGTGATACCGAAACAGCATTTTTTGATTAGATTTTGCTGCCTCTCCCACGGAAGACCGCCTCCGTCAGACGAAAACGGCACTTCTTCGGCAAGGTTGGATGCGGCCTTGCCATCCGCTGTTAGTAAATCTGCGTTATAAACTGCCGGGACTGCTTTAGTTGAGCGGTACCACACTCGCGAGATCGACTTCGGCTTCGACCTTTCTGCCGAACATGTCGAGCGTGATATTGACCGTCTTGGCATCGTGGTCGATGGAGTTGACCACGCCAATGTGACCGGACATGGAACCTTCGATCACCTTGACTTCCTCGCCCGCTTCAAAAGCAAACTTCTCGGACTTGATTTCCACGCCCCACTTGGCCGCTTCTTCCTCTGTCAGGGGAACCGGCTTGGAATCAGGGACGAGCTTTGAGTCATGCCCCACAAAGCCTGTGCATCCGCGCGTGTTGCGGACGATAAACCATGTGTCGTTGGTCATGACCATTTTGACAAGCACGTAGCCGGGAAAGAGCTTGTGTTCCACCTGCTGCTCTACCTGCTGTTCCACCTTCACGACATGACCGCTTTCGTCCTTGACGGACTTACCGTTCTCGTCCTTAAGCGTAACGACCTTGGTAACGATCTCGGTCACGGTTTCCGTGGGAATTTTGACATCCATAATCATATCCTGAAGCTTGCGGTTTTCCACGATCGTCATCAGGTCGGAAGCAACCTTGTTTTCATAGCCCGCGTAGGTATGAATGACGTACCAGTGAGGGGTTGCCGCAATTTCTGTCATATCTGCCATATTCAATTCACTCCCATCGTGAGGCCGCCTGTCGGCGGTACCTGCCTTTGTTTCATTTGGTGCGTCGCAATGTATTTCATTACTCCGCTGCGTCGCCGTCGGATACAATCAGATTGTCCAGTACATCCGAGCCGGAAACATCCTCCGTCTGCTGCGCAGACGCCGCCAGTTCGGGGATTTTCTTGAGACCTAAATCTCTGAGCTGGCTCAGACCGAAATCGAGCGCCCAGATAAAGACGCCCACCACAAAGATGGCGCCCAACGTAATCAGCGCGTTCTTAGTGGTATCCTTGACGCTGGGCCAGGAGATCTTTTTGAGCTCACTTCTGTACTCACGGACAAATTTACCCGCCGATTTGACAGGATGAAACGATTTTTTGGACGAATCCTTGGCAGAAGCCTTTTTCGAGGTGTTCTTGCCGGTATCCTTGGCGAGCTTCTTGTCGTCCTTTTTCTTGGTTGACTTGTCACTCATGCTGCATTCGTCCTCCCTTACTTGCTTTCCTTGTGAGAAGTATGCTTCTTGCAGAATCTGCAATACTTCTTCATCTCAAGTCTGTCAGGGTCATTCTTCTTGTTCTTGACAGTGTTGTAGTTTCTCTGCTTGCATTCTGTGCATGCCAATGTGATTTTAACTCTCATTTCGGCACCTCCCGTAACGGAATAATTTACCGCCAGATCGAATCTGTCTCTGCAAAACATACGCGAATCGACGGCATTTCAGCCTCCCTCGATATCATCTGCATCAGCGGATGATATGCAAAAATCGGCGCATAAAAAAAACACGCCCGATGCGAGGTATAATTACTATACCACACTTTCGGACGTGAGTCAAGCCTTTTTCAGAATTTTCTTTTTATTTTTTCATGCTTCTGCCGAACGGTTCCTGACCGCTCACAACAGCGCCAAACAGTCAGCCATCACTCTGCGGTCATTTCTCCGTCATTTTCCATCGCCGTGGCAAAATAAATGATATCTCCCAGCTGGCGCTGTCCGCCGTAAGCGACAACATTCTTCACATGATTTCCTAAAATGAGCGTACCGGATTGACCGCCGTCAAGATTATACGCAAAATCAACGCCCTTGCTCGCCAGAAGCTTGGCAAACTGCTGCATCGTCAATCCCAGAGAACGAGGCATTCTCCCCTCTGCCACACAAAGCAAATAGTGCAGTCCGTCCGAATACTGACAGATTGCGGCTCTCGGCTCCGGGGTAAGCGGCTGCCAAGCACCGCTGCTGATATATTTCATTTCACCGTTCTCAACAAGCTTCGGGCCAAATGTAATAGCGCTGACAATGTCATATTTTTTCAGTATGCCGCTGGCCTCTATATTAAAATCTCTCTCCGCATGCAGATTGCCGTCCGAATCAATCAAAAGAACATCATACCAGCAAGGTCTGGAACGGCATACTTTTCCATGATAAATAACCCAGCCGGAAGAACGGTTGTTATAAAATGATCCGTCAATAGCCGCTACCGCGTTAACCGTCTTGGCAATTTCCGAGGGATAATTTCTGGTTTTCATACTGTATTCATTACCATAAAGCGCCAAGCGTATCTGAGAAGGATGGGCAATTCTTACATCTATGTAGTGAATAGCAGAATTATAGGCTCTTTCTGTTGAATATTTCACGGTAATCGTTTCGTCACTATAGCTGGTGAATTTCTCGTTATAATTCTCCGGCTTTGGCAAGGGAGCCACATAGCAATCCCGCTCCAGCGCATGCACGACGGGCCAGCTTTTCACTTCTTCCTGTGAATGCGTCAGAAGTCCGTTAAACGCGTTTCCGACATCATCATAAAGCGCATATTTTCTAAACTGGTTTCCGAAGATCGGCAAATAGGTATACAATTCCAAAGAATATATTATCGCTGCCGCTGTTGCCAGCAATACAACAAAAATGCTTAAGACCAGCAAAAACTTCCCGCTACGCTGACGTTTCCTTTTCACAAAAAAACCCCCATCAAAAGTCTTTACATATGATTATACCCCCCCTTCAGTATTTTTTCAACCTGAAAAAATAGAAATTCATATTTATGTTACAAAAATAATTTTCATTCCCCTGTTCCATTTTTCAATTCTTTATGATATAATTGCAATTGAAAGGATGTGTCTCATCAGCAATGGAGAACAAAAAGTACACAATCACATGTCCCAATTGCGGCGCCGACGTCAATGTGGAACGCCCTGCCATCATAAACGTGCAAAACAATCCTGAATACAAACTTCAAATTCTTTCAGGCGAATTGTTTCGGAAAGTCTGTCCGAAATGCGGACAGGGACTTCAGGTGGTGTCACGGCTTACCTACCACGATATAGAAAAGCGTCTTATGTTTTATTTCCGCCCCATCACTTCACAGGAAGAACTGAAAACCTTCGACTATGAAGCCATCAGAAGCGCCATTGAAGATAATTTCAGCGTACCCGGTTACGCTATGCGTGTGGTAACAACTGTCAACGAACTGATGGAAAAAATCAAAATTGCCGAATTCGGACTGAATGACGGCGTTATAGAAATCGCCAAACTTGTCTATTTTGATATTTTCTCCAAACAGTTTGAAGGCATAGGGGTCATCAACATCTATTATGAGCGACGCGATGACAAAGATGCGCTTATTTTCTTCTGCAATGACGGCAACACACGTTCCATCTTTATTGACCCCAAAATCTATGCCAGCATAGAGAAGCGTTTCTCCGAGGTGGTCAATGCCATTTATACCTCCCGCGTATGTATGGTTGGCCGCGACTGGGCGCTGCGTATGATCAGGGCTTACAGCAAGAGAGACAATCAGTCCATTACGCCCGACGAAAAACCCGAAATCAAGCTGCTCGATTCACAGCCTGAATCTCAGAATTGACAATACCTGAATAAAAAACGTCCGCCTGCGTTTCCTGATTTTCAAAGCAAACGCAGGCGGATTTTTTTGTTTTGTCAGGAAAGCCCCTGTGACAGAATATTGTCGAGCATCTGCCCGAATTCCTCGTCGCTGCTGTAGCCGCTCTGATTGAGACGGTAATATTCTTCAATCGCGAGCAGTTCCCAGCCGCATTCGGAATAATCTGTCAGACGATGCAGAAAACGGACGCACTGTTCCCTGTCAATCGCACCGCTCCGCCATTTGTCACCAATCACACCGATCAGAAGACGCTGCACGGTATTACCCGCGGCGCGATCCATGATGTAATTACCCTGCATATTATAAAAAATTGTTTCCGTCACTGCTTCGGTACCCTTGTCCAATGTCAGAAAAACCGCCGTATAGATATACGGAACATCGCTGTCACGCAGACGTTGCGACAAAAAGGCACGCAGTTCCTCCATCGACAGCAATCCGATTTCCAGACCAATCTCATACTTCATCATTTGCTCATATGCCGTCAAAAGAAATTCACTCTCCCTGCAAAGATTCCTTTTGCAGTATAGCATAAAAATGCCCCATTGTAAACCGCTGAACATGATTTAATTTTTTAGAAAAATAAATCGTGAATAAAAATGGTGAATAGTTGGACAGCGCGGCGAAGGTTATCGCCTTACGTTATTCACTATTCACCATTCACGATTCACTTAGCGGCTTTAGCCGCGCTGTTGGTGCGGGTTTAACAAAACAGATGCCAATGGATTATTGTGGCGCAAGGAATAATAATTGAAATAGTCAGCTTTATCCCAAAAAAATGGGATAGGGCTGATCTTCGGTTTTTCCGCTATCTGTTTTCAGCTGAGCTATTTTTATATCTTAGTGCGTCTTTTTAAAGAAAAAAGAATAAAGAATAGAGAATAAAGAATAATACAGAAACGCCGCGGAGGTTATCTCTTTGACTTTCTTATTTTTCCTTTATTACTTATTCTTTATTCTTTGAGCCGCATCAGCGGCGTTTCTGGTGCGGGTAACAGGACTTGAACCTGCACGGATTCCCCACCAGATCCTAAATCTGGCGTGTCTGCCAATTCCACCATACCCGCTTATTTTCCCCGATGCGTAAAATCATCGGCATGAATTATTATAACACAGCCTAATAAAATAATCAAGTTATTTTTCGCGGCAAAAAGCCGCCGTTTCCCATACCTCTCGCCATGACGGAAACGACGGCAGTATTTTTTTCATCTAATGGCGTAGTCGCGCATCATCACTTGTCCGTGCGCACATCGCTGTAGATACCGTGCACCGCGCCGACAACGATCAGAATGGCCACACCCACCGCAACCAATATGGGCATAATGACCATGCTGAAAGGAAACACATAGGTAAAAGGCGTTACGACGAACAGTGCCACCGCTAAGCTGATAAGCATTTGGCGCACGCTCAGAAACTTCCGGTACTCCGCCATTCGTTCCTCGCTCACGCCGGGACGGAGCGCTTCCGGCAGGGTAACATCATAATATTTTGCCTCCCCTGTCCCTGCCCACACAAACAGGAATACACCAGCGGCAATCAAAAGTCCAAAAATAAAATTTTCCGGTTCTTCTTCCGCGATTCCTGTAAAATATTCGGAATAAAAAGGATAGCCGAACACCGACATGATGCACAACACCACGCCGCACGCCACTGCAACCGCCTGTCCGATCTTGAATTTGTCGTACTGCTTCTTTCGCTCCGGCGTGACGCCAACTGGGGAACACTCCGCCATGGGAGCGGCAGTCGTGTCAAGTGCCAGTGCCGCGCGGATTTCATCGAGCGAACCGAATTCGCCTACCACCCTGCCGAATGCTTCGTTCCCGTTCGCGCCTTCCTGCACATAGCCGTTGTACTTGTCGAGCATGGAGCAGTACATGTCATTCTTCAGCCGCATCGCTTCGTCGGTGGGGGGAATGGAGGCGAACATATTGTCCAGATAGGTCTGTATTTTCGTGTATGCCTGCTCCGAAAACCCCGTCGGTTCCTCCATCTCTGCTGTCAGCATTTCTGTTTTTGTTTTTTCCATATTTTCCATTTTACTCCAACCTTTCCAAATGATGAAATGTTTTCCTAAAAATCCAAGCGGTCGATAAACGAACCGATGACTTCCTTGGCAATCCGCCATTCCGCGCATTTCGCTGCCAGATATTCCCTGCCGCTCCCGGTCAGGCTGTAATAGGTACGCTGTCTGCCGAAAGTCTCGGTTCCCACATATGACCGGATATAGCCGTTTCGCTCCAGCCGCGTAAAGGTGGAATACAGCGTCGTTTCCTTGATCGGGTACCTGCCGCTTGAACGCTCCGTAATACATCGCGATATCTCGTAACCGTAGGAATCGCTTTCGGCCAATATGCTCAGCACGATCACATCGTTATAGCCGCGCATGATATCGCTGCTCAGTTCTGCCATGACACACCTCTCTTCCCTTATTACTACGTCTGACGTTATAATTACTATATCAGATAAAGTAATTTTTGTCAAGGGGTCATCAGAAAAAAAGGGACTTTTTGTGTTTTTCATCTCCATTCTTTTGGCAGTTGCAATTTGCTGATATTTGTGCTATTCTTTTCTTATAAATGGCAGGAAAGGATCGGGTTCGCATGGCGCTGATAAATTACCGTGTAAGAAACGACATACAACGCTACCTCGACCAAAACCAAATTCCCCGTGAACGACTGTGCCTTGTCAATATCGGACACTGGCAGGACATCCAGCGCCGCGTGGAGGAAGCTTTTGTCGATCAGAGAAAAAGTCCGCGTGACGGGCTGCATTGGATTTCGCTGAGCGACCGCTTCAGGGAAGATGTGGACATCCTCGCCGTTTACGACACTTGGTCGCATCCCGATTGGATGCTGCGGCTGCCGGATATTCTGCCCGAACCGCAGGCATATCTGTTTGTGGAGGACGCACACGCCAAAATGTGGATTTATGAAGGCTGTGTGCGGGAGATCGCCCGTCTGCTGCATGAGGAAGTCTTCAATAGTGAATACTGCGTCATCGGCCCAAAATACGGGTGGATGCTCTGCGTCAACCATCACGGCACGGCGCTGTTTGCCAACCGCCGCGGTTGCATAGGATTCGACCCGATCGCCATCCAAAATCTGATCATAAAGGAAGAAATATCTTGAACAACATTCCCCCCTGCGACTGCCATCTGCACACGAACAATTCCTTTGACAGCGAAACGCCTGCCGAGCAGCAGGTCAACCGCGCGCGGGAACTGGGCATTGCCACCATTGCCCTCACCGATCACTGCGACATTCTCGAATGGAGCGACGCGAATATCGCCCGTTCCAACGCGCAGGCCATTGAGCTGAATGAGAAATACGACGATATCACCGTCCTGCGGGGCATCGAACTGGGTGAGCCGCTGCAGGACATCGAAGAAACCGCCCGCGCGCTGGGGCTGTGCGAATACGACTTCATCCTCTGTTCGCTGCACAATCTCAGCGGCGAGGAGGATTTCTATTACCTCCACCCCGACGAGGAACAGGCCAAAGACTTGGTCAGACGTTATTTTGATGAGCTTCTGGAAACGGTTCGCTGGAATGAATTTGACTCGCTCGCCCACATGACTTATCCCCTGCGCTACATCACCGAACGCGACGGCGTGCCGGTGGATATGGCGCCTTATCAGCCTGTCATCCGTGAGATTCTCGCGACGCTCGCCGCCAACGGAAAGGCGCTGGAAATCAACACCTCCGGGCTGCGTAATCCCGGCGGAATGCTGCTGCCGACAGTGGAATATGTCAGGCTTTTCCGCGAACTTGGCGGCAAATACATCACCCTCGGCAGCGACGCCCATGTCCCTGAACATATGGCCGTCGGCATGGCGGAAGGCATCGCCGCCGCCAAAGCGGCAGGCTTCACCGCAGCCACAGTCTTTGTCAACCGTCAGCCCGTCGAAATCCCGTTTGATGAATAAACCATACAGCAAAAAAAGCATCCTATTGACCACAATCCATGTTGTATGTCAATAGGATGCTTTTGACTTTTCATTGTTTTTTTCCAAAGCAGGCGAATTATGAAGCCAGCCGATAGCCCTGCCCCCAGACGGTCTGGATATAGCTGCTGTCGGCATTGGCCTTTTTGAGCTTGCCGCGCAGGTTGCTCATGTGGACGTTGACCGTGTTGTCCTCGCTGAAATACGTCTCGCCCCACACCGATTCAAAAATAATCGTCTTGCTGAACACCTTGGACGGACTTTTGAGCATCAGTTCAAGAATACCGTACTCCGTGGAGGTCAGGTCGAGCGGAACGCCCCGCACCGTCACCTCACGCGTATCGAGATTCAGCTCGATATCCTTGTAGGTGAGTATCCTGTCTTTATTCTTGCGGCAGTGGCGGATATCGCGTTCCGCCGCTTCCAATGCGCTGTCTACCGCTTCGGGACGTTCCAGCGGACTGAGCAGCTCCACTTTTGCGCCGTCCAGCCCCGTGGAAGCGTAATTGATCACATAGCCCGCCTGTGCAAGCAGCGCCTCGATTTTCTCCGGCATACAGCCGTTTTCCTCTATAATAAATATCTTATATGTCAGATTCATGGGTAACCCCTCCCTTACATGCGTCAAAGAACATACAAAAAGCCCGCAGGCCATGCATTATCCCGACAACAGATAAAGCCACGACCTACGGGCGCCCGTCAACGCATTTCACCCCGGAAACCGCGAAAAAAATCGCATTCCTGAGCATACGTACACACAGGTATTTGCCTATATCGCCAAAATACCGACCGACGCGTCAAGCATCATGTTATCAGGATATCTGCCAATTTTACCATGATTTGTCCGACCGCCGCACCGCCCTTTACCGTCGGCCGCAGTCAAACCAACCTCCATGCCTGCAAAGCCGTCAGAGACGGCACGGCGCACGGAAGCTTGCCTGTCATAATTTACCATTGGCACATTCGAACCCGATGACGTATTTTTCATCCGTTCACGCACATTCCCAAGGAACACGCGCAAAGGATCAAAACCACATCAAAGAGTCGTGTACCCCACACTAACATGATTACGCATCAGAAATCAGCACTCCTTTTTTTCTTTGGAAGATTTGCCCCTATTGTAACACTTAATTCACAACTTGTCAAGTCCCTTTGCAAATCTTAAGGTTTTCTTTAGCTTTTTGAATCCAAACAAAAAAGTGCCCGACATACAAGCTAAAGGCCGTATATCGGGCATTTTTAACGCAGCATTTATTATAAAACGACACTAAGTCCTACAAGTTATTTATCATAACACCATATCGTCCCAATGTAAAAACTGCTTTTTGAATTTGTCCTTGTATTTTTTACCTCACTTGTTCGCCAAATACATCGCGTTCAACGAAAAGATCATTTACTGTAACGCCGAACACCTCAGAAAAACCTTTCAGCTCGATGTCGGTCACAGTCCGTAAACCGTCTTCTATGCGGGATATTGACCCGCGGCAAACATAAACACCCTTCTCGTCGAGTTTATCAGCCAGATCCTGCTGACTCATTCTGCGTGTTACTCGTAGAATTCGGATGTTTTCACCTACAATGTTGTTCTTTTCTCCACCTATGATACGTGGCATTTCAAATCACCTCAGATAACTTTGATTTTGACACCGCCGACCGCAGCAAAGCAAAAGAATGCAGCTATTTGACCGGCTATGTAGAATATCGCATGCTGCCTGGACATGGTGCAAAACCATAAAATGAATGAGCCGGACTGTAGGACTAATCCGCCCATCAACGGTACGAATGGCGATACAACATGGTACCACTACTCCCCCTAATTATTATACTACATCATTTTTGATTTTGCAATAGATTTTTCATCCTATCACGAGAGATTTTCAAACAATTTGTAAAGGTTTCAAAATAAGTTCAAAATTTAGCTGTAGCATCAGCAAAATAACGGTTTTTTCCGTCCGAATTCGCTGTTCCGGCAAACAACGCCCATGAATCGTCATTCTTTTCGCGAATCATATATGACCGTTTGCCGTCATCTAGGGAAACGCTGAATAAGTCAATTCCCGCACTGCTCAAAGCCGTGTCCTGACAGTGTGCAAAAGCCTTTATTCAGCGTATCCCATCCAATCATACAGATGATAAAAGCCTTTGCGCAATGAAGAAATCAGATCAGCCGTTCTCTCATCAACTGCAGGATCTTGCGTTCGCGCCTTGAAACCTGCACCTGCGTCATGCCCAAGGCCGCCGCCACCGCTGTCTGGGTTTTGCCTCCGAAATACCGCTGACGGATGATTTCACGGTCGGATTCTTCCAGCGACGCCATGGCCTCCCGCAGCGCCACCACATCCACTACCGATTCGTCAAACCGCTCGACAGGCACATCGGCTTCAAATTCCTCCCCATCCCGTTCCGCCGTCAGCGACAGCACGGGGCGCGACGCGTCGATGGCCTCGGCAATGCTCTCCACGTCGGTTCCCAGCAGCTCCGCCAGTTCTCCGACCGTGGGATCACGTCCTGTTCTGCCCCGAAAATCCGTTTCCGCACGGCGAATCTTCAATCCGAGGTCGCGTATGCTGCGGGATACCCGCAAAGCGCCGCCGTCGCGAAAGAGCCGCCGTATCTCGCCCAGAATCGCCGGAACGGCATAGGTGGAAAATCGGATGCCGCGGCTGCTGTCAAAACCGGCTGCCGCTTTTACCAATCCCTCACACCCCGACTGGTAAAGATCGTCGTAGTCAATCCCCCTGCCGCAGTACCGCTTGGCACAGGCATGCACCAGCCCGAAATTCTCGGTAACGAGTCTGTCCTGCTCAACTGTCATGGCGGTATCTCTGCGCCACGCGCTTTTCCATGGTAACGGTGGTTCCCTTGCCGACCGTCGAACGCACGCGCAGACTGTCGGTAAAGCTCTCCATGACAGCAAAGCCCAGACCGGCGCGTTCGCTGCCGCCTGTGGTAAACAGAGGTTCCCGCGCCTTGGCCACATCGGGAATGCCGCAGCCTTTGTCCTTCACCGTTACGCTGAGTCGGCCGTCGTCATAGATTTTGGCTTCGATCCAGATCTTACCGATGCTCTCCCGGTAGGCGTGAACGATGCAGTTGGTCACCGCCTCGGAAACCGCCGTTTTCACGTCGGTCATTTCCTCGATGGTGGGGTCGAGCTGCGCCATGAACGCCGCCACCGCCGAACGGGCAAAGCTCTCGTTCGCGGAGTTGCTGGGAATGACCAGCTTCATTTCATTTTTAATCTTGCTATTCGCTTTCATAATCTATTATACCCTTCTTTTTTACAATATATTAAAATCACAAGTTACAAATTTATTTATAAATCGTTAATTTTATAAAAAATGCGTAATTATAACACATTTAACTTCCCGACTCCCGCCAGCCGGATCATGCGTTCGATCATCGGAGGTGCGTTGGCAACACGCACTTCTCCGCCATAGGCGGCGGCGTTTTTATATCTGCCCATAATCAGCCCGATGCCGGAGGAATCCATAAACCCGATTCCCCCGAAGTCCAGCACCAGCAGCTGCGGTTTCATTGCCTCCGCCTCGCTGTCGATACTGTCGCGAAACGCGGCAGCGGTGTGATGATCAATTTCTCCGCTCAAAAACGCGGTGAGCGTATTGTCCGATTTTTCAAATGTCACCGACATATTTTTTCTTCTTCTTCCTTCCGTCAAAAAATACACATGCGTCATTCCTATATGTGCGACATATAGAATAACGCATGTGTATCATGGAAAAACGCAGATTTTGACGAAAAATACAAATTTTTCCTTTTTGATGCCGGATTACAGACCCAGCTTCTTGCCCAGACCGCCGGGCAGTTTGTCCGCAATGCCGTCGGGGAGATTCTTGCTCAGTTCCTTGAAGTCCACCTTGGCAATCGCGTCAAAAGCCTTCTCGCACTCTGCCTTGGGCAGCTTGGTTTCCTTCACGAGAAAGTCGATCGCGTCCTCCTTGCTCTTGATGGTGCTTGCCGCACTCTTGAGCTTGTTGAGAGCGTCCTGCATTTTCTGATCCATGTCTTTCACCTCCTTTCAAGTTTCTTTTATTAGCCGATTGTAAAAGTTGAAAAGCGGCGTAAATACGGGGTCTGGTCAACGGGAAAGGCACACTTTTTTCTCCACTTGGAGCAAGGCAAATCGTGATATTGGGCTGTTACCGTATTCGCCCACCCCTATCGCAAGTCTAAGCGCGTCTCGCTCGGTCGGCTATGCCGACCTCGTGGGGCGCTGCCCCACTCCCCGCTGGTGGCGCTGTCCCCAGACCCCTGCCAGGGAACCAGTCCGAGATGACGCTTGCCGTCATCGGCTGGACTCCCGCGCTCGCATTCGCTCGCTAATTGCGCTTCGCTTTTTCTTCTTTTTCATTTTTTTCATTTACTTTTACAATCGCCTCTGTTTTTTATAAAAACACCTCTCCGCAGGTGCCGTAAAAAATATCGTCATTTCCCGCAATGCGCTCGCAAAAGCGCTCAAAGCGTTCCCAGCCGCGCTGCATGTCGAATTCATAGCTGTGTCCCCACAGCAGAAAAATCTGCGGGCGGTCGGGCTGCATGGCGATAAATTGCTCCGCCAGTTCAAATAGATTCTCATCCTTGTGGCGGCAGGTGGGTGCAAGACACATCCTTTCGCTTTCTCCTGCGGGCGGGTCAAACCTGAACGTAGACTGTACGCCCCTTGCGTAGCGAATGCCGCATTTTCTCAGCACGTCTGTCACCCGTCTGTCCGTCGCGCCGTAGGGATAGGCAAAGCCTGTGATGTTCTGGCCGAAAATGCTTTCCAGCGCGGTCATATCCTGACGGACATCGGTATATACGGCGTGGCTGTCGAGTTCCACCAGATTGCTGTGCCTGACCGAATGAGAGGCAATTTCATGCCCACGGTAGACCTCCGGCAGCATCTCCGGCGGCATGCGCTCGACTTTTACACCGTCGGCATACCACACCGAATCGGGATGCATCAGCCCCGAATTCAGATTGAAAGTACATTTTAATCCGTAGCGGTTGAGTATCTCCACCAAACGGATATCCTGGTAGACGCCGTCGTCATAACTCAGCGCGAAGGCCTTTTGGTATTGATTTGTCCATTGCATAAAGGGTTCACCTCGTCGTGGCAATCAAAGAATGACCGTAATGAGCAGCGATTGGCCGTCGGACGACGTCGCGGCAATCCTGCCCTTGTGCGCCTCGGTGACCGCCTTGGCGATGGACAGTCCGATGCCGTAGCCGCCCGTCTGGGAATTGCGGGATTTGTCGGCACGGTAAAACCGGTCAAACAGCCGGCCGAGATTTTGGGTATCGACGCTTTCGGCGGTGTTGTAGACCTCCATGCAGACATTCTTCCCCTTGGTGTGCGCCTTGAAAGAGATGGTGCCGTGTTGGTCGGAATATTTCAGCGCGTTATCCAACAAAATAGAGACAAGCTGGGTGATCGCTTTCTCGTCGCCGCAGAAATTCATCATCGGCTCGATCTCCACGGTGAAGGTCTTTTCCTGCACCTTGGCAAGCGACTGGAAGGACTGCGCCGTTTCGGTCAGCACGTCGGAGAGCGGGAAGTCGATCATCTGCACCTGATTTTCCTGTTCCTCCATGCGGGAAAGGTAGATCAGATCTTTGGTCAGCGCCGTCAGCCGCCTGACCTGCGCGCGGATATCCTGAATCCACTCGTTGTTCTCGCCGCACTCCATTTCCAGAATGGTCGCGTCCGCGTCGATGATGGTGAGGGGCGTTTTGATTTCATGCCCCGCGTCGGTGATAAAGGATTTCTGTTTGTCATAGCTCTCCTGCACCGGCTTCATGACCATGCGGGACAGCAGCAGCACCAGCACCCCCACCGCGATCATCCCCGCCAGCGAGACGATGACGCTGTAAAAGAGAAAAGAGCGGAAGGACGACAGATTGTTGCGGCAGTCCAGAAAAATCATGAGCGTATCGCCGCAGTCCTCCGTGCGGATATAGCGGTAATTATCCACAAATCCCCGCGTGCGGGAGGAATGGCAGAGCGTCTGCGCGTACTCCTTGGCGGAGTCGGTATCAATGGCGGCGATTCTGCCGGTATCCACGGAGGTCACGTCGCCGCTGCTGTTGAGCCGAACGGTGAAATAGCGCGACTCGTACTGCAATTCCGGCGAAATGCCGCTGAGAAACCAGTCGTCATGCTTCCGGTTTTTATGGTCAAAGCTTTCCGAACGCTTGGGAAACATACCGCCGTTTTCGCTGAGAACATCAAGCACACTGTCGCTGTTCTGCACTACCCGCCGATAATTGAGGATATTGATAGCCCCCATGATGACCGTCAGCACCAGAAAGACCGACAGCACCGAAATGGCGATAAATTTATGCCGCAGTTTCTTAATCATGTGATTCCTCCACTGTTTCCAGCGAATAGCCCGCGTTGCGGGACGCTTTGATACGGACATTGGCGTTCAGGGCGGTCAGCTTCTTGCGCAGATAGGAGATATACGCCCACACGACGTTGATTTCCGCGTCGCTGTCGTAGCCCCAGATTTTGTCCATCATCATTTCGGTGGAAATGAGCTGCTTGGGATTGCACAGGAGCATTTCCATCACCTGAAACTCCTTGTTGGCGAGACGGAAGCTGCCCGTGGGAGAGGAGAGTTCAAAGGTCGTGCGGTCAAGGGAGATGTTGCCCATCGTCAGCACCGAGCTTTGCGCGCCGTCACGTCCCCGCGTCATGGCACGGATGCGGGCGAGCAGTTCCTTGGCGTCAAAAGGCTTGGTGAGATAATCATTCGCCCCCAGATCGAGTCCTGTCACGCGGTCGTCGATCTCGGATTTGGCGGTGAGCATCAGCACAGGCACGCTGCTGCCCTTGGCGCGGATTTTTTTCAGCACCGTCAGCCCGTCCATCTTGGGCATCATGATGTCGAGAATCACCCCGTCATACTGTCCCGTCGCCAGATAATCGAGCGCCTCTTCCCCGTCAAAGGCCGCGTCCACGGAATAATTGTTTTTTTCGAGAATCACCGTCAGCGCCTTCGACAGTGATTTTTCGTCCTCCGCAATAAGTAACCGCATAGTCATCCGCCCCTTTATTAATGTGAAACGTGAAATGTGAAGTGGGAAATGGAACATTGTGAAATTTCAAATTTCAAACTTCACACTCATATATAATATCATACCTCATTCGTCGGCACATCGCAACACTTTTTTTAAAAAAGAGTTCCGGCGGACGGGCTTGTCAATCTGTCGGAACTGTGGTATACTGTTTTCATCAGTTGATAGAAGTAGAATTTATTAATAACGAAAATCGGAGGAACCAAACGATGCTCAAACGCTTTATCGCCTATTACCGCCCTCATCTGCCGCTGTTTGCGGCGGATATGGCGGCTTCTCTGCTGATCGCATTACTCGGTATGGTGTATCCTGTGATGACCAACCGCATGCTCAACGATTACATTCCCCACAGATCCTACCGCGCCATTGTGGCAGCCGGCATTTTCGTTTTTCTGATCTACACGGCACGCATGCTGCTGCGCTATTTCGTACAGTACCAGGGACACATGGTGGGCACCTTTATGCAGGCGCAAATGCGGCGGGAATTGTTTGACCATCTGGAAGCGCTTCCCTTTTCTTTCTTTGACGACCACGAGACAGGCGCCATCATGACCCGCATGACCAACGATCTCTTTGAGGTCAGCGAACTGGCGCATCACGGCCCCGAAAATCTGTTGTCGGGCAGCATCATGATTGTACTGAGTTTCCTCTATCTCTGCTCCATCAACGTATGGCTGACGCTCCTCATCTTCACCTGCGTGCCGCTGCTGGTTGCCGTATCCCTCCCCCTTCGCCGCCGTATGCGCAGCGCGTTTCAGGAACGGCGCAAGAGCAACGCGGTCATCAACGCCTCGCTGGAAAGCTCCATCACGGGTGTACGCGTGACCAAGGCTTTCACCAATGCGGCGGTGGAAAAGGAAAAATTTGAAGTCGGCAATCAGATGTATGTAGAGGCGTGTGCCAGTTCCTACCGTGCCATGGCGGCCTTTCATTCCTCCACCACCTATATCACCGAATTATTTAATGTCGTCATCCTGCTGGCGGGAGGGTTGTTTCTCTATGGCGGACACATCAATTTCGGTGAATACTCCACCTTTATCGTGTCGGTCAATCTTTTTATCAATCCGGTACGCACGCTGATTGAATTTATGGAACAGTGGCAGAACGGCGCCACGGGCTTCCGCCGCTTTATCGAAATCATGGACGTTCCCGAAGAATCCGACGCGCCCGACGCGCGGGAACTGGAAGAAGTGCAGGGGGACATCGAACTGCGCGACGTTTGTTTTTCCTACACGTCCGGCGAAGGCAGAGAAGTGCTGGATCATGTCTCGCTGAAAGTAAGCAAAGGACAGACCACCGCGCTGGTGGGGCCATCCGGCGGCGGAAAAACCACGGTTTGTCACCTGCTGCCCCGCTTTTATCCGCTGGCCGAAGGAAAAGGCAGCATTCTGATCGATGGGCAGGATATCCGCCATGTCACCATGCAGTCGCTTCGCCGTCACATCGGCATTGTCCAGCAGGACGTTTTTCTCTTTGCCGGCTCCATCCGTGACAATATCCGCTATGGCAGCGTCAATGCGGAAGAAGAAGCCGTCATCAAGGCCGCCAAAAAAGCCAATCTCCATGAATTTGTGATGTCCCTCCCCGACGGCTATGACACCCAGATCGGCGAGCGGGGCATCCGGCTCTCCGGCGGGCAAAAGCAGCGCATCTCCATCGCCCGCGTCTTTCTCAAAGACCCCGCCATTCTGATTCTTGACGAGGCCACCAGCGCACTGGACAACACCACGGAAATGCTGATCCAGCAATCGCTGGACGCTCTTTGCAAGGGACGCACCACGCTGGTGGTCGCGCACCGACTCTCCACCATTCGCGGCGCCGATCAGATCGCTGTCGTCACCGAGGGATACATCACCGAATACGGCTCCCACGAGGAACTGATGGCGAAGGGCGGTCTTTATAAAGAGTTATATGATTTGCAGTTTCGTGACCGCCGCTGACCGTCTTTTTTCAGAGAAACAGACACCATCATAAAACCGCAAAATAGCCTCTCTGCCGCCTGTATCAGTTTTCCTTTCTGCTGATACAGGCGGCAACGGTTTCTGTCAGAACGCAAAGACCGAACACCGCCATATTCATAATCACGACACTCGCTCCCGTCGGCGCGGAAAATTCATAGGATACCGCCACGCCTGCGATAAAGCAGACCACCGAGATAACCGCCGCACAGAACACGACGCCCAGAAAACGCTTGGACAGCCGCATAGCCGACATCGCCGGAAAGATGATGAGGCTGGAAATCAGCAGCGCGCCGATCATGCGCATGCCCAGCACAATGGTGATTGCCGTGAGCACCGCAATCAGCATATTGTAGAAATCCACGCGGATGCCCGTCGCCCGTGCGAAAGGCTCGTCAAACGTGACCGCAAAAATCCGATGGAAAAAGACGGCATACAGCGTCAGCACCGCCAGAGACAGCCCCACGCTCAGCGCCACATCCGACCGGCTGATCGCCAGCACGCTGCCGAACATATAATTATTGATGTCCGTATTGATGCCCGACCGCATGGAGATGATGAAGATGCCCAATGCCAGCGCGCCCGTGGAAACCAGCGCCACCGCAGCATCCCCCTTGATCTTGCCGCTGCCGCTCAGCCGCAGCAGCAGGACGGAAGCAATCACCACCACGGGAATGGCCACCGTCAGCGGCGCCCAGTTCATCACCGTCGCCACCGCCATGGCGCTGAACGCCACATGGGACAATCCGTCACCGATCATGGAATAACGCTTGAGCACCAGATTCACGCCCAACAGCGCCGAACACAGCGAAACCAGTGTGCCTACCACGAGGGCGCGCTGAATAAACGGATAGGACAGCATTTCAAGCATGACTTTCTCCTCCTCCCACAAACGCCTTGCCCACGGCGCTTTTCAGGTAATCCTCCGTCCGCCCGAAGAATTGCACCGTGTTTTTGACGTGCAATATCTTATTGGCGCTCTTAACGGCGGTTTTCACATCATGCGACACCATGATCACCGTGATGCGGTACTTGCTGTTGAGTTCTTTGATGATGGAATAGATTTCCCCCGTCACAATCGGGTCGAGTCCCGTGACAGGCTCGTCAAGAATCAGAATCCTACTCGACGCGCACAGCGCACGCGCAAGCAGGACGCGCTGCTGCTGTCCGCCCGACAGTTCGCGGTAGGAATGCTCCGCCATGTCGGCAATGCCCAGCTCCTCCATATAGCGGGTCGCTTTGTCCTTGTCCTCTTTGGTGTAAAAGGGAAGCCAGCGGTCGCTGTTGAGGCAGCCCGACGTGACCACCTCCCGCACAGACGCGGGAAAATCGCGCTGAATGGCGGTCTGCTGCGGCAGGTAGCCCACATCCCGGCGGGTAATGCCCTTAGCCAGCGTAATGCTGCCGGACATGGGCTTTTTCAAGCCCGCCAGACATTTGATGAGGGTGGATTTGCCCGCGCCGTTTTCGCCCACGACGCACAAATAATCCCCCTTTTTCACGTCAAAGCTGACGTCCTCCAGCACCGTCATGTTTTCATAGCCGATACGCAGACCCTTGCATGAAATCAACGGCTGCTTCATTGTAACGCCTCCCTCAATATTTCCACATTCGCCTGCATGAGGCTGACATAGCTTTCCCCCGCTTCAAAATCATCCGCCGTGATGTTGTGACAGGTGTTGAACTGCGCGGTTCCGGTGCCTGTGCATTCCGCAATGGCATCCGCCACCTTATGATTGGAAAGCTCGATATAAAAGATCACGGGAACCTGCTCCCGCTTGACCGCGTCGATCAGAAACGCCACCGTTGCAGCGCTCGGTTCCGTCTCCGCCGCGCATCCGGGGAACGCCGCGTAATAATCGAGTCCGTATTCCCGCACGAAATACAACAGCGGAAACCTGTCGCCAAACACGATCAGATGACGTTTCGCGCCCACCACCGTATCGCGGAAGGCATTGTCCAGCCTCATCAGCTCCGCCACATAGCGGGCGGTGTTGCCGCAGTAATACTCCGCGTTGTCGGGGTCGATCTCACAGAGCGCCCCGTTGATGCGGTTGACAATGGCAATGGCGTTCATGGGAGATGTCCAGACATGCTCGTCGTATTCTTCTTCCCCGTCCCCGTCGCGGACTTCCTCGTGATCTTCGCTTTCCGCCTCCTCACCGTGGTCATGGTCATGTTCATGCGCATGGTGATGTTCCTTGCTCTGCATGCCCTCCACGGTTTCCTCCTCCAGCGGATCCACGCAGTCCAAAGCGGAGACAATCTTCATAGCGTGATTGTCCGCCGATTCCAGCACCGAATCCAGCCAGCTCTCCGACTCGCCGCCCACATTCAGGAACAAATCGCATTGGGAAATCCCAATGATATCCTTGGGACTCGGCTCATAGGAATGCGCCTCCATGCCCGGCTTGAGCAGCATGGTCACGTCGGCGCGGTCGCCCGCGATCTGCCGCGCGAAGTCGTACTGCGGAAAGACCGTCGCCACAATGGAGAGCTTTCCGCTGCCGCCCGAAACTTTTTTCCTGGGCGAACACCCCGCGCACATTCCCGCTGCCAGCGCCGCCGTCAGCAGCAGGCAGGTGATTTTATTCCATGTTCGTTTCATTCACTATCAAATCCTCAAAAAATAAAGTTTTTTCTCCAGACGTGCCATTTCTTTAATTACGCATTGGATAGGCGCACTCTTCGCAGGTGCCGTAAATCACCGTGCGCGCGTTGTCCACACGGAAACCGTGGTGCTCGCTGATATGCTGCTCGAATTCATTCATAAAGCCGCAGTCGAGATGGATGATTTTGCCGCAGGAGATGCATTTGAGATGAAAATGACGGTTGCATCCGTTCGCCGCGTCAATGAGCTGGTACATGGCGCACTCCCCACTGTCGGAGAGGTATTTTTTGATCTCTCCGTTTTCCACCAGCTTGTCAAGGCAGCGGTAAATCGTCGCCTTGCCGATCTTGCTGTTTTCTTTCATAAAATATATGTAAATGTCGTCCGCGGTAACACATACGCCAGGATTCAGACGGAAAAACTCCGCCACCGCCTCCTGCTGGCGGGTGTGGTAATTCTTTCTGCCGCCGGATTCTGTCTGCTCCATCGTCACGGAAACGATGCCTCCTTTCGGAAATTTGAGCGCTCACATTCGTTCGCTAAGATAATAAATAATAAAGAATAAATAATAGATAATAGAAAATGAGCGCTGCGCGCTGAATATATATTTTTTAAGGCGCCAAGCGCCTTCCTTCTATCTATTCGTTATTATTTCTTATCTATTCTCTATTATCTTAGCGCAGCTCCGCTGCGCGCTCAAATTCTCATGATCTTTACCTCGCTCGAAACAAAAAATGATAATCAATCTCAATTTCAGTTTGCTAAACCATTATAGCATATTTTTTTCAAAATGCAATAGGGAAACACAAAAAAACGCGCCATGCCCGACAAAAAATCTTCCGTCAGACATGACGCGTTATTACATTTTAATAGCAGTAAGCCACAGAGGCGATATTACACAATACCCTGAGCGAGCATAGCGTTGGCGACCTTGAGGAAGCCCGCGATGTTCGCGCCGGCGACGAGGTTGCCCTCCATGCCGTATTCCTTGGCAGCATTAGCGGAGTTGTGATAGATGTTTACCATGATGTCGTGCAGCTTTGCGTCAACCTCTTCGAAAGTCCAGCTGTATCTCATGGAGTTCTGGCTCATTTCGAGAGCGGAAGTTGCCACACCGCCCGCATTGGCGGCCTTGGCGGGGCCAAAGAGAACGCCGGCGGACTGGAACGCGTGAACCGCTTCGGGGGTAGAAGGCATGTTGGCGCCTTCACAGACAGCCTTAACGCCGTTTGCGATCAGAGCCTTTGCGGATTCGCCGTCCAGCTCGTTCTGGGTCGCGCAGGGCAGAGCGATGTCACAGGGAATGGTCCAGATGCCCTTGCAGCCCTCGGTGTAGGTGGCATTGGGATGATTGGCCACATACTCCTTGATTCTGGCACGTCTGACTTCCTTGATCTCCTTGACAGCGTCGAGGTCGATGCCGTCGGGATCGTAGACATAGCCGTTGGAATCGCAGAGAGCGACAACTTTCGCGCCAAGCTGGGTAGCTTTCTCAGTCGCATAAATCGCGACGTTGCCGGAACCGGAGACAACAACGGTCTTGCCCTTGAAAGAATCGTTGTGATCGTTGAGCATTTCCTCGGTGTAGTAGCAGAGACCGTAACCGGTAGCCTGTGTACGGGCCAGGCTGCCGCCGTAGGTCAGACCCTTGCCGGTGAGAACGCCGCTGTATTCGTCGCGCAGTCTCTTGTACTGACCGAAAAGGTAGCCGATCTCACGTCCGCCTACGCCGATGTCACCTGCGGGAACGTCGGTGTCGGGGCCGATGTGCTTGCTGAGTTCGGTCATGAAGCTCTGGCAGAAGCGCATAACTTCCATATCAGACTTGCCCTTGGGGTCGAAATCGGAACCGCCCTTGCCGCCGCCGATCGGCAGACCGGTCAGGGAGTTCTTGAAGATCTGCTCGAAGCCGAGGAACTTGATGATGCCTTCGTAAACGGAAGGATGGAAGCGAAGACCTCCCTTGTAGGGGCCGATCGCGCTGTTGAACTGAATGCGGAAGCCGCGGTTGACCTGCACGTTGCCGTTATCATCCACCCACGGAACACGGAACTTGATGATTCTTTCCGGCTCGACGATGCTCTCAAGTACGCCCATCTTGACGAACTCGGGATGCTTCTCGATCACGGGTTCGAGGGACTCGAGAACCTCGGTGACTGCCTGATGAAACTCAGGCTCATTGGGGTTGCGCTTGACAACCTTTTCCATCAAATCTGCAAGATACTGATTCTTAAAAGCCATTTTCAATCTTCTCCTTTGAAAAACTGAATTCTTAACGCATGCCTTGATCGGCATACTCAAGCGTTGCGAGTATTATTGTAATACACGGAGCAGGCGTTTGTCAATAGGATTTTTGCAATTTTATGTAAATTTTGCAATTTTTTATTTTAAAACTTGCAAAATCATTCGTTTTTTTCAAAAATCACAGCCAAAACTGCATTTATTTTTTCTTTTTTCCGCACACTAAGATCACGATGCATCCGATGACCGTCACCAGCATGACCGCAATACCCGCCATTTGTTTGCGCAGTCTGACGGTCAGCGCGTCCGACGAAGGCACATTGCTGTCGCTTGCAGAGACGATCATCGGCGCTTTTTCTTTTTCAGCACCTCCGGCCGTCCAGTCAACATGCTCAAACATATCGTTCTGATCGGGAGTATCCCAGCCCACCGTCGTGTAGGCCAGTCCGAACTTTCGGCAGTCATATTTTCCGTCTTCCGCCACACGGTAGTGTCCCTGCTGTGAACTATGGCAGGCAAATCCCTTTTTTACCATGTCCATAGCGGTTTTGCCGTCAAAATGACTGAGTTTCATTTTGTTCCAATCCATGACAATGGGATGCTCCTCCCACAGATGGAGATAAACCTTCTGAATCTGACAGGTGCCGTATTTCGCCGCACTGTCGGGGAACGCCGTCGGATCATTGATCAGTTCCAGCGCTTCCAGCATTGTGCGGACATTGAGCTTATGTGCGCCGTGGCCGTATTCGCCGTTGATATCATGTGCAATAATCACTTTGGGGCGAAACCGACGCAGCATTTCCACCTGAAAAGCCAAAACATTGTCATAACCGAATATTTCCACTGCTTTGTCATAGCGCCCGGTAGCGGGGACATCTCTGAACGTATCGGAGATAATCGGATAATGCGTCACACCCACCGTCCATAATCCGTTGAGCTGTTCATGACAGCGAATGGTATATTGACGGTGATTGGTCATATAGACCACCTGCACTTTGTACCCCATCTCACCCGCATAATAAGGCATGGCGCCGCCAAACCACAAATGCTCGTCATCGGAATGGGTAGGCATCACCATCAGATCGGCATTCTCACAGGGAGGCTGCCACACCTGCACCCACGACGGCAATTCTCCGTCGGTAAAGGCGTAAATATCGGTCAGCCTCGTATTTTCTGTCAGATAAAGATCCGCTTTTTTTACACTCTGTCCGAGCGGCAGCCACTCGTGAATAAAATCGTTTTTGCCGCCCTCCAGCTCCGTGCCATCCGGCAGCGTTACCAGCCATTCATTCGGCAGCTCAAACTTCAGATACAGACTTGAAAAAGGTTTGTCTCCGTAAATATGAAGCGTGATGTTGCGGGACATGGTTTTGTAGGTCCAGTCGTTGCTGTCCAAAACAGGGCTGTAGTCCACGCCCTGAAGCACACTGTAAACGCTGAGATTGACACGTTTCGCTTTTTGCTTCTGTTCATCAGCGGATTGGGACGACACAGAAACCTCAGCTCGGTCGGCTTCCTGCGGAGAGGTGGATGAAGCATATACCGCAGGCGCAGCCCACAACACTATGGCAAACGCAGCCAATGTCAAAGTCATGACTTTCCCGATTTTTTTCAACATCCGCTCACCTTCTTTTTAGTATTTCAAAAATGGTAAAACGCTCACTGCTTCTTGGAATAGACCACTGTAGCGGTCACTGCACAAATCACACCCGAAAAAGCCAACGCAAGAAACGCTATCAGCCTCACTGTTCTCTCGTTATGGAGATCAGGTGTCCGCATCTGCCCGTTCACTTCCTGAACGGTCGGATTTTGATCCGCCCTTTCCTGACCGGTTGTTACCTGCCCGATGGAAGAAACATCCTCATTTTTCACAGACAGGTTTCCGCTGCTGTCGGAATCCCGCGAATCAGCGGAAGCCGTGTCTGCCTTTGGCACGTTGTCCGTCCACACGACATGCTCAAGTATATCGTTTTTATCCGGCGTATCATCCCCCACTGTCGTATAAGCCAATCCAAATTTGCGGCAGTCCAGACGGCCGCTGTCCGCCACATGAAAGCTCCATCTCAATTGGCTGACATGACAATGAAATCCGTTCACCGCCATTTCTAATGCGCTGACGTCATCAAAGCGCGCCAGCGGCATATTCCGCCATTCCATCACGATGGGACGCTCCTGCCACAAATGCAGATAGCATTTCTGCACCTTACATGTACCGTATTTTTCCGCACTTTCCGGAAAAACCGAGGCGTCGTCAGTGAGAGGCAGCGCCTCCAGCACTGTCTGCGCGTTGAGAATATGCGCACCGTGGCCGTATTCGCCGTGGATGTCGTGCGCAATGACTATTTTAGGTGAAAAACGCCGCAGCATTTCCACTTGAAATTCCAGTACATTCTCACGTCCAAATATTTCTGCGGCTGCCGTTACGCTCGCCTTTGTGGCATATATGTCGTCAAACCGCTCTGAAATGATGGGATAATGCCTAACACCCACCGTCCACAAACCGTTAAGCAGTTCATGAGAACGCACATTCTGGTTGAAGTGATTGGTCATGTAAACCACCTGCACTTTGTATCCCAGTTCCCCCGCATAATAGGGCATCACGCCGCCAAACCACAAATGTTCGTCATCGGCGTGCGTAGGCAGCACCAAAAAATCTGCGTTTTCGCACGGCGGCTCCCAGATCTGCACCCACGATGGCAGTTTTCCCGCCGTAAAGACATGAATATCACACAGACCGACTCCCTGCGGCAGGTTTAAATCAAACGAAGTTACGGATTGCCCCAATTCCATCAGTTCATGTATAAATCCGTCCTTGCCGCCCTCTTGCACAGTGCCGTCCGGCAGCGTCACCGTCCACTGGCAGCTATGCTCCAGCTTCACATAAATGCGGTCAAAGCCAGTTTCGGACTCATAACGCAATGTCGTATCCTGCTCCATCGCGCTGTAGGTATTATCCTTGCCGTCTAGCGGTCTGGTGTACATCACATTGTCGCTCGATGCGGTTTGCGTAAGCGGCACTTTGACCGCCTGCATCCCCACATCAGGCTTGGTCAGCCAATGCAGCGCTACGATCATCTTTCTTTGACTGTCTGTCCAAACATCCTTCGGCTGCGCTTCTTCCTGCGTTGCCTGTTCGGGCATATCTGCCTGCTCCGCAGCCACACGGTTGCTGAAGCAGATCATTGACGCAACCGCCACCAGCGCAGCCAACATTCCGGCTGCCATTCTTTTTCTCATTGAACAATCTCCCTCCTGCGGCCGCTTCATATCACATTTTCAAAAAAGTCATTGACTCCCTCGGTATCATTCCCAACATTCGTATAAACCAGACCGAACTGGCGGCAATCATATGGCCCGTAATCGTGGACTCTTAAAACATAATCCAACTGTGTTATGTTGCATTGAAAGCCCTCTTTCGCCATATCCAGCGCAGTCGCGTCGTTAAAGCGCTTGAGCGGCATATTCCCCCAGTCAACAGTCACTTGGTTTTCTTTCCACAGATGCAGATAGCATTTCTGTACCTGACAGGTGCCGTACTTTTCGGCACTCTCAGGATAAGCGGTGGGGTCGTTGGTCAGTTTCAGCGCTTCCCGCATGGTAGCGACATTGATTTTATGCGCACAGTGACCGTATTCGCCGTTGGCATCCTGCGCCACAATCACTTTCGGAGAAAAACGTCTCAGTATCTCCACCTGAAAGGCCCTCACCTTGTCGCGACCGCCAAATATGCTGTAAGCGGCGCCCATGCTGTCTCTGGTTTCCAACAAATCAATAAAATCGCCTATTACAGGATAATGCCTCACTCCCACTGTCCACAGACTGTTGAGCTGTTCATGGCAGCGTCGGGTATTGTTGTAATGGTTGGTCAGATAAACCACCTGCACCTGGTATCCCAACTCGCCTGCGTAATAGGGCAGCGTGCCGCCAAACCACAGGTATTCGTCATCGGCATGCGTGGGCATCACCAACAGATCGGCTTTTTCACAGGGAGGTTCCCACAGCTGCACCCATGAGGGAAACTGACCGTCGGTAAAAGCGTATACATCGCAAAGCCGCATGTCTTTGGGTAAATCCATATCAAACGACGTCACGGCTTGTCCCAGTTCTGTCACTTCATGGATAAAACCTGTCTTTCCGCATTCCTTCACTGTGCCGTCGGGCAGCGTAACCGTACACTCAAAGGTTTTTTCGGCCTTAATGTAGAGGCGTGTGAACGGAGTATCGGCCGAAAAAGACAGCTTGACCGCCGACCATGCTACAGCAAAGGATTTGTCCTGATCGTCCAGTACCACGGAGAAATCGCCTTTTCGGCTTTGATCGGTAATCTTCAAAGGCACCTGAACGGCTTGCCTGACAACCTGCGGTCTTGCAACTACATGCACCTGAGAGGCAATCTCAATGCTGTTTTCAAATGCAGTCGTCTCCTCTGCCGCAGACGCTTTAATGGTGGCGTCTCTGCCCGCCGAAAACCATGTTCCGACAAACAACGATGCAGCCAGTGTTACAGCCGCTACACGAAGGATTCCTCTTTTCATAACGCAACAACCTTTCTGAATCTATTACTTTTCAAACAAAGAGCCGCCTTCACAATCAATCGCGACTACAAGGGGAAATCGCTCAAATTGCAGCCGTTTGACCGACTCACATCCCAAATCGTCGAAAGCAATGACCTCGCACTTTTTGATGCATTTGGATGCCAGTGCCCCTGCACCGCCTACCGCGCAGAGATACACCGAACGGTTGCGGCGAATGGCTTCCACCACTTCGGCAGAGCGTCCGCCCTTGCCCACCATCGCGCCAAGTCCCAGATCCAACATACGCGGCGCAAAAGGATCCATGCGACAGGATGTGGTGGGGCCGCAGGAACCGATGGGGAGATGTTCCGGAGCAGGTGTGGGACCCGCATAATAAACCACCGCGCCATCAAGGTCATAGGGCAGCGGTTCTCCGCTGTCCAGCAACGCCATAATACGCTTATGAGCCGCATCTCGTGAGGTATAGACGGTTCCCGAAAGCAGCACGCGGTCGCCGGCGCGTAACCGCGGCGACCATTCTTTGATGTCTGATGTGTCAATTGTGTATTCAGCCATGTGAAAAACACCTTTCCTTTTCGATTATATATAACTAACTTAAATACCCTTAAATTTTATTATATCATCGGGTGTTCGCAAATTCAACATTTTTTTCATATATTACACAGATAATTATTGCATTCAAGTGATCGAAGCTTCCCCGCATGGCGGCTCCACAATTTCTTCCATATCCTCCCGCCGCTCTTGAAATCGGCACTGTCAATCACTGGCATCCTTTTTACTCATCATCCGCAGACATTGAAGACGGATCGCCCGCCGCCAACAATACGTTCCACGGATAGGCCTTTCCATCGGGCCTGGCAGCAAACTCCATCGTTTTTCCTTCTGTCGGATGGGTAAAAGTAATGCGATGCGACCACAACGCAATATCACATCCTTTGTCGCGGCTGCCATATTTGCCGTCCCCCAGCAGCGGCATCCGGCGCGAGGCAAACTGCACCCGAATCTGATGTGTACGCCCCGTGTGGAGACGAACTTCCACTACAGAATACCCCCCGCAGTGGCCTTTCCCTTCTCCTATCGTCCGATAGTCCAACAGCGCTTCTTTGGTTCCCTTTCGGGGGCGATCCACCACAAACGATTTGTTTTTGCGGGAATCCCTAAAGAGAAGATCGCGCATTTTTCCCTCTTTGGGTTCGGGTATGCCCTGCACTGCCGCCAGATACCGCTTGACGAAGGTCCCCTGCCGTATCTGCTCCGACAATGCCGCCGCTGCCTTTTGGGTACGCGCATAAACCATCACACCGCCGACATTTCTGTCCAGACGGTGTATCGCGTAAATCTCTCCGCCGAACTGATTTCGCAGCAGGTACACCATGTCTTTCTGTCCGTCTGCCTGCGACAGAATTCCCACCGGTTTCACACAGACTATCACCTGCTGATCCTTATACAAAACCTCCATCATGTCAAAATCCTCTCTCCAACAAAAAGCACTTCGGACAATGCCGAAGTGCTTTTCATCCAATTGTATCACGAAAAATTTACTTGCTGTGGCGCACCATAATTCTGACCTTTTCGTTCATCGGCACGCTTCGCACACGCTTGGTAACTTCCACTCGCTTGGCAGAAGACGCTGCGTTTTCCTGCGGCACATCCGTCTCCTGAGAAGGAACGCTTTCCTGCGCATCAGCGGAAATCACAGACGCATCCGGAATAAAAGTCGGCCTTGCTCCTGCATAGGCATACGCTGCCGCATTCGACGGAACGGCTGTCTGTGACAAATTCATCTCCAAAGCAGGGGCATCGAATGCACCGCCGATTGTCTGAGGCTGCCCGATATATTGCAGTTCGGGCGAGTTCATATTGATGGTAGGCATCCCGCCGGAAAGCTTGCTGATATCTACCTGTTCATAGCCGTCGCCGGAATAGGGATTGACCTGCGGTTCGGGTGTGTCGTTGGCATCTTCAGGCGATTCCTGAATGCCGAAGCCGATGGGACGCTGCTGCACAGGGGCGCCATATCCGGGCGAATAGGGCTGCGTGGGATAAGGCGTATAGGCGCTGTAGCCGGGCTGCGGCTGATAAGGATAAGGCTGTGCTGCGGGACGCGGCGCATACTGCTGTTCAAGCGGAACATGATTTCTGCGCTCCGCCTCGTCATCCGCGTCATCCAGAAGCTGATTGGCTTCCTTGATGGAAGCTTCGGAGGACTCAAAAAGTCCCGGAAATGTCTTTTTGATTTCTACAGGGGATTTATCGCTGTCATCCTCGGAATCCCCGCCGGGTCTGGCATGAGGCGCATCCCCTCTGGCAGCACTTTGCGCGTAAGAGGGATTGCCATCTATCTCGCCCGCATTCACCTTTTTGGCCGCGTCGGAAATAAACTTGGCACTGTAGGGGCCGAGTACGGGAACAGCGTACCCCTTGCCGTCAGAATAATCCACCTCGCCGGCCCGCATGGAGAGAAGGCGTTCCACCTCGCTCTCGATGGTTGCCTCGGCATTCTTGGGTTTAAGTCCGCTGTCATGCTTGATAGCCACCAACTTATGCACTGCCCCGGTCAAAGACGCGTCAATCTTGTCGATTCTGTCCTGAAATTCGTCAAAGGCAACATTCATTTCATCGCGCGCTGCGGTAAGATCGGCGCGGATAATGGCTGCTTCCTGTGCCGCGTCTCCCGCAATGCGGATGACGTTTTCCTGATTTTCCACCGATTTCTGGAACAGACGGTCGGTTGCTCTCTTGGTCACCGACATGATGGAAGAAACCGATTTTTCAATTTCATCAAACTGACGTTCACGCAAAGTCAGTTCTCTGTTGCGCTCCTGCACCGTATCCAAACGCAACTGGAGCTGATTTTTTTCAGAGGCGGTCGCATCAATCTTATTCTGCAGCGCCTCGTTAGCCACCTTAGCCGAGGACAGACTGTTTTCCAGTTCGGCCACCTTGCCCGAAATGGAGCTGACTGATTCCGCTAAAGAAGCTCGGTCGCGGGAAATGGCGGAGCGTTCTTCTTCGAGAGTACGCTTGGCATATTCCCAATCACGGCGTTCTTCCTTCAAATCTTTGATCTCGCGGCGCAGTTCCTCGTTCTTTTCGACTTCCTCGTCAACCTGACTCAGAAGCTTGTCAAATTCCATATCGACGGCACTGCGGTCATATCCGACAAATCTTCTGCGAAATCTGGGTCCCGCATATTCCATATCATGTCCCCTCCTTCCTGAGAAAAAGCATTCCTATGCATAAATCACCAAAACACATCACAATAAACATGTAAACTTCCGCAAATTAACGGTTAGTTTAATTATACCATAATATTTTTATTTTTCAATGCTTTTTTAACAATTTTTTTAATTTTCCTCCCGTTGCAAGAGGAACCATTTTCTTACGTCAGCATATGTGTGCTATTTTCTCAAAGCAATAGCTAATTCACAGACGCATTACTTGCCAAATGTCTCATCGTAGCCATATGCATTCAGCGACGGAAGCTTTGCGCTCAATGCCAGATCGGTTCGCTCCGCCTTTACTCCATTGATTTCGATATAAGCGACATTTACAGAATCAATCGACTCCTCAAAGGTAGCCAGATAGGTTGTCTTGGCCATGGGAGACCCGTCTTTTTCCCAATATGAACCCGCCGCAACCGTAACCGAGGCGGGATGGGCTGCGGTAATTTCCGTTCCGTCTTTCATATACACCTTCACAGCGGGCAATTCCCTGGCATGATCGGCAGTGGTGGAAGCATAGAGAGAAAACTGGCAGAACCAGGGCGAGACATAAGCCACATCCATATCCTGCTCGACATTGTTGAGCGTTATTTTGCTTTTGGTGTAAAAACGCCTTGCAAAATCACCTTTCTGTCCGTCGTACGCAAAGCTGACAGTTTCAGGCTGATGCTGACGGACATTGCAAATCACATCCGCGAAGCCGGTTTTAGGATTGATCTTTTCACGCGAAACCGAAACTCCGTAAAAGTCAATGTAAACCTCCTGCTCCTTTTTAAGCGCTTGCGGCAAACGGAATCCAGCTCTCACGGTGAAGCGGCTGCCGTCCCGTGCCAATGTCTGAAGGCTGTCGAGCTCCAGCTTGGTTTCATCCGGCAGAATCCTCACATTCACATAAGGATCGGGCACCTTTCCGCTACTCTTGCCAATCAGCGAAGCAGGGCAACCGATTTCAACCGTAAGGAAAAGCATATCCTCATCACACATGCCATCCAATACAGTAAAACGAATGTTTTTCACAGCGGCTGTCTTGTCAATGTCAAAGCGTGCCTCTTTCAGTGTCTCTTGATGAAGCGCCTTGTCTTCTTTATCTTGTGTGAAGGCCTGCGATGAAATCAGCGACGAATCCGAAACAACCGTCTTTTGCGGCCGCTTTGGCTTGATTACCTTGCCGATGCCCATGCCGAAAGCCACTCCCAAAACGCCCGCTGCACACAGCACCGCTGCTGCAATCAACACACGCTTTCCCCCGGTGATACCCAATGTTCCGGAAGCAGCGTCTCCGTCAGACACCTGTGACACGTTATCCTCATCCGAAAGCGTAAGTCCCGATTTTCTTAAATCTGTCCGTGCCAGCGGCGACATATCGTCCACCAAAATTTCATACGTTTTTTCCGAATCCTGCCAACTTTCTTTTTTCATTCCTTGGTTTTCCTTTCCAAATAAAAAATGTGTGAGATTTACTGTGTGCCATCAGTTGTCAGCCTTGCCGTCGGATGCATTCCGGATGACACATCGGAGCGCAGCAAGTGCAACCTGAATGGCCCTGTCAACATCGTGGGACTCTTCTTTGTCCCCGAATTTATCACGGCGCATCTGGTTCCAGATGACATGCAGCACCGTAGCCGCTCGAACGCCACGCGCTGCCGCTGTCGCGTAAATCGCCGCCGCTTCCATTTCAGAGGCAAGGCATCCCGCCGCAATCCACGCGTTCCACTTGCGAAGCAGTTCCTCGCCGTTAGGCATGCTGGTGGGAGAATGCTGTCCGTAAAACGAGTCCTTACTTTGCACCACACCGGTGTGATACCGGTAGCCCAATTCCTCCGCACTTTGTGCCAGCGCACGCACCAATCCAAAATCGGCAACGGCGGGATATTCGATGGGCAAATATTCCCGGCTGGTTCCCTCCATGCGGATGGCGCCGGTCGCGATGACCACATCTCCCGCACGCACTTCGTCATTCATGCCGCCGCAGGTGCCTACGCGGATGAATGTATCCACCCCCAGCCTGACCAGTTCCTCCACAGCAATAGAGGCGGAAGGGCCGCCGATCCCGGTGGACGTCACCAGCACCGTCTCGCCCTCCATCTTGCCCGCCCATGTGCAGAACTCGCGGTTGCTGGCCAGCAGGTGCGCTCCGTCAAGATAAGCTGCGATCTTCGGAACACGTCCCGGGTCACCCGGCAGAATCGCATATCTGGCACGGATGTTCGTTGGCAGTCCGATGTGGAACATTCTCTCTTCATTCATCATAATCAGCTCCGTGTTTCAGTGAGGTTAATTTATCCTATTCCCCTTTGTATTTCATTATACCACCATTCAATCTAAAAATAAAGGGAAACAGCACAAAAAAACACGCCGACACTGATAAAATGATACCGTATCGACGTGTTTTTGTCAACTACTGTTCCGTTTTTTTTGATGTTTTTATGATTCTCTGTTATGAATACTTTGGATTTGTCTTGATTTGCTCTTAATAATAATGAAATTACGCCACCGGCGGTTTGGTCAGGACTAACGCCTGGGTCAGGGTGACGTCCTGCAATGACAGCGAAGTACCGTTGACCTCCACATGGTCAATCTCGGAGACTTCCACATACTCCTTGAAAGCGCAGCGGAAGTCGTAATAGCCGTGATATCCTTCGCTCTTGGCGCCGCCCGCGGAAGCGCCATTGTCCACGCCGATTCCCTCATGCGTTGTGCCGTCCTTCATTACCACTTTAAAG
Source organism: uncultured Clostridia bacterium (assembly GCA_946182865.1). Lineage (GTDB taxonomy): Bacteria > Bacillota > Clostridia > Oscillospirales > Acutalibacteraceae > RUG762. The sequence goes on from CAMHAV010000004.1 coordinate 34,227, forward strand.
GAGGGGGCTTTGTCCTTGGCAAATCCCGCTTTGAGCAGGCTGATATCGTCCGATTCCACGCCGACGGTGAACTGCGCGAACCACGGGGCAATATAGCCCTCCGACACCTGTGCGTTCTGCCCCAGGTGTTTCACGCCGTTCTCCGCCGAAAACGCCTTGGCAAAGCTGTTCTTGGTCACGGCAAACTGAATGCCGCCGAGGATGCCGGCTTCGTCTGATATGACCGCGGCGGAATCCTTGCCGTCCGCCGAAGTGACATACAGCCCTCTCGCGGAAAGACCGAGCTGCTGACCGTCAGTCACATCGCCCATGTCAAAGACCGCCAGTTGGGTGCAGACGTTCCCCTCCCGCTCAAGCACCTCATGGTAAACCGCGGAATATCCTTGGGTATCGGTGGGGTCACCGGTCATATGCAGCTCCATCGCACTGCCGAACGTCGCGTCATCGGAGACCTTTATCTGCGACGGGTCAATCTCGGTGCGCAGCAGAACGAAGAATTTGTTGCCGTCGCACATTGCCTCAGTGGCGGTAATGGTCACGCCGCTGCCGCTCATCTGCTTATTGATGGCAAAGGTCGCCTTTTCGACAGCCGCTTTCTGCACTTCGGTGTAGGACGTGCGGTAATCCGCCAGTCCCTTGTACATCCGCGATGCGCCGACGCCCACCGCGCCGACCGTGGCCGCGACCACACACGCCGCTGCCACCACCGAGACCTTGCTGAGCTTCAGGCCGGCACGCGGCGCAGCACGATAGGACTGCCTCTCGATGTCCGCCATGACACTTTCATAAATTCTACGCCTTGACAGCTCGTCCAGCGGTTGTCTCACGGTATAGCCGCTGAAAGCCCTTGACGCGTCACTTGACAAATTATCAAACACGTCCGAGCAATATCGTTTCATATCGGATTCCTCCCTTTGTTCAATCAGAATAATTCGGATCCTCCCGCAGAATCTCCCGCAGCTTGACCAGCGAGCGTGAGATACGCTTGCGCACGGCAGCGTCAGTCATGCCCATTTCACGGGCGATCTGCTTGGAGGGCTGCGCGTAAAAATAGCGGCGGATGATGATCCGGCTGTCGGGATTTCCCAGTGAATCCACCGCCCGCAGCAGTTGACGCTCGGTCATGCGGCGCTCCGCGGCGTCCTCGATGTCAAAACCGTCTGGCCAGTCCATCAGCAGGTCGTCGTCGCTGCGCACCAGCACGCTGTAGCGCGTCGCTCTGCGGAATTCCTCAATCGCCATATTCCGCGCCAGCACGCAAAGCCATGTCTTAAGGCTGCACTTGCGGCGGTCAAATTGTTTCAGATTAAAATAAAACTCGCTGAAAACCCGACTGACGCACGCCTCGATTTCATCATAGGAGCAGACGCCGCCCAGTCGGCTGTTGACCGCTCCGAACACCGTAGAAGAATACTGATCAATCAGCACCTTCATGCCTTCAGAGGGGTCTTCCAGAATCAAGGAAATCAGTTCGTTATCCGACAAGTACATCACCACGCTTATTCAGGAGTCGGAAGTTTCGGTCATTTCGTAACGTACATAATCATTCGGGGCGTTGTGGAATGAACACGCCCTTCCGTTGAAACAGACGATTCATGAAGCTTCATATGTTTTCTCTGTTCGTTATTATATTCGACCGACCTCCCGCTTTTGTGACAAAAAAATCGGCACAAATGGAAAACCACTTGTGCCGATATGGAATCTTGCGATAAGTAGGACAAAGATTTACTTGTTGCGACCAAAAATCGTCATGATATCGAAGTAATCGTCGTCATTTTTCTCGTTGATATTGGACTGCGTGCCTGCCGGAGCCGAAGGATTCACCTTGGGAGCGGCCTTCTTGACAGGCGCCTTGGGAGTCGCAACACCGGGAGTCTGTTCCTTCTTTTCAGGATCAATGGAGAAGCCGGTGGCAATGACGGTGACTCTCATTTCATCATCCATGTTCTCGTCAAACGCAGCACCCCAGATGATGGTCGCATCGGGATGCGCCGCCTTGGTAATCATGGTAGAAGCAACATCGACTTCTTCAAGGTTGATGTCGTTGGAAGAAGTGATATTGATAATAACGCCTCTCGCCCCGTTGATGGAGGTTTCAAGAAGCGGGCTGGAAATGGCGGCATGTGCTGCCATGGAAGCCTTCTCCTTGCCCTGTGCCGAACCAACGCCCATGTGCGCGTAGCCCGCGTCTTTCATAACAGCGGTCACGTCGGCAAAGTCGAGGTTGACGAGTCCGGGGCTGTTGATCAGGTCGGAAATGCTCTGCACACCCTGACGAAGCACATCGTCAGCGATGGTAAACGCATTGGCAAGGGTGATCTTCTGCTCGGAAACCAGCTTGAGTCTCTCGTTGGGGATGACCACAAGGGAATCGACGTGCTCACGGAGAGCCGCAATACCCGCTTCCGCCTGCTCCATACGCTTTCTGCCCTCAAATGCGAAAGGCTTGGTGACGATACCGACAGTCAGAATGCCCATTTCCTTGGCGATCTCCGCGATAACGGGAGCCGCGCCGGTGCCGGTGCCGCCGCCCATACCGGCGGTGATAAATACCATGTCTGTGCCTCTGAGTGCCGCCTCGATGTCCTCCTTGCTCTCCTCGGCCGCGCGCTGTCCTCTGGCAGGATCCGCGCCTGCGCCCTTGCCCTTGGTGATCTTCTCACCGATCTGAATCTTGTGAGTCGCCTGGGAACGATGAAGAGCCTGAACATCTGTATTGATCGAAATGAATTCAACGCTGTTCACACCCATCTGGATCATGCGGTTGACTGCGTTTCCGCCGCCGCCGCCCGCGCCGATCACTTTGATCTGAACTACATTGTTTTCATAATCCTGGTCGAATTCAAATGCCATTAATTGTTCCTCCTAGGTCGGATTGAAAAGTGAAAGCACGGCTTTCACTCACTTCCTTCATTTTCTACTTTGTCCTGATAAATAATATACCTCTTTTAAGACGAAATTGCAACCTCTTTTTTTTAATTTTTTTTAAAATGTCAAAAAACGAGGATAAATTTTTCCTCTGAACTTTTCCACATTTATGTGCAGATTTGACAAGTGCCCCTTGTTTATATCTATGCACTTTGGCAAATCAATGGGGGAAAGGAATCGGGAAAGGGCGTATTTTTGCCTTTTCCCGATTATTTTCGACAAAATTAGTATTAGTTGTCAGACGGACTGACGGCGGAGGACTTGTCCCCTTTCGGCAAAAAAGCCGCACCTTGTCGCAGCAGTTCTTCGGCGGCCTTCAGAAGCCGCTGACTGCCGGAGATTTCCTGTTCCGAAGCTTCTTCCTCACCGGAACCCTGCTTCTTTGGGGGAGAATCGTTCTTTTTGACGGGAACATCATCCGCCATTTCATAAGAAGGATTAAAAAACGCCTCATTTTTCAGGAAAGTAATCTCGCCTCTGTCATGTTCTGTCACGTCACCGCTGACATTAATAATGTAATTGGCAATTTCCAGACGCCGTTTGACCACCGAAAGATCGGTAAAATCACCCACGACGATATTGACGCGACCGTCATATTCCGCCTCATAGCCATGTTCGCCGTAACGCAGCACGCTGAGATCAAGGCCGACCGCCCTGGCCTGCTCCGTGATCTGGGCAAAGCCGTTCACATGGGCAGCATCTTCGCCCTGCAAATAGCCGTCTGCCGTGTGGGTCCTGATGCTCAGGCCTTCCAGCACCGGAATATGCCGCGCAGCCGCCACATCCTTGACCGTCTTGTAATCGGGGACATAAGACAGTGTGCTGACCAGATCACTGTCACTCACCTGCATGAGATTGGTGACGGTTTCCAGCACCTTTCCGCTGCCGCTCACAATCACCCATTGCTGATATCCCGTATCCGCTACCCCTACCACATTGGCATGGGTGACGTTGACCTCGACGGTGGCGGGGAGCCGGCGTTTGATGGTGCATTTTTCGATATAGGGAAGTTGAGAAACAATGGCCTTTTCGCTGGTCGGCGTGTCAATGAACAGGATATTGTCTCCTTTCTGAAAGACGCATGCGCCGGCGATTCTGTCAGGCGCATAGGGGCTTTCCCCCTTGACCACAATGTCCTTGACATGAAAAAACACCGTGATGTAAACCGCCGCCAGAAAGACAATGACCGTCATGACAGCCACGGCATTGAAAAGCATGGAAGTTTTGCGGTTTCGGCGGTGCACTTTACGGTGCGCCACCTTTGAAGTCACTACGCCTCTTGCCTTGCCGTTCTTCATAATCTGAGCATGCGGTTTCTTGACCGCCGTACCGCGGTTTTTAACCGCGTAGGCCGCCACTGACTGACCGGACATCTTTTCCCCGGAAGATTTTCCGACGGCCATTTTTCCTACCGTCTTTCCATTGCGGGAACGCTTTTTCTTTGTCTTTCCCCCGCTTTGCACATGGGTTGTCCGACCGCCATCCGATTTCTCGGGATGTTTCATATCATACAGATTGTAAACCGAACTGTAGAAATCCGAGCCGAACAGCGCCTTGCTGTATTCGTCCTGCTCGTAATCCGGCGCGGGAGGATTGACAACAGGCTGGGACTGCGGCTTGGCAGAAGAAGCGGGGGCTGTTTTTTTCTTTTTCCCGGCCGACGACGGTCTGGCAGACAATGCCTGCCCCTGCGGTTTTCTTTTCTTTCCCGTTGTCTTAACGGTACTTGTCTTGGCGGCGTTCTTCTTATTCGCTCCGGCATGATTCCGGGTCGTCGGGGAAGCGGATTTTCCTGCTCCGGCGGCGGCTTTGGTTTTCCCGGGGGTATCTGCCGCCGACGAAACGGCTTGGCCGCGCGGAGCGTATGTTTCGCCGCCGTTCCTGACAGGGGCATTTTCGGAAGCATATTCCTTTAAATTGTCAGGACGCGCCAGACGCAGTTCCCCGTAATTGCGCTTGGATTTGTTGCTGGTAGCGCCCGCGTATTTTGACATATCCTTTTTTGTCCCACGGGCAGCGATACTGCGGCTGCCGCGATTTGACGAACTTCCCTTTTTCTTTTTGCTGCCCAATTCCATCACAACTCCTTATCGTCATTCCATCCAATCAACGGTTCTATATCACTCTCCGCCAGAGAGCAACAGAATAAGTATATTATAATTTACCGTTCTTTTGCAAGACCTTTTTGACAATGCGGTAAATTCTCTCACGTGAATCAAGAATCGCCATCTTTCGTGCGTTGGCCGACATTTCCCTGAGTTTCTCGGCATTGCCCGCCAGCGCGTCCGCCTTTTCCGTCAGCAGTTCGGGGGTAATGTCGCTCTCCACAATGATATCCGCCGCACCGCGATCCACCAGCGCCATGGCGTTGAAATACTGATGATTCTCTGCCACATTGGGCGAGGGAATGAGAATCGCCGCCTTACCCTGCGCCTGAATTTCCGTCAGCGTCATGGCGCCGGAACGGCAGATGACCAGATCGGCCGCCGCCATCACGCGGGGCATGTCTTTGATAAACTCTCTCACATCGAGGTTGGGACACTGCGACAGCTCCACGCCGCGCGCTTTCAGCTCGTCAAGCACAAAGCCGCCGTATCTGCCGTAGCCGTGTATATGCTGGTATCTGCCATCCTTCGCGCTTCTGGCGAGAAGATCGAGCATGGATTCGTTGATGGTGCGAGCCCCCAGCGAACCGCCGAAGGAAACGATGAGCGGACGGTCATCCACCCCCAGTTCACGGCGGGCCGTCTCGCGATCGTATTCGAGAATCTCCGCGCGGACGGGGTTACCCGTCACCACCGTTTTGGTGCCTTCGGGAAGCCGCTTTTTCGCGTCCTCCACGGCAATCATCACACATTCGCTGTAGTGTGCCAGCATTTTGACCGTCACGCCAGGAAAGGCGTTGGCCTCATGCACCAGCACAGGAACGCCCATCTGCGCTGCTTTACGCAGAATCGGGCCGCTGACGTAGCCGCCTGTGCCGATGGCGATGTCGGGCTGAAAATCCCGTATGATTCTGGCGGAACGCCGACCGGACAGAATCAGGTGTCCGATTGCCTCGGCATTACGCTTGATGTTGGTGAAGTTCAGCTTGCGTTGAAAGCCAGCCACGGGCATCGAGGTAAAATCAAATCCTGCCGCCGGCACCAACCGGGCTTCCATGCCCTGCGGGGTCCCGACAAAGAGAATCTCCGCATCGGGGTGGTGCTGCCGGATCGTATCGGCAATGGCAAGAGCAGGATTGATATGTCCTGCCGTGCCGCCGCCTGTCATCAAAACCTTCATATCGTTATTCCTCCGTTCAACTGCGTGAATGGGTTCGTTATATCACCTTGTTGGGTGAACTGCGGGAAATGGCGAGCAATACGCCGATTTCCGCCAGCAGCATGGTGAGCGATGTGCCGCCTGAACTGAAAAAGGGCAGGCTGATGCCGGTATTCGGCACCATATTGGTCACCACGCAAATATTGAGAATCATCTGGAAGCCAATCTGTGAGGTAATGCCAATGCCTACCAGTTTGGAGAAGCGATCGGGATTGGACACGCTCACGGTGAAGCCGCGCCAGACAAACGCCGCAAAGAGCAGAATGATGGCCATCGCGCCGATCAGCCCCAGTTCTTCACAAACCACAGCAAAGATAAAGTCGTTCTGCGGCTCGGAGATATACAGGTACTTCTGACGTGAGTTGCCCAGACCCACACCGAAGAGGCCGCCCGAGCTGATGGCGTACAACGACTGGATATTCTGCCAGCCGTCACCCAGCGGATCCACAAACGGATCCTGCCACACCTGAATGCGCGTGCTGCCGTAGGGAACGATATCCGTAAAAATGACCAGATAGACCGCGACCGCCGCCAGAACACCCAGTCCGATGAAGTATTCCTTCCGTGTGCCGCCGAGGTACATTTGGGTACCGATGATGAGCATCAGCAGAATGGTGCAGGAAAGGTGCGGCTCGATGACCACCAGCGCGAGCATGGGACCGAGCATTGCCACAAACGGCACCACCGCTGTCAGAAAATTACGTCCCATCGCGTAACGCCAGTGGGCAAACCCGCTTCGGTTGGCTTTCAGCTTGGTTTCCACATCGGGATAGCTTGTGACGTTCATCTCCTTATAATGACGGGAAATATAGGTGGCGCAGGTCAGAATCGCAGCAAATTTGGCGATTTCGGATGGCTGGAACGTGGTAAATCCCAAATTGATCCAGCGACGAACTCCCTGCATACGAGGCAAAAACAACACCAGTACCAGCAGAAAATAGGAAACGCCCAGAATAAGATAGCTGACCTTTCCCTTAAGTCTGCGCGGGGGAATCGTCGATATACCGGTCATGGCCAGTACACCGATCAAAGCGAAAATGATCTGCCTCTTGATATAATACATACTGTCGCCGTTATTGTAATAGGCATACGCATAACTGGCGGAATATACCATAATCAGACCCACCGCCAACAGAAGCATTACGATGATTACCAGCGGTTTATCAAAGGCAAGCTGCTTGTTGCGCAGCACACCGTTCATCTCTCTCCAGAATGCGGACAGACTCTTGCCGATGCTTTTGGAGGACGATTTTTTTCCTCCGCTTTTTTGACGCGGCTTCTGTCTGCGCCCCCGCACTGCATCATCCCCGTCCGCGTAAATCGAGCGCGGACGGTAGTATTCTTCTCGCTGGCGGGCAGAGGAATTCTTGCGTCTCTCCGGCTCTCGCGACGGGTAATGATCCGTACTGATTTTATCCAATTTCACATACTCCTTCCCTTTCCAACAATTTCATCGAATGGCTCCGTTTCAGCGAAGCGCCATCGTCAGCGCCACCGCGATCACACCCGCAATCAGCGTGATCACACTGAAGCTCCAGACGATCTTGACCTCGCTCCATCCACACATCTCAAAGTGATGATGAATGGGACTCATTTTGAAAATACGCTTGCCGTGAGTGGCTTTGAAGTAAGCAACTTGCAGCATGACCGAACCTGCCTCGCAAAGGTAGATGATACCCACCAGCGGAACGAGAACCGGCATGTTCACGCCATACGCCATCGCGCAGAACAGACCGCCCAGAAACAGCGAGCCGGTGTCGCCCATAAAGACCTTGGCAGGGAAGAAATTCCATACCAGAAAACCGAGGCATCCTCCCGCCACCGCCGCGGAAAACACGCTCATGCCGAACATGCTGCGCATGCCCGCGATCATGATGAAGACAATCGCCGCAAAGAAGGTCACGGAAGAACAAAGTCCGTCGATACCGTCCGTCAGGTTGACTGCGTTGACAAATCCCACGATCATGAACATGGAGATCGGATAAAAGAGGAATCCCACATTCACATCGCCCAGAAAGGGAATGGAAGTGACCGACGCATCACCGATCATGGCAAGGGTGGCGAGATATCCGCCGCTGATGAGAATCATGAAGATCATCTTCTGCCCCGGCGTCAGGCCGTCGTTCTGCTTTTTGATGACCTTGATGTAATCGTCCAGGAATCCCACCGCTCCGAACAGCAGCGCCATGAGAATGCCCGCGATCATGCGGATCCAATAGCCCTGTGTTTCATAATAGGAGGCAATCACACCCTTCTGCTGAAGGTAGTAGTACAGCGGCAGACATACCGCCAGTGCGCCTACGATGCCTACCATAAACATAATACCGCCCATCGTCGGGGTGCCCTGTTTTTTCTCATGCCATTTGGGACCGATTTCCTTGATGGTCTGACCGTATTTTAATTGATGGAGCCACGGTATCACCTTAATGCCCAACGCCGCGGTGATACCGAACGCCAGCACGGAGGCCAGCAGACTGATGAATTCCTGTGTCATGATGCATTACCGTCCTTACACTTTTTGGCTGTTCCCGCAAACTTTTGCCCGCAACCCTTTGCCCGCAAATTTTTGCGTTCTTTTTTCAATTCTCGGAGACCTCGGGAAGCGCTTCGTACACCGAAGCGATAATTTCCTCCAGCTTCATCGCTCTGCTCGCTTTGAAGAGAACGGTGTCGCCCTCCCGCAGCATACCGCAGAGCGTCTCCGCGAGCGCCGCTTTATCGTCAAAATGCCGCACCGTCGGCACACCGCCGTCCGCGCCTTCTATGTACGCCTTGGCTTCCTCGCCCAGTGCCAGCAGCACATCAACGTGATAGTCGGCGGCCGCCTTGCCGCATTCGAGATGGGCCTGCCTCGAATAACTGCCCAGTTCCTTCATATCGCCCAGCACGGCGATTTTCCGGCTGCCGTCGCTGTCGCGCAGCACGCCCAGAGAGGCTTTGATGGAGTCGGGGCTGGCGTTGTAGCAATCCTCGATGACCGTTACGCCGCCGCGTCTGACAATTTTTTGCCGCATTCCGGTCGGCACATAGCCGGCCAGACCTTTGATGGCCTGTTCGGGAGAAACGCCCAGCAGCATGCCGCACGCAAAAGCGATGCAGGCATTGTAGACATTGTGCGTGCCCACCGCAGGAAGTTCCACCGCATAACGCTGCCCGTCATAGCAGATGTCAAAGCGCATGGATTCCTGCCCCTGTACAATGTTCTCGGCGCGGCAGTCCGCGTCGGGGCAGGAAATACCGCACACCACCACGGGGTTGGAAATGCCTTTGACACCTTCCGGCAAAAGGTCGTTGTCACCGTTGATAATCAGCGGCGCGTCGGGAGACATCCCTTCCAGTATTTCCATTTTCGCCTTCAATATGCCCTCGCGCGAGCCGAGCTTTTCAATGTGACTCACGCCGATATTGGTGATAATGCCCACTGTGGGACGCGCCGCAGCGGTCAGGCGGCTGATCTCTCCGAAGCCGCTCATGCCCATCTCAAACACCGCCGCCTCGTAGCTCCCGTCGAGACGGAAGCACATTTTGGGCAGGCCGATTTCGTTGTTGAAGTTGCCCTGTGTGGCAAGGGTCTTGTATTTCTGCGACAGCACCGCGGCCACCATTTCCTTGGTGGTCGTCTTGCCGACCGAGCCGGTCAGCCCTACTACGGGAATATCGAATTTGGCACGATAATACCCCGCCAGCGCAAGGAACGCCAGACGCGTATCGGGCACAAGAAGGATCCTGTCGGCGTCCGCGCCGTCGATGGGACGGCTGCACACTGCCGCGACCGCGCCTTTGGCCAGCACATCCGTTACAAAATCGTGCGCGTCAAAGCGTTCGCCCCGAATGGCGAAAAAGAGCGTACCCTCTCCCGCCTCACGGCTGTCTATCGTAATATTGGTAATGTCCGCGTCGGCATAGCGGCTGGGTTCCGCGCCCAGCGCCGCCGCGACTTCTTTTAACTGCATGGTTTCCATAGTCAAAGACTCCGCCTTTCGCAAAGATTCCCCTTGAACCGCTTACCGCAGTCCCAGCTCGGCAAAAATTTCATCCAGCACCTCGCGCTCATCAAAATGCACTTTGGTCTTGCCGAGAATCTGATAATCCTCGTGGCCTTTGCCCGCCAGCACGATCACGTCGCCCGGCTGCGCATGCTCCACCGCGTATTTCATCGCCTCGCGGCGGTTGACGATCGCCACATAGGGCGTGTCGTGCCTTTCCACACCGGGAATGATCTGCTGCACGATGCTTTCGGGATCCTCCGTGCGGGGATTGTCCGATGTGACGATGACAAAGTCCGCCAGCCGTGCCGCCGCTTCGCCCATCAGAGGACGCTTGTAGGGGTCGCGGTCGCCGCCGCAGCCCAGCAGCGCGACCAGCCGCCCCTCGGAAACGGCGCGCATGGAACCGAGTATATTCTCCACACCGTCAGGGGTGTGGGCATAGTCGAGAATAATGGTAAAGTCGCGGCCGGTGGGATAGACCTCGGCGCGGCCCTTGATGCCGGTGGAGTGATTGAGCGCCTGCGCCACGGTTTCGGGCGATACGCCCACGGCGAGCGCACAGCCCGCCGCGCTGAGCGCGTTATAGGCGGAAAATTTACCGGGCGTGGGCACCTTGACCCGGTATTCCTCACCCTGTGCGCACAGTTTGAAAGCCACGCCGTCCGCTGAGAAAGTCACGTCACGCGCATTCAGATCGGCAAGAGGATTTTCGATGCCGTAGGTCATCAGCTCGACGCTGTCGTCAATACGCAGCCTGTTGCCCCATTCGTCGTCAATGTTGATAACGGCGCAGTCAGTCATGGTAAAGAGCCTTGCCTTGGCGGCAAAGTAGGCCTCCATCGTGCCGTGGAAATCGAGGTGATCTTCAGTCAGGTTGGTAAAGCAGGCCGCCGCGAAATGCAGCCCCGCCACACGTTCCAGCTCGAGCGCGTGGGAGGACACCTCCATAATGGCGGTATCGCAGCCCGCGTCCGCCATTTGCTGAAACAGGCGGTGCAGCTCGTAAATCTCCGGCGTGGTGAATTCGGTATGAAGCACCTGATCGCCGATCATATTCTGAATGGTGCCGATCAGGCCGCACTTGTGACCGCAGCTTTCCAGCACCTGTTTGGTGATGGTGGTTGCGGAGGTCTTGCCGTTGGTGCCGGTAATGCCGATGAGCTGAAGACGTTCAAGGGGACGGCCCATGAGATTTTCACACATGGCGGCGAAAGCGCTGCGGGTAGAGGAGACAATCACCTGATTGGCAAGTCCCAGATCACGCTCGCACACGACGACAGCCGCACCCTGCTCCACCACTGCCTGCGCGAAATCGTGGCCGTCGCGGGTGAGTCCCTTGATGCAGACGAACGCCATGCCCTCGCCCGCTTTGCGCGAGTCGGAGGTGATATCCGTGATCTCGCAGTCGCCGTCAAAGCCGGTATATTCAATACCTTCCATCAATTTGGTCAGAAGCATAGATTGATGACAGTCCTTCCGTTATGGTTTTGTCAGCCCGAAAACCTGCCTGCTCCGCCAAAGCCGCAAGCAACAGGTTTCCTTTATTATCATCATTCCGTATTCCGCATTCCGAATTAGTCTGTCAGGCCTTCGACGGTGAATTCCACCGTGACGACAGTACCTTCTTCGACACGGCTGCCGGCGGGAATATCCTGCGACTTGGCCACGCCGCTGCTGCTTTCATAACCTGTGCCGGAATAACGGATGTTGAGATTCTTGTTCTTGACGGCGCTGGCCACGCCTGTGGGAGAACGTCCCACCAGATCAGGCACCGTGGTCATCGGAATATCGCCGTCCGATTCGGTCGTCAGCACGATGGTGCTGGATTTCGGCGCACTCCTCGCGCCGGAGGGAATCTGACCGGTAATCGTGCTTCCCTCACCGATAATGCGGGGAACCAGTCCCTTGGCTTCCAGAAGTTCTGTGGCTTCCTCGGTGGACTTGCCCACCACGTTGGGAATGAGCGTATCCATCAGCCGCGCGTCGTCCTCGGAATAGATGGTTTCCACGCCGAGATAGGGCAGCACTTCGCTGAGAATGCCGCGCACAACAGGCGCGACCAAGGTGCCGCCGCCGTGGCTTCTGGGATTGTTGGGTTCGTCGAGCAGCACCAGCGCCGCGATTTCCGGGTCATTGATGGGAGCCACGGCACAGAAAGAAGCGATATACTTTCTCTCCTTGCCCTCGGTGGACGCGAGAAGGGCAATCTTTTCGGATGTACCCGTCTTGGCGCCGATGCGGTAGCCGCTGATGTAGACATTGTGTGCCGTACCGCCGATGCCGGCCGTTGCTTCCAGCATAGCCGAGATATTGCGGGAGGTGGTTTCGGAAACCACCTGACGCTTGACGACTGTCTGATGATTGTTGACAATGTTGCCGTTGGGGTCGAGCACCTTGTCAACCACGTAGGGCTGCACAAGGTAACCGCCGTTGGTGGCAGCGGAAAACGCCGTGATCATCTGAATCGGCGTGACGGTGAAAGTCTGGCCGAACGAGGATGACGCCACCTGCACCACGCCGAGATCGTTCTCGTGATGGTACACGCCTACCGCTTCACCCGGCAGGTCAATGCCGGTTTTGGCGGTCAGGCCGAACGCGGAGAAGTATTTGTAGAAATTCGCGCCGCCCAGACGTTCACCCAGCGTCATCAGCACGGGGTTGCAGGAATTCATCATGCCCTGCGTCAGGGTTTCCTGACCGTGACCGCCTGTCTTATGGCAGTGGATCCTGCGGCCGCCCACAACCTTGTATCCGACACAGGTGAACGTGTCGTCCATGCTGGTCACGCCTTCTTCGAGCGCCGCCGCCATGGTAATGGGTTTAAAAACCGAGCCGGGTTCATACGCGTCGTTGACCGCCTTGTTGCGCCACTGTCTCTGCTGCGCCGCACTGATTGCTTTGGATTTTTCCTCGGGATCTTCGATCTCCGCGATCTTTTGCAGATCCTGTTCGTCCTTGATTTCAAGGTAATTGGCGGGATCGTAGTCGTTCATGGTGGCCATGCCGTAAATCGCGCCCGTGTTGACATTCATGATAATGCCCACGGCTTTGTTTTCGACGTTGTTGTCGATGACCGCCTGACGCAGGTATTTTTCCAGCGTCGCCTGAATATTCGCGTCGATGGTCAGCACCAGGCTGTTGCCGTCGATAGCGGGAATGACGGTGTCGTAATCAAACGGCATTTCGCCGCCCTTGGAATTCTTGGCCTTGATGATCTTGCCGTCCACGCCCTTGAGCGTGTTGTTGTAATAGCTTTCCAGTCCGGCGGAACCGACATTCTCGTAATTGGTAAAGCCCAGCACGGTGGAGGCCAGCGGGGTATCGTGAAAGTAGTATCGCTTGGTATCGGTGGCGATCGTTACCCCCTTGATATAGGGATAGTTTTCTTTCTTTTCGAGTTTCATATCGGGGTGATCTTCCAGAAACACCACCTTGCGGGTGTGCTTTTTGCCATCCTCCCCCGTGTATGTTTCTTTGCCGACATAGCAGGTACGATAGATAAACGCCCGCAGAATATCTTTCTGGTCTTTGTCCGCCTTCACCGTCAGCTTGACACTGGTATATTTGGAATGGGTCTTTTCCAGCACGCTGTTGTAATCCAGCCCCAGCACGTCGGACAACGTCTGGCAAATTTCCTTGCGCTGGTCTTCCTGAATCTCAGCGGGCGCAAGATATACCACCCAAGCCGCCGCGCTTCTGACCAGCTTTTCGCCGTTGGCATCGAAGATCGTGCCGCGGTTGGCGGGAAGCGTTTCGGTTTTAAGCTGCTGCGAGGCCGCCGCCTGCTGGTATTTATCACTGCGAATGACCATCAGATTCAGGAGATTGAAGAAAATCGCAATCACAAGACCTACGACGATCAACTCCAGAATGGCCACCCTGTGCGAAATATGATCGAGTCCTTTGTACCGTTCGAAAAAGTTAAAATTGTTCCAAAAAGCTTTCTTCCCTTGCTCTTTTTCTTCCACTTGCACACCTCCGCCATGCCTGCGGCATTCTCCGCATTCAACGCAAAACGAGAGTTAAGAATCAATCTCAACTCTCCTGTTAAGCCTCATGTCTGTGATTGCCAACCGACGTTCTTCTTGCATCAAGCAACATCGGTCGGCAATTCATATTTATTTTGCTTTTAATCAAAGTATGACTTGAACTGATCGATCAATCCGGTTTTTTCGGCGTCGTCATTTTCAAAATCATCTTCCTTGCCCACTTCGATCCATTCCATCTGAAATCTTTCTCTTTTCTGCATACCCAGCTTGGTGCGCGCATATTCTTCAATAGCGGCGTCGCTCATCTTGTTGTCGTACTTAATCATCAGATTGCCATAATCGTCCTGTAGCGATGCGAGACGCTGCTGTCTTTCGGCAATCGCAGACGCAAGCTCATTTTCTCTGACCTGATAGCTGATGGAGATCAGGAAGAAAGACATCAGCGCCAAAAATGCCGCACCCGAAAGAATCACCAGCTTCCACTGATGCGCATCCAGAGAATGGAACGCTTTCACCACGGGAAGCGGAGCCGTCACCTGCTTTTGGCGGCTCAGCTTGTTGAGCTTGACGGTCTTGGCGGATACAACGTGACGGGTGGACTTTCTTGCGCCCGCCCCGGTTTCTTCCTGCTGCTTCTCTTTTCTGACGGTCAGATCATATGCGATACTTCCTTCGGTCATTGGCATTTTCGTTACCTCCTGCACTTTCATTTGTCGTTATCTGTCGTTTTTAATACTATTTTTATCTCACAAAAAACTGCGTTTGTTCACAGCTTGATACACGTCCGCAGCTTGCTGCTGCGGCTGCGGGGATTTCTCTCGAGTTCCTCCTCCGACGGCACGATCGGCTTTCGGGTGAGCAGCTTTGCCTTGGGCTTGTTGCCGCATACGCACACCGGAAACTCCGGCGGACAGGTGCAGCCCTCGCACCACTTGGCCATCGTCTGCTTGACAATCCGATCTTCCAGCGAGTGAAAGGTAATCACCGAAAGCCGGCCCTCCGGCGCCAGTCTGTCAAATCCGGCCTGCAAGCCGCGTTCCAGTTCGCCCAATTCGTCGTTGACGGCAATGCGCAGCGCCTGAAAAACCTTGCGTGCGGGATGTCCGCCCCGCTTGGCGGCTGCCGGCACCGCGTCGGAAATGATTTCGGCCAGTCGGAATGTCGTGTCGATGGGCGCTTTCTCTCTCTCGGCGCATATCGCCTTGGCGATTCTGACGGAAAATTTCTCCTCGCCGTAGCGGCTGAAAATCTCCGCGAGCTGCTGCCACGTCATAGAGGCACACAGATCGGCGGCGGTCACGCCCTCCTGGCTCATGCGCATATCCAGCGGCGCGTCCTTGTGAAAGGAAAAGCCGCGCTCGGCGGTATCCACCTGGTGAGAGGATACGCCGATATCCATCAGAATACCGTTGACGGCGGGAATGCCCAGACCGTCCAGCACATCGGCTATCGCGCTGTAAGGGGTATGTATCACTGTCACGCGTTCGTCGCCCGCAAAGCGCGCGGTCACGGCGGCAATCGCGTCAGGGTCGCGGTCGAGGCAGACAAGCCTGCCGTCCGGCCCCAGCCGTTCCAGCACAGCCGCACTGTGATTGCCTCCGCCGGCGGTGCAGTCCACGTAAATGCCGTCGGGCTGTACATCCAGCGAGTCGATGGTCTCACCGAACAATACAGGAATATGTTGAAATTCCAAAGAAGTTCCCCCTGCTTTCTCTGCCGGACACGTCATGCAAGTCCCAGCTGCTCCATCAGCGCCATCTCTTCCTCAGGCGACATTTCGTTTGCCTCGTTCACCTTTTCCAGTTCCTCTTCGTTCCAGAACTCGATCCAGTCGATCATGCCGACCATGCGCACCTTGTCCTTGATGCCCACCGAAAGACGGGTTTCCTCGGAGATGAGGATGCGTCCCTGGCTGTCGAGAGCCAGTTCTTCCGCATTGATAATCAGCTTGCGGCGGAGCTTTACCATAGGAGCCGTACCCTGACGCAGCTTTTCGAGGAATTGCTCATAGGACGCCTTGGGATAAACACGGATGCAGCCGTCCGCGCTTTTGACGGCCACTACAGAGAGACCCAGATCTTCACGGTATTTCGCCGGGATAACGACACGACCTTTCGTGTCGATGTTATGTACGGCATTGCCGATCAGCATACGGTTCCCTCCTCTCCCGCGTCCGCCCCGCGAACGCCAATATCAGTCATGCTTGACTTTTTTCTCAAAAATCCGCATATTCCTTTGACAAATGGGATATAATGTAGTATAATGAACGCGGTGAAAAGAGAAAGCGCATACAAATCGGCTGCTTGAAGATTTGTTTCACAGACCTTCGGAGCCGATTACCTTTTACAGGATTTTCGCCCCACTTCTCAACATTTTCTGGATTTTTCTGACATTTCGCCCCACTTGTATAATCATTATAGGATTTTCACTCCCAAATGTCAATGCATTTCGAGATATTTGTGCGAGTTTTTTTATTGTGTATTGCACACTTTTTCCGAACCGACGACATACAAGACAACAGACAAAAAGCGTTTACAAAATATTTACATTTTACAAAACATAAAAAAGAGGAACCTCTCACAGCAACAGAGCGGTTCCTCTTTTTTATATACATCAATCATGAATGAGTTAAATGATCCGCAAAACCTGCGGAAAGACGGATTATTTTGCGGCTCAGCCCTCGATAAAGGCCAGAATATCGGCAATCGCCTCGTCGCGGGCGGTGTCGTTGAGGATTTCGTGGCGATTATCGTCGTAGAGTTTCATGCGGACGTCGGCGCCCTTCTTGACAAGCTTTTGATTCACCGTCTTAACGCCCTTGCTGTGTTCGCCCACAGGGTCATCCGCACCCGAAACCAGAAGGATGGGCAGCTTAGACTTTCCAATGCGCTTGAACCATTTGGACAAATTGACCTCACGATTGAGTTTGACCAGATCATGCATGGCGCTGACGGTAAAATGATAGTTGCAGAATTTATCCGCGTTATAAATCCGACGCACTTCCGGATTTTTCGAGAGCCAGTCTCCGTTAGTGCCGTCTCCGAAGCCCTTGTTGTAGTCCCCGAACGCCAGTTTTTCGATCAGCGGGGAAATATGACGTTTGCCGCAGAAGAATCCGATGGTATTGATGAGTCCCAGCGCCACACCCGATGCGGGATTGGGGCCGCCTGTACCCATGACGATCAACTTGTCGGGCAGATCGGGGTACTTCGCCGCAGTCAGCCGCACAATGAACGAACCCATGCTGTGTCCCATGAGATAATAGGGCAAACCGGGATATTCGTTCTTGACGGCGTTGCCCACAGCGTTCACGTCGGCAGCCAGCAGCTTCCAACCGTTTTTCTTGGCGATATAGCCCAGCTCGCTGTCATCCACGGCGGTATTGCCGTGACCGAGATTGTCGTAGGCGACGCAGACATAGCCTGCCTCCGCTATTTCGCGCAGGAATGCATCGTACCGCCCGATATGCTCGGTCATGCCGTGTACCAGATGGAAGATGCCCTTCGGCTGTCCCTCGGGAATGTACATCTTTCCTTTTAAAGTGTGGATTCCGTCGGTAGACGGAAATTCACGTTCTTTCACTTCCACTGCCATATCAAACACCTCTGCAAGCCGCGACGGCCGCGTGCCAGCCGTGCAGCAGTTTTTCTCTTGTTTCCGCCGTCATATCGGGGGCAAAAACCGCGTTTACTTCCGTGCCGCCGTGCAGCTTTTCCGGCTCAAAAAGACCCACCGCGAGTCCCGCCAGATACGCCGCGCCGGCCGCCGTCGCCTCTTTCTGCGCCGGACGGACGACCTGCACGTCGGAGATATCCGACTGGAACTGCATGAGGAAATTGTTCGCGGAGGCACCGCCGTCCACTTTCAGCACATGGATGGGGCCGCCGAAATCGGAACGCATCGCGTCGATCACGTCATTGGACTGGAACGCGATGGCCTCGAGTGCCGCACGGATGATGTGATTGCGTCCCGCGCCGCGCGTCAGTCCCGTGATGGTGCCGCGCGCATGCATATCCCAATAAGGCGCGCCCAGTCCCGTGAAAGCCGGAACGATATACACGCCGCCGTTGTCGCTCACCTTTTCGGCAAAATATTCGCTGTCGGCGGAATCATGGATCAGACGCAGTTCGTCGCGCAGCCATTGTATGACCGCGCCGCCCGTAAAGACACTTCCCTCCAGTGCGTATTCCACCGGTTGGTCTTTGGTGGTCGCGGCAATGGTGGTCACGAGTCCGTGACGGCTGAACACAGGCTTCACGCCCGTGTTGGCGAGCAGGAAGCAGCCCGTGCCGTAGGTAATCTTCAGATCGCCCTCCGACACGCAGCCCTGTCCGAAGAGCGCCGCCTGCTGGTCGCCCGCCATGCCGCAGATCGGCACTTTGGCTCCCATCAGGCTCATATAGCCGTAGATTTCGCTGCTGCTCCTGACTTCGGGCAGCATGCTCATGGGAATGCCCAGCAATTCACAGAGCTTTTCATCCCATGACAGCGTGTTGATATTGTAAAGCATCGTGCGGGAGGCGTTGGTGCGGTCGGTCACATGCACCGCGCCCTCGGTCAGTTTCCAGACGAGCCATGTGTCCACCGTGCCAAAGAGCAGTTCGCCCCGCTCCGCCTTTTCGCGCGCGCCCTCCACATGGTCGAGAATCCACTTGATCTTGGTGCCGCTGAAATACGCGTCCAGTTTGAGTCCTGTCGCCTGCCGGATGTATTCGGCGTGACCCTCCCGCTCGAGCTGTTCGCAAATCTTGGCCGTGCGCCGGCACTGCCAGACGATGGCGTTGTAGATCGGTTTGCCGGTGGCTTTTTCCCACACGATAGTGGTTTCCCGCTGGTTGGTGATACCGATACCCGCGATTTCGTCGGCGGAAATGCCGCTTTTGGCAATGCACTCGGTCATCGAGGCGTACTGCGTGGCGTAAATCTGCATCGCGTCATGCTCCACCCAGCCCGGCTGCGGGTAAATCTGCGCAAATTCCTGCTGCGCGGTGTTCAGCGCGTTCATATCCCGGTCAAACAGGATGGTTCTTGCGCTGGTGGTGCCTTCGTCGAGCGCCAGAATATATTTTTTGTCAAGTGACGTCATAGGAATCACCCTCCGTTTCTTTTCTCCATTGTACCACAGCGCACCCGATTATTCAATATTTTATCCAGATTTTTTTATATTTTATTACAAAATCTAGATATATTGCAGACGCGGGTAGGATATTATATTTCACCGATATCCGCAGGTATCAACGATAGCCATAGGTATCAACGATATCCGCAGGTATCAACGATAGCCATAGATGCAGTAAACGTCGTCCTGCCGCTCGAAGGGAATATGGTATTTCCCCAAAATCGCTTCAAACTGAGCCGAAGCGTCAATCAACCGCGGCGCCAGCAGTCTGCCCCTGCGCTCCAGATAACGCGGTCTGACTTTCACCCACTCGATCACAAACCAACGGTTCGCGCCTGTTGCGGGGTAATACAAAAAATCCTCTCCCCAATCGCCCCAATAGGAAACGTCTGACTGAAAGAAAGGTTCGTCCGGGCAAGTCTCTTCCAGCACCGTTTTGAGGATGAACGGAGGCGGGAAAGGCATTTCGTTCACCATCCCCTCCCGCAGCTCGCGCCATTTGGTGTTGTTCATACAACTGCCCAACCCGCGCTTGGCAATCACTTCATTGACCTGTGTTTTAAGGTCTTTCATGTGGTTGTTCCCTCTTTCTTTGGTTAAAGCTCCAGTCTGCCCTTGATCCAGTAATTGCTCATGCTGAAATCGCGGTTTTCCGTCACCTCCCGTCCGAGGTACGACGGCGGCACAAAGGCGTTGGCCGCCTCTACCGAGTCAAATTCCACCTCGGCATACATAAAGCCGGTTTCCGTGCCGCTGTCCACAATGCTGCATTCCAGTTTCAGACCGCCCTCCAATGGATAGACGCGGTAATCCTTGCGAATGGGCGCGCGTTTGAGCAGACCCGCCATTTCATTGTACTGCTCGGCCGTGATGGGTATATTGACCTCCGCTCGCACCAGCGTGCCTTTCCCCTTGACGGTCATCTCGTATTTGTCGGAGCCGTCGGGATAGGCGAACCGGCGGATCCTCACCACCGGCGCCGTGGAAAGATATCCCTGACAGACCTGCGCGCGGTACAGCTCCGGCAGGTCGGGAAATGCGTCAATGAGAAACTGTCTTTCGATTTCCATTTTTTTGTCCTTTCTTTGTCTTACTTTCAACCGATTGTAAATGCACTATCCACAGCTTACCTCTGTCAGCTCCCTCTCTGAGGGAGGTGGCACGCCGCAGGCGTGCCGGAGGGAGTTTATTACCCTAAGTTGTGAACAGTAAGTATAATTGTGAAAAAATGCGGAAATACGGGGTTCGGTCAATGGGAACTTCCATCCGTATTCGCCCCAACCTGCCGATTGTCGAAGTGCATTTCGCTCGTTCGGCTTCGCCTCACTCGTGGGCGCTGCCCACCCCCGCAAGGGCGCTGCCCTTGACCCACCAAGAGGGCTTGCCCCCTTGGATTCCCGCGCTCGCATTCGCTCGCTGGTTGGCGCTTCGCTTTTTTCTTTTTCGATCTCTTTTGTTTATTTCTTCTTTTCTTTGCTGCGCTTGTCGTTGATGATCTTCATTTCCGCGGCGGTGATCTCCGTGACGTTGTTCTCTTTCGCCCAGGCCACGCAGCCACGCAGCACGGTGGGCAGGAAAATACGCGGCACGTTGACAATGGTTTCGAGCGCATCGTCGGTAAAATGCACCGTCGGGTCGGTGCGGTCGGCGGCATACCGCACGGAAGCCAGCGTTGTCTGACGCACGGGCAGCAGCTCCGCGCGCATCTTGGCGTGCTTGTGATACCAGAAATTTTTAGAGTCGCGGTAGCCGTAGTCAATGGGACAGGGCGGAAAATCTTTTTTGGTCACGCCGTTCACAATGGCATTGTAGTATTTTTCCTTCATCAGGATCTTGTCGATTTTCAGAATGAAATGCGCGCCGTAGGGACTGGTAATACCGTTGAAATCGTGGTATTTTTCGAGCGTGTAGTGATCGTCCCCCTCCGGCAGCGGCCCGTCATTCTCCGCGCCGTCAAGGGTGTCCACCCATGTGCATTCCATCACCTGAAACGCCTCTTTGATGACCTTGGGATATGTCCCCGACGGGTCGGCTTCGGCGCGCAGACCGTCCTCCAGCGTCATGGAAAAATCTTTCATCTTTTCCGCCGTGGTGTCGCCCGGCCATCCCAGACGCACCGCTTCTTTAAAATACTTCGCGTCGTCGGGGATGAAATTGAGGGCGCACTTCTTGCGCTTGATCAGGTTCTGCGCGGTATTGGACGAATTGCGGCAGCAGAGCAGCATGGCATAATAGTCCTTGCCCGCGATGTAATACGGCTGCACGAGCGAATACGCGCCGCAGTTGGTCTGCCCATCATCGGCCAGCGTGCTTACCAGCACCGTCGGCATAGGGAAAAACAGCGACGTCTGGTAAAAATTGTCCACAATGCGTAAATCTTTGAAATCTGACATAATGATGTCCTCCTAAATAAAGTAATTTGTCCCTCACACCTGTTACAAGACATGTTAAAAGAGATACCAAAGGAAATGGCTTTACCTTGATTATATCACAATTGTGCCAAAAAGAAAAGCCTCTTATGTGTTGTTTGAACAACACACAGAGACTTTTTTGAAAAAATACTAAAGAATATCAACAAAACAAGGGCAGGAGATTTTATGCTGTCTGCACTTTCCCCCGCGCCATCAGTCCCTTTACGGTAAGGGCCACCGCCTTGGTCACATTGTCCGCAATCATGCAGTACCACACGGCATTCAGCCCATAGCCCGCACGCACCACCAGCCATGTCAGCAGAATACGCACGCCCCACATACTCAGCGCTTCGATCACAAACACGCTGCGGGTGTGTCCCGTGCCGTAGCTGATGCCCTCCCACGCGACCATGAGTCCGAAGAACGGTTCGGAAAATGCCACAATGCGCAGCACCTGCGCGCCCATTTGCGCCACCGTTTCGCTGCTGGTGAACAGCCGCATAAGAGGATAGGCGGTGAAAAACAGAATCACGCCGCTGAGCAGCATGAGCACAATCGTCAGCCACAGGCTGACGCTGCGCGTGTCACGGAATTTACGCTCATTTTGCTCCCCGATGGCCGTACCGATGAGCGCGGAGGTTGCGGTTCGGATGCCGTATCCGGGCAGATAGAAAATTTCTTCGGCGGTCACGGCAATGGAATGCGCCGCGAATGTGACCACACCCATGCCGCTGACCATGCCCGCAAAGACGATATACCCGGCGCAGGAAACCACCGAGGTGGATGTCACAGGCAGGGCCACCCGCAGCAGCGCCTTGAGCTGTGCCGTTTGACGCACAAAATACGCGTCCCATCCAAAACGCAGCGCCGCCTTGCAGCGAAAAGCCACAAACATGCCGACGCCGCCGAGCGTCGTGGAAACAGCGGTGGCATAGGCCGCGCCGAGCACACCCAGCGATAGGCGGTAAATCAGCAGATAGTTGAGCAGCACATTCAGCGCGTTGGCGGAAAGGTTGATGACCATGGGGGTGCGGGTGTCCTTGACCGCGTGCATGGCGGAAGCCAGCATGCTGGTGATGACGGAAAAAGGCAGCGGGACGCTCACGATAAAGAAATAGAGCGAGGCGGGGCGGCGTATTTCGGGAGCCGCCTGCATCCAGACCGGCAGAAAGGGCGAAATGGCCAGACATATCGCTGTAAGTGCCAGTCCCAGCCAGACCGAAAGCCGCATACCCAGCGCCGAAAGCCGCTTCATCTCCTCGTGATCTCCCCGGCCGTTGGCTTGCGAGAGAAGCGACAGCAGCCCCACCGCAAAGCCGTAGGGAATGGAATGCACCAGCCAGTTGACGGTAGTACTGGTGCTGACCGCCGCGGTGGCCGCTTCGCCTAAATGTCCCACCATGGCGGTATCGACATATTGCAGCAGCGAACCGAGCAATTGCTGCACGATGGCGGGCAGCGACAGTCTCACCAGTGAACGGAAAACGATTCTTCGATGACGCATGACGGATTACGGATTGGTGATGTCAGAACCGAAGTATTTCTCGGACAGAGCCGACAATGTGCCGTCCTCGCGCATTTTGGCAATGGCCTCGTTCACTGCCGCGCGCAGCGAATCGCTGTTCTTCCCTTTGCGCATGGGAATCACTACCTGATTGGCTTCTTCAGTAGAGGCGACAATCTTGATGGCCGCGTCGGGCTGTTCTTTCATATAATCCAGCACGGAAACTTCGGCGTTGAGGGTCGCGTCCACTCTGCCCGCCATCACCATCTGCATGGTTTCGCCCAGTGAATCCACGCCCTTGACCGTCGCGCCGTACTTTTCGCCCAGTTCCATGTAAGTGCTGCCGATGCTGTTGGCGGTGGTCTTGCCCTTTAAATCTTCAAAGCTCGTGATGTCGGTGTTGTCCTTGTGCGTCACGAGAACGGTGTGAATATAGGCATACGGCTCGGAGAAATCGTACTTTTCGGCACGTTCGGGGGTGCTGTCAACCCCGTTGATGACCAGATCATACAGTCCCGCATCCATGCCGGCGAAGAGTCCGTCCCATTCGCCCTCTACAAAGTCCGCTTCCACGCCGATGGAATCGGCAATATACTGCCCGATCTCCACATCGAAGCCCACCAGCTTGTCGGACTCGTCGTGATACGTCCAGGGCGCCCAGGTACCCTCCATCGCAATGGTGAGCTTGCCTTTTTTGCGCACATTCTCCAGCAGATCGTCATTCTTGCCGCCGCAGCTTACCGGAACACTCAGCAGCAGCGCCGCTGCCAAAAGCAGCGAAGCGATTTTTTTCATTCGGGTTCCTTTTTTCATGTCAATTACTTCCTTTCGTGTTTTCATAAGATTGTTCATCAAGAGACTGCAAAAAGCTCTGCACTCTCTCGTGGGTCGGGTTCTCAAAAAATTCCTTGGCCGATGTGTGAACCAGTGCGCGACCCCCGTCCATAAAGAGAACATTCGTCGCCACATGGCGGGCAAAGCGTATCTCATGGGTCACGATGATCATAGTCATGCCGTCGTCAGCCAACTGCTTGATGACGGCCAGCACTTCGCTGATGAGCTCCGGGTCAAGCGCCGAGGTCGGCTCGTCCAGCAGAATCACATCCGGCTCGGAAGCAATAGCGCGCGCAATGGCGACGCGCTGCTGCTGTCCGCCGGAGAGCTGCACGGGGTAAGCATCCGCCTTGTCCGCAAGTCCCACACGTTGCAGCGCCTCTCTGCCGATGTGTTCCGCTTCGGATTTCGTCATGCCCCGCGCGACGATCAACCCCTCAGTGACGTTTTGCAGGGCGGTCTTGTTGGCAAATAAATTGAAATTCTGAAAGACAAACGCCGTGTGACGGCGGTATGACGCGATATCCTTGCGGGAAGCGGCCGCCATATCCAGCGATTGTCCCAGCAGCGTGACGTTGCCGCTGTCGGCGCGTTCCAGAAAATTGAGGCAGCGCAGAAGCGTCGTCTTGCCCGAACCCGACGGGCCGATCACTGCCAGCACCTCGCCTTTTTGGAGCGTGAGGTCTACGCCGTGCAGAATCTCCGTGCCGCCGATGGATTTATGCAGGTTTCTGAGTTCAAGCACGGATCACGTCACCCCCGTTCATCCGGGATAATTTCTTTTCGCCCAGCGCCTGCAGCCGCGTGATGACCGTACAGAACAGCAGATAGATCAGCGCCACTTCCGCATAAAGCGCCAGATGTTCATAGGTGCGTCCCGCCACGCGCTGCGCCGTCATGAACATCTCCACCACCGTGATATTGGCGGCAAGGGAGGTGTCCTTAATCATGGAGATCAGGGAATTGGACAGCGGCGGAAAGGCCGTGCGGAAAGCCTGCGGCAGAATAATGCGCCGCATGGTTTGCAGATAGCTCATGCCCACGCAGTAACCCGCCTCCAACTGTCCTTTCGGCACCGATTCGATGGCGGCGCGCATGGTTTCGGCGCAGTAGGCTCCCTCGTTCAGGGCAAACACCAGCACCGCGCAGGGAAACGCGGGCAGCACGATGCCGAGATCGGGCAATCCGAAGTAAACGAGATAAAGCTGCACCAGCAGCGGCGTGCCACGGATAATCCAGATGTAAAACCGCACCAACTGCCGCAGTCCCTTGATATTGGCAACCTGCACCATCGCGCAGCCCATGGCAATCACCAGCGCCAGCGCGAAGGAAAGCACCGTCAGGGGTACCGTCATCAGAAGTCCCTGTGTCAGGATTTTGGGGAATGAATCCACCAGAATGTGCATCAGACGTTCGCTCAAAAGTCATCCTCCTTGCAATAGTAAATTAGCCGATTGTAAAAGTTGAAAAATCGCGGAAATACGGGGGTGGTCAATGGGAAAGGGAACGTTTTTCTCCATTGGAACGCATGGCAATCGGGATGGGGACGCCTATCTGTATTCGCCCATCCCCGTCGCAAATCGGAGCGTGTCTTGCTCGTTCGGCTTCGCCTCACTCGTGGGGCGCTGCCCCACGCCCCGCAAGGGCGCTGCCCTTGACCTGCCAGGAGGGCCTCCCCCCCTGGACTCCCACGCTCGCCTGGAAAAAAGACGCTCGCTAGTTATGCGCTGCGCTATGCTTTTTTCTTTTAAATCCCGCCTTGCACACAGCACCTAAAACCAACGTAAATCAGGCAAATTGTGC
>CAMHAV010000005.1 GCA_946182865.1 uncultured Clostridia bacterium
CAGGTCAAGGGCAGCGCCCTTGTGGGGGGTGGGGCAAAGCCCCACGAGTGAGGCGTAGCCGAACGAGCAAGACGCGCTTGGATTTGCGACGGGGTCAGGCGAATACGGCAACAGCCCAATATCACGAGTTGCCTTGCTCCAAACGGAGAAAAAAGCCCCCCTTTCCCGTTGACCAAAGCCCGAATTTACGCCGTTTTTCAACTTTTACAATCGGCTAGATAAAAAAACAAAAAGGAGGGCGGGACATATCCTGCAAATCAAACATCTTACGGTGACACACCGCCGCGATCTTCGCACCCTCATCGAGGATTTCTCCTTTACGCTCAGGGAGCACGACAAAGCCGCCATTATCGGAGAAGAGGGCAACGGCAAATCCACGCTGCTGCAACTCATTTACGATGCCCGTTTAGTGGAGAATTACTGCGAATATACAGGCGAAATCGTCAAGGACGGCAGTGTCGGCTATCTCCGGCAGGAGTTTCCAAAGGCACAGAGCGGCATGACCGTGTATGAAACCTTTTGCGCGTCGGAGGGCTTCTATGACCGCACTGCGGAGGAACTGACTGACACCGCGCGGCGGCTGGGACTGCCCCTTGATTTCTTCTATTCTGATCAGACTGTCGGCACCCTGTCAGGCGGCGAAAAGGTCAAGCTTCAGCTGGCGGCGCTTCTCATCCGCCGCCCGTCCCTGCTGCTGCTTGACGAGCCGTCCAACGATCTGGATATTCCCACGCTGCAATGGCTGGAGTCATTCATCCGGGAGACGGATGTGCCGGTGTTCTATGTCTCCCACGACGAAACCCTTCTCGAAAACACCGCCAATGTCATTATTCATCTCGAACAGGTGCGCCGCAAGACGGTGCCGGTTTACTCCGTGAACCGCTGCGGCTACCGCGAATATGTGGAGCGCCGCGCGGCATCCCGCTCCCATCAGACACAGATGGCGCGCAAGGAGCAGGCGGAGTATGAAAAGCAGCAGGAGAAATTCCGCCGCATCCAGTCCCGCGTGGAGCATGAGCAGAATGTCATCAGCCGCGCCGACCCGCACGGAGGCCAGCTTCTCAAAAAGAAAATGGCGGCGGTCAAGTCGATGGAGCGGCGGTTTGAGCGGGAACATGAAGCCATGACGCAGCTGCCGGAGACGGAGGACGAGATTTTCGTCCGCTTTTCGCCCGATATCACCTCGCAGAAGGGCAAGACTATCCTTGACCTGCACCTTGACACGCTTGCGGTGGAGGGCAGGGAACTGGCGCAAAATATCGACCTTCATGTCAGCGGCGGGGAAAAGCTTTGCATTGTCGGTCGAAACGGCGCGGGCAAGACCACGCTGCTCCGCCATATCGCGGCGCAGCTGCTGACCCGTACCGACATCAAAGCCGCCTATATGCCGCAGAATTACGCTGACGGCATGGATTTGTCCCTCACCCCGGTGCAGTTTCTCAGCCGGACGGGGGACAAGGATGAACTGACCGCGATCCGCACCTATCTCGGCAGTATGCGCTATACCGCCGCCGAGACGGAACACCCCATTGCGGCGCTTTCGGGCGGACAGAAGGCGAAGCTCTGGTTTATCGCCATGAATCTCGACCGCTGCGACGTGCTGCTGCTCGATGAGCCGACGCGGAATTTTTCCCCGCTGTCGGGGCCGGTTATTCGCCGCGCCCTGCGGGAATACGGCGGCACGATCATCAGCGTTTCCCATGACCGCAAGTTCATTGAGGAAGTATGCGACAGAACATTTCAATTCGTAATGCGTAATGCGTAATGCGTAATGGTGCGGGACAGAAACAAGCCAATTTTATGCAAAAAGCCTCCTTTTTTTCGTTGTGCGAGAGAAAAAGGAGGCTGTGTTTTTCATTGTCTTAAATCATATTCAAAAGATACGACAGGGGATAATACAGCGCCGTCACGCCCATGTATAGTAGCGTGGGTCGCCAGATCGTGTTGGTGCGGTGATAGACCACGCTGTACGACGCGCTTTGTATCAGCGCATAGACGGCCAGCAGTAATCCTGCATTTTGAACGCCATTCCATGACATTCCCAGCATGCCGAGTGTCAGTGTAATTGTCGTAATGACGGTCAGCGGAAGCTCCAGCTTTTTGTCGGAGTTGGATACCAGCGTGACGACGATTTTGATGATCGCGGAGGGAATGACCAGATACAGCATGATATTGGTAAAAGGAACCACCGCCAGCTTGGTGATGTAATACATGATCTGTGCGAATATACTCCCCGAAACACCTGCCGAACGTCCGCCGAAGATGCGTGAAATGAGCATCAGCAGCACATCACTTCCAAAGGCGGCCAGCACGCACCATTTGACATACTTTTGCCACACCTCTTTTGGTCGTCCCACAGAAGAAAAGTTAATGTCAAGCGCGAAGCCGAAAAGTATACAGATAACCAGCACAAAAAGCAGACGGATGGCACAGTGCAGCAGTTCCGTCATAAATCCGCTGCTGTCGTCTATCATCCACAGGTAGGGCAGCGCGTAAGCATTCATAAAGGAGGTCAGTCGGTTGAGGTAAAAAAGTCCGACAATCACTACAGCGGCGGTGAGAAGCGAGGCCAGCAGCACCAGAAGATTGTTGATGAGCTTGCCGGACTGGGATTGTTCGGGAAAGACCGAATTGATGCGTTCTTCCTCGCGCAGGGCGCGGATTTCCTCGGTGTTCATGGCCTGTTTTTCTTTTTGCTTTTTGTCTCGCTTTGACATGATATCCTCAATCCTTTCGTAAGTGGTTTACATTCCCGCGGGAACCCCGGAATAGGTCTGTCAACCCCCATCGTTCAGTGCGTTTTTCTCTCGTCGATGGTCGCTTTGATCTGCCCGTAGGTCACGCCGTATTTCTTGGCGATGTCGCGGGCATAGCTTTGACCGCAGGGCGGCGCCAGCGACACCTTATAGGAGCGCTGTCCGTTGTCAATGCCCGTAATCAGACTGGCTACGGCGCTGTCGGTCGGTTCGGACTGGTTGAGTTCGTCGAGATGCATCGCCAGATCGTGCATATGGGTATTGAAAATGGTGCGCGCGCCGAGATAATGCAGCGCCTTGACCACGTCCTTGGCGATATACAGACCTTCTTCAAAATTGGTGGTGGCGAGGGATTCGTTAAAGAGCAGCAGACTTCTGTCTGTCGCCTCGGAGAAAATTTCGCTCATGCGCTTGGATTCTTCCCCCAGTCGTCCGAGGTCAACCGTGCGGTTTTCATCGGCGGGGAAATGGGTGTAAATGCAGTCGGCGGGAGAGAGCATACACCGCTTGGCGGGGACATACAGCCCATGCTGCGCCATGAGGAAGATGAGTCCCACTGCCTGGGTAAAGGTGGTCTTGCCGCCGCGGTTGGGACCGGTCATGATATAAATACGGCGTTCGGCGCGGAAATCCACCGTGTTGAGTACGATGTCGAGCGGCTCGCCGTCCGCCTTTTTGAGTCCGAGTTTGAGGTTGTACAAGCCTTCCGCGTAGAATTCGCGGCGGCTTTCGGGCAGGATTTCCGGCTTGCACATCGGAACGCCCGCCTCCGTCAGCTTTTCGATCAGTTCCGCCCAGCGCAGATAAAAGGTCAGTTCGGGAATGAGCGAGATGAGCGAATAGCCGCTCACGTCCACATATTTCGCCAGCACATCGTTGAGCTTGCGCACCACGGGCTTGAGCATATCGGTGATGACTCCGTTGAGGTTGTTCATCAGGGGATTGCTCTCGCCGTCGCCGGAGGTGTAAACCCGCGCCAGTCCCGTAAACGCGCCGTTCGCACCGGGAATCTGCTTCAGGGTTGCCACGCCGACCGCGCTGCCATCCTTGGGTGTGTGGAATTTCATGGAAGCGTTTTCGGAGCCGTCGTGCAGTCCCTCTTTGGCGGAAGCGAATTCGTAGAAATTCGAGAGAACGCCCGCGCGGGAATAAGGCTTGTTGTTGATGGAGACAACGCCTACTTCCGTAGGCGCGAGCGTGCGGTCGAGATTCACGCCGAGAGTGACGCTTCGGATCTTGGCGGTGTCGCCCGCAACGCGTTTGATGTCCTCTTTCAGTGCCGGAAAGCCGCTTTCGGAATGAATGCCCCGCACCAGCGCCAGCAGCGACTGCAATCCCTCCGAGTGGATTTCCTGCCCTTCGAGGGTGGTTTTGATGCCGGTCACACAGTCGATGTAGGAATCGAGTTCGTTGAGGCGGTTGATGATCTGCCAGATGCTGGCGGCTTCGCTATCACGCGCGTGCTTGTGCAGACTTTTGAGAAATTCAAGCTGTTCCAGAAGCTCCGTGATATTCTGACGGAGCGCCGGATGGCGCAGGATATCGTCGAACACATCCACGCGGTACTTCACAACACGCGCACTGGACGGCATCTGCCTGAGCATGGTGAAAATGACATTGCGGTCATATTCCTTCTTGGAAAGCCGCGAACAGAAAAGCTCCAGCGACAGGTCATTGCAGCTTTCATCGCTAAGCTCCTTATACTCTCTCGGGCAGTCCGAAGGCCACATCAAACTGAAATCCGCCATTTTTTTATCTCCTTTCGCTATTGACAATGGGAGCCAAATGTTTGATAATAAAAGTTGAGCGCTCCTTGCAGTCGCTGAGTTGAGCGCTCCCTGCAGTCGCTGAGTTGAGCGCTCCTTGCAGTCGCTGAGTTGAGCGCTCCTTGCAGTCGCTGAGTTAGTAGTTGTATAGTTAATAGTTGAGCAGTGTAACTATGCAACTATTAACTATACAACTCAGCGAAGCGCTCAACTCAGCGAAGCGCTCAACTCAGCGAAGCGCCCAACTCAGCGAAGCGCTCAACTCTATTATACAAATGATTAAAATAATTGTCAACAATGCGTATGTGAGAAATAAAGGAGTGGATGAAAAATGCAGGACTGTATTTCGGTCAAACATTTAAAAGTGTATGCCTATCACGGGGTACTGCCGGAGGAAAACCGCAAGGGACAGTATTTCTATCTGGACATCCGTATATACGGTGATTTCATGCTGGCTTGCTATTCGGACGATGTGGCGCATACGGTCAATTATGACGAGGTGTGCAACTGCGCCTACCGGGTGATGACGGAGAACACCTACCACCTCATCGAGCGCGCGGCGCAGGCGGTGTGCAACGCGATCCTGATCGAATTTCCGCAGGCGGCGGAGGTGGAAGTCACGGTTTACAAGCCGAGCGCGCCCGTTAAATTCGACATCCAATATGCTGCCGTTACCATTCGCAGAGGAAGGGAGGGCGGCATATGAAGGCCATTCTCGGACTCGGCGGCAATATAGGCGATTCCCGGCAAAATCTCCGCCTTGCCCTCGATGCGCTCGACGCGCTCTGCGGTACAAAACTGTTGCGCACATCGGACTTTTATCTGACAGAAGCGGTGGAGGTTACAGAGCCGCAGCCGCCTTATCTCAATTGCGTGGCGGAGATCGAAACGTCGCTTTCTCCCAATGCCCTGTTAGGTGCGTGTCTGGGTATCGAATCGGTACTGGGGCGGGTGCGCGTGGGGTACAAATCCCCCCGCACGGTGGATATCGACCTGCTGCTTTATGAAGGGGTCACGATGGAGAGCGACGAACTGACGCTGCCGCATCCGCGACTGCGGCAACGCGCCTTTGTGCTGGTGCCGCTGCACGAGCTGTTCCCCGACGGCACGGCGCTGGGACTGACCTTTGCCCCGTCTCTCGCGGAGGCGTCCGACCAGAAGATCGAACGGTACGAACCGCGATAAATAGTGAGGAGTGGGAAGTTATGCACTATTTCACTTCACATTTCACACTTCACACTTCACGTTGGTATCAACGTATCGTTGCCACATCATGCAGGAATAATTTATACAAAAAACTTGCAAATCAGGCGTGAGAGTGCTATAATTTAGTTTAAACAGCATAGAAGCTGTCAATTTTTTGTTTATTTGAAAATCAAAATCATTGAGATTGATACTAAGAGGAGTGTTTACCTTATGGAAGAAATCAAGGTTCAGTTGACCACGACCCCCAAGCAGAAGCCCACCGATGAAACCAAGCTCGGTTTCGGCAAAATCTTCACCGATCATATGTTTGTCATGGATTACACCGACGGACACTGGCATGATCCCCGCATCGTCCCCTACGGTCCGCTCGATCTCACCCCCGCCTGTATGTGCCTGCACTACAGTCAGGAAGTTTTCGAGGGCATGAAGGCCTATCGCGGCGTGGACGGCAAGATCAGACTGTTCCGTCCCGACCAGAACTTTGCCCGTCTCAACAGCTCCAACGACCGTCTGAGCATCCCGCTGATCGACGAAGAACTGGCAGAGAAGGCACTCGAAATGCTGGTTGACATCGACAGCGACTGGGTTCCCCACACCGACGGCGCTTCCCTCTACATCCGTCCCTTCATCATCGGCACCGAGGACGCGCTGGGCGCGCACACCTCCACCGAGTATAAGTTCATCATCATCATGAGTCCCTCCGGCTCCTATTATGCCGGCGGTCTGGCTCCCGTTAAGATTTATGTGGAGACCAAATATGTCCGTGCGGTCATCGGCGGCACAGGCTATGCCAAGACAGGCGGCAACTATGCGGCTTCCCTGAAGGCGCAGGATGTCGCGGCGGAGCAGGGGTACAGCCAGGTTCTGTGGCTCGACGGCGTAGAGCGCAAGTACATCGAGGAAGTCGGCGCCATGAACGTGTTCTTTGTGCTGGGCGATGAAATCGTCACCCCTATGCTGCGCGGCTCCATTCTCCCCGGCATCACCAGAAAGTCGGTCATCGAAGTGCTCAAGCACATGGGCTACAAGGTGTCCGAGCGCCTGATTACTGTGGAAGAACTCATTGAGGCCAACAAGAAGGGCGAGTTCAAGGAAATGTTCGGCACAGGTACCGCCGCGGTCATCTCCCCGGTTGGTGAACTCAAGTGCGGCGACACCATCATCCCGATCAACAACGGCGAAATCGGTGAAATCTCCCAGATGCTTTACGACAAGATCACCGGTATGCAGTTCGGCAAGCTCCCCGATGAGTTCGGCTGGACGGTCGTAGTCAAATAAATGCGTAATGCGCAATGGTTCTTGATTCGGCGTGCGCTTTGTCCCGTTCTGCGTCTCTCCCTCCGAATCTGATTTGACTGACAATTCAAAATGCAATCCGCGATACGGCTTTTTGCAAAGGCTGTATCGCGGATTTTTTTCTTTAAACATTCTGTTAAGATTGATGAAATTCGATATATTTTTATTGACATTCGGATATATGTATGGTATCATTCGTTATATCGGATGACTTTTAGGCGATTGTGAAACGGAGGTATGACGGTGAAAAAGGTGGCTGTTGGAATCCTATACAGTGTTCTGAGTGTATTCTGGCTGTATGTTTCTCTCGTGTTTACATCGGCGTGGTGGCTTGATAAGCCGGGGACATATGATTGCGAAGAGGATGCAATGTTTATTCCGATAGGATTCCTGATGTTTGGCTTTTGGATTATCAGCCTTGTCGTTTTGGTGTTTTGGTTAAAAAAGAAAAAGGAGTGAGTAAAACGTGCCTCGAACAGCAAAAATAGCAACATTCACAAAAAAATACATCCTGCCTCCACTGATGGGATTTGGCTCCGCTGTGGCGGGTATATTGGTGGAAATGGTGATAGGTACCTACGGCGACCAACTGTTTCCCTATGACGAGACGGCATGGTATGCGCCTGTGCAGGCGTTGATGGATCGGTTTATTCCGACAGACGCAGCGTTGTTTACCGTCTATCCCTTTTTCGTGTTGGCGCTGACGCTTGCCTGTGAAAGGTGGCAGGAAACGCACGCGCTGTCCGTGGCGTCCGGTTCCTCGCACCCCCGTGGAATGGCGGTCTTCCGGCCGCTCTTTGGTCTGGGCGTAGTGGGCGTGATAGGCGGGATGGCGGTGCTGTCCTTCGCGGATTTTTCCTCTGCGCTCGCCCTTACGTTTTGGGTTGTCACGATTATCATGGCATACGGTTGGGGCGTGCTGCTTTCTTACCGTGTGCTGTTTCACTTCCTGCAATGGCTGGCGGGACGGGTGAAACATACCGACGTGCGCATCGCCAGACGGTGGGAACTGCTGCTTTCACTGCCGTTTTTTATCCTTGTGTTCGCGGTGTGGTACTGGTTCGAGATGCGTTAATGACAGGAGGCGGCATGAGGTGACATGACAAATGAATCAAAAAATGAGAAAGGCCTTTTTCCCGTGCTGACGGGGGGCAGCGGCGGCCTACTGTCGGTGGGGAGCATGGCGGCGGTATTCTGGTTCTTCACATGGCTGCTCCCTGTTTTGCCAAACATGAGCAGCACCTTTTTTATCATCACGGAATTGTTTTTCATGGGGCTGGCGGGGCTTTCGGTGATGATCGGGGCGGAATGGCTGTGCAGGGAGAAACTCTCCCGCAAGGGACGGCGTTTTGATGCGTTCCTTGTGTTGGGAACGGCGGCGGCGCTGCTTCTGTTGTTTTTCCTTATACGAAAAGGATGGCCTGACTTCGGGGCAGACGAGACGGCTCCGGTGGTGATGTGGTTCTTTGCAGTGATTCTGTCGGTGGGCTTGACGGGATATCTCCTTCTTTGGCGATGGATAGAACGGCTCAGAATGAAGCCGCCAAAGGCATACCGCCGCCGTTATCTTGCGGTTGTGCTGTGCTATCTGCCGCTGTATGTGGGGGTATGGATGGTATTGGCTATCGCGGGTTTTATTCTACGGCACTTCATTTAAATGAGAATTTAGAGCGCTCGCAAGCTCGCTAAGATAATAGATAATAAAGAATAGATAATAGATAATAGAAAAGGAGCGCTTGCGCGCTGAATATATAATTCAAGGCGCTTTGCGCCTTCCTTCTATCTATTCGTTATTATTTCTTATCTATTATCTATTCTCTTAGCGCAGCTCCGCTGCGCGCTTAAATTCTCATTTATCTTATAATACAAAAAGCGGACAGCTCGTTTCGGCGCGTCTTTTGGAACGCGAACAAAACGGCGCTGTCCGTTTTTGGCGGTCACTAAGGATAAATTATCGCGTTGCGGCGGCGGAACGCGTGGTGGTGGTCGTGGTCACGGTGGTGTTCGTCGCGTAGGTGGTGGAGGTGGTGGCATTGTTGGTCATGCCGTCGTCGATCTCGTCCAGACCGCGTTCCACACGATCCGCGCCCCGTTCGATGGCGTCGCCGGTGTCGTCAATCACCTGACCCGCGCGGTCAAGAAGATTGTCGCGGTTGGAGCCGTCGTAAATGCCGTTTTCGTTGACGCCGTTGGAAGTGGTGTTTCTGTCGTTCATGCCGCAGCTCACAGGAATCGCCATGAGGGCGAGTGCGGAGGCGGCACACATCATGCGCCATTTAAAACTTGTCTGATTTGTCATTGCCAAAAACCGTCCCTTTTCTGATAGAGTAGAGTTTTTCCCGTTTTTCGTCGCGGAAAAATCCCTGTTTTATTTTTCGCACACAGCGGCGATTCATGCAATGCGGCGTGATGTAATAGTTGCCGCGAGTGGAAAATTTTTTAAAATATATGGCATGAAAAAAACCGACCCGAAGCCTTGAGGAAGCCCGAATCGGTTTTTTTGGTTTTGTAGGTTAACGATTGAGGATTGTTTTCGAAATGAAAATTATCCCTTGACAGCGCCGGAAAGTACGCCCTTGATGATGTACTTCTGGAGGAAGAGGTAGAGGATGACGATAGGCACGATAGTGATGACCATGCTCGCCATGATCGCGCCCCACTCTACACGGCCGTAACCGCTCTGGAAGTATTGGATGACGATCGGAACGGTCTTGTAGTATCTGATTTTAAGCACCAGGTACGGCAGGAGATAGTCGTTCCAGATCCACATGGTTTCCAGAATACCGACCGAAATAATGGTGGGCTTCATGATGGGAAGGACGATCAGGAAGAAGGTCCTCACAGGACCGCAGCCGTCGATCATCGCGGCTTCTTCAATATCCGGCGGTAGCGATTTGAGGAAGTTGCTGAACATAAACATTGCCGTGCCTGCGCCGAATCCCAGGTAGACCAGCGGAATGCGGAAAGGCGTGTTGAGCTGAAGCACGTCCGTCACCTTGGAGAGCGGGAACATGATCATCTGGAACGGCACGATCATGGAGAAAAGGCACAGATAATAGAAGATGGCGGTGTACCAAGTCTTGACTCTCGAAACGTAATAGGCGCACATCGAGGTGCACAGCAGAATCAGCGCCACAGAGAATACCGTGATAATCACGCTGTTCATCAATGCGGACATAAAGTCCATCTTAGTGGTGACGGCCTGCACATAGTTGTCGCCGTAGACGGTCGTTTTTTCATCCGGCAAAGCAAACGGATTCTGGAAGATATAATTTTTGTTTTTGAAGGAGTTGATCAGTACCATGACCAGCGGATACATCCAGAATACCGATATGATGGAAAATACCACGGTAAATACGATGTCACTGGTTTTCCGCTTGATTTTGATCTCATCAGCCGTTTTGATTTTGTTTGTATTTTCCATAAATTAGTCCGCCTCCTTGCTTTGGGTGAGTTTGAGCTGCAAAATGGCGATCGCACCGACCAACAGGAAGAAGACAACTGCTTTGGCCTGACCGACGCCCATATATCCGACACGTCCGTAGAACGTGTTATAGATATTGAGCGCGAGCATTTCGGTGTTGTGCATGGGTTCGCCGCCGGTCAAAGAGAGGTTCTGGTCGAACAGCTTGAAGCCGTTGGTGATGGTCAGGAACGTGCACATACTGATAGACGGCATAACCAGCGGAATGGTGATTTTGAAGAGAATCTGCTTGTCATTGGCACCGTCGATTCTGGCCGCTTCCTTGATGTCGTCGGAAACGCCCTGCAAGCCTGCCACGTAGATAATCATCATGTAACCCACCTGCTGCCAGATCATGAGAATGAGCAAACCGACAAAGCCGTAGGTGCCGTTGCTGGTGAGTGTCTGTTTAAAATTGGTGAGAATGCCGTTAAAGAGGATTTTCCAGATGGTACCCAGCAAAATACCGCCCATGAGGTTCGGCATGAAGAATACGGTGCGGAAGACATTGGTTCCCGCGAAGTTTCTGGTCAGCAGCACTGCTACCATGAACGCAATCACATTAATGGCAATCGTGGACACAATGGCGAACAGGGCGGTAAACCAGAAGGACTGCCCAAACACTTGATCGCCGCTGAATACCTGTACATAGTTGTCGATACCGATTAACTTGATGTTGTTCATGGTCTTGAATTTACAGAATGACAAATAGATACCGATGCCAAACGGAATGACGAAGCCTATCAGAAAGGCCGCCGCCGTCGGCAACAGGAACATACAGAGATATAAGGGATTCTTTTGTAATGTTTTTCCCATAAATTGCCCCCCTTTTCAAAGGATAAACAACAGACAAAAGGGGTGAACGGGCAAGACAAGCATGCCGTTCACCCTCTTTTTTAGGTCTGTGGTAATATTTTTACTTACTGTGTCCGGCAACAGATCAGACCGAACCAGCCATGATTCTTTGCTTTACGGATTAGTCCTTGGTAGCCTCCGCAACCAGATCCTTTTCAACCTTCCAGTTGTCAACATAAGCCTTGACGACGCCGTCCCAAGCTTCGTCGGTCTTGTCGGAAGCATAGGCAGCCATGAAGGAACCGAGGTTATCCTTCCAAGCCTGAGAAGGCATGGTGATCAGTGCCCAGGGCACGTTGGTCTTACCGCCGGAAACCATATCATTGGCAATCAGGGTGAGCTTGTTGGAAACAGGCTTTGCGTTTTTGAAAGGAATGCTGAAGCCCATGTCATCCGCCATAACCTTGGTGACTTCGTCATCGGTGACAGCCCACTCAAGGAAGTCGAGGGTAGCCTGAATGTCTTCCTCAGATGCCTGGCTGTTGACAGCCCAGAAGTTCTCGGTACCGGTGCAAACGCTCTGGTTTTCTTCGCCCTCTACGCCGATGTAGATCGGGAGGAAGCCGAGTTCCATATCCATCAGGCCGCTGTCCTTGTTGTATTCCCAACTGCCGTTCTGAAAGAACACCGCTTCGCCGTTGACAAACTCGGTGCGGGCGTCGTCAACCTTCTTGCTGGCGGCAACACTGCGCTCACAGGTAGCGTTGTCCAGATAGAGATCGAGAATCTGTCTGAAGTTGTCCATATAGGTTCCCTTGATTTCCTGAAGACCTACGCCGGGATCCACGTTGCCGTCCTTGTACTCATAGTACAGCGGGAGGTTGGCCAGATGGGTCTGCATTCTCCACCAGTCACCGGAAGCCAAGGCAGCGTTGGTGAACGCCGAGAAATTGATCTCGCCGGCAGCTTTCTTAGCGGTGATGTCTTCGGCAACCTTCTTGAGAGATTCAAAATTGGTGATATCGGTGATTTCATAGCCGGCTTCCTTGAGCAGTTTGGTGTTGGTGATCAAACCGTAGGATTCGGTAACATATGCGATACCTCTGGTAGCGCCGTCCGCATCGTTGAGCGCGTATGCCTTGTCGGTCAGTTCCTTGGTGACAGCCGCGTCGGACAGATCATAGCAATAATCCTTCCAGTTAGCCAGACCGGTGGGACCGTTGATCTGGAACAGGGTGGGAGCGTCTGCCTTGGAGATTTCGGAAGCGAGGGTTTCCTCATACTTGCCGTCAGCCGCGGTGGTGATGTCGACCGTGATGCCGGTTTCCTCGGTGTACTTCTTGGCAAGATCCTGCCAGATACCGTCCACTTCGGGCTTGAAGTTCAGGTAGTAAACGTGACCTTTCTCACTGCTTCCGCCTTCTCCGCCGGCACCGCCGCTCTTGCAGGAAGCCAGACCGGCAACAGCCGATGTAACCAGCATTGCAGACGCAAGAATGAGAGCTAATCTTTTTTTCATGGTAATCTACCTCCAAAAAAAATGACTTTTTTGGATTTGCCAATCCCTCTTAAAAATTTGGCAAATCTCAGTTTAAAATACCGATGGCTTTGATGTCCCGAAATCCGGTTTGTTCCGGCTGACCTCAAAACTACGAGTACATGATAGCACAGGTTTTACACAATTGCAAGGGTTTTTTAAAAAAAAATAGAAAAAAAGCAAAAAATCTTCAAAAAAATCATCAATTTACTGTGACGGAACTGTGAATATTTCGTTAAAGACCTTGCGGGTTGTTTTTCATGAAGTTCCAGCCGTCGCGGCACATATCCTCCATGTTCCGCTTGGCTTCCCAGCCCAGCAGCTCCCGCGCTTTGGTGCAGTCGGCGTAGCATTCCGCGATATCGCCGGGGCGGCGGGGCTTGATGGCGTAGGGAACAGACACGCCGCTGCCCGCTTCAAACGCCGCTACCAATTGCAATACGCTGGTGCCTTTGCCGGTGCCGAGGTTGACCGCCTGCGCGCCTTTGTGTTCCAGCGCGTAGCGGAGCGCGCAGACATGACCCTCCGCTAAATCCATGACGTGAATGTAGTCGCGCACGCCGGTGCCGTCCACGGTGGGATAGTCGTTGCCGAACACGCCCAGTTTTTCCAGTCTCCCGACCGCGACGCTCGCAATGTAGGGGAAAAGGTTGTTGGGAATGTCGTTGGGGCTTTCGCCGATGAGTCCGGAGGGATGCGCGCCGATGGGATTGAAGTAGCGCAGCAGCATAACGCTCCATTCGGGGTCGGATACGCAGATATCGCGCAGGATATCCTCGATAAAGAGCTTGGTGGAGCCGTAGGGATTGGTGGTAGAGAGCGGCATGGTTTCCACAAAGGGCGGTTCGTTGTTCATACCGTAGACCGTCGCGGAGGAGGAAAACACGATGGTCTTGCAGCCGTGATTTCTCATCACGTCAAACAACACCAGACTGCCCGTGATGTTGTTGTGGTAATATTCGATGGGTTTTGCGACGGATTCTCCCACCGCTTTCAGTCCCGCGAAGTGAATCACCGCCTTGATGTCGTTTTCCTCAAAAACGCGGTTCATCGCGTCACGGTCAAGGATGTCCGCCTCATAGAATCCGAAATCCTTGCCGGAGATGGTTTTGACGCGACGGAGCGCTTCGGGCTTGGAATTGGAGAAGTTGTCCACTACTACAATTTCATATCCTGCCTCTTGCAGCACGACGCATGTGTGCGAGCCGATAAAACCCGCGCCGCCTGTTACCAGAATTGCCATTTTTTAAATCATCCTTTACTCATGTTTTTTGTCATGTATATTGATAAAATGCGCAAGCGCTTTTACTGCTTGTAATTCTTTTACTTTATATTACACGATTACGCGCTTTTGCCCTGCATCCGACTCTTTCATTTTCATTATAATATATGATACCAGCCGGAAAACGGCAAAGAAAAACAAAATACCCGCGCTGTCGATCAGCCAGTCGGTCGGCCGACCCGCGCGCCCGCCGGAAAAAAGCTGGTGTACCTCATCCGCCGCGGCGTAAACCGAAGCGGCGGCAAAGGCGGCGGGATAGAGTCCGGCAAATCTCCCGAAAGCGTTTTTGAGGGTGCCGAGCCAGAGCAGCCCCAGCAGACCGAATTCCGTCATATGGGCGCTTTTGCGCACACAAAATGTGAGTATCTCACGCGCATGCGGGGAGGGGGAAAGATGCAGCACGCGGCAGATAAAATTGACGATCAATCCGCTGGTGACGGACGAATCGTCTCCGTTCTGCGCGGAAAAGAGAAAAATCACAACCATCCATGCCAACGTGAGCAGAGCGAACGCAATGGTCTTACGGTTCAGATCCGGTCTTAAAGGCGAATGCAACAAGGAACCCCTCTTTTTGAAAAGATTTTTTATGCACATCCTATTGTACCATGTTTACACAGCGATTGCAAGTGTTTCACGCAAAGAGGCTGAAAAATCGGAATTTTTTGAATAAGGAATA
This sequence comes from uncultured Clostridia bacterium, assembly GCA_946182865.1. Taxonomy (GTDB): domain Bacteria; phylum Bacillota; class Clostridia; order Oscillospirales; family Acutalibacteraceae; genus RUG762. The sequence continues at coordinate 14,778 of CAMHAV010000005.1, forward strand.
AACTTTTGATTTTTCTGATAATTTTTGCTTTACATACAGATGAAAAAGTGTTAGAATATACGGTGATGAATTGGAGCGTTTCACGGCGCTGCAATCAAGATTTTTGCGGCGGCTTGCCTGTCATGCGGCGTTATCCCTCTTACGCGTGCCTGATCAGAAAAGCGGCCGTCCCAATATCTCAATCATTCAAAATTTCCAAGGAGGAAACAAACAACATGGCCAGAAAAATGAAAACCATGGACGGCAACAACGCCGTAGCTCACGTATCCTATGCGTTTACCGACGTTGCTGCCATTTATCCCATCACGCCTTCTTCCGTAATGGCGGATGAAACCGACAAGTATGCCGCAGCAGGCAGAAAGAACCTCTTCGGCAGAGAAGTGCAGGTCACCGAGATGCAGTCCGAAGGCGGCGCGGCCGGCGCTGTGCACGGCTCTCTTTCGGCGGGTGCTCTCACCACCACCTACACCGCTTCCCAGGGCTTGCTCCTGATGATCCCCAACATGTACAAGATGTCCGGTGAGCTGCTTCCCGGCGTTATCCATGTTTCCGCCCGTTCGCTGGCGTTCCACGCGCTCTCCATCTTCGGCGATCATTCCGACGTTTATGCCTGCCGTCAGACCGGCTACGCCATGCTCTGCTCCAACAATCCGCAGGAATGTATGGACCTCGGCGCAGTGGCGCATCTCGCCGCCATCAAGGGTCGTGTGCCTTTCCTCCACTTCTTCGACGGCTTCCGCACCTCTCACGAGATTCAGAAGATCGAGACATGGGATTATGAGGATCTGGCGGATATGCTCGACTGGGATGCCGTTGACGCGTTCCGCCGCCGTTCTCTCAACCCTGAGCACCCCGTGCTTCACGGTTCCGCGCAGAACCCCGACATCTTCTTCCAGACCCGCGAGGCCTGCAACAAGTTCTATGACGCGGTTCCCGGCATTGTCGAGGAATACATGGACAAGGTCAACGCGAAGATCGGCACCAACTACAAGCCGTTCAACTACTACGGCGCACCCGACGCCGACAAGGTCATCATCGCCATGGGTTCCGTCTGCGACACCATCGAGGAGACCATCGACTATATGAACGCGGCCGGCAACAAGTGGGGCGTTGTGGAAGTTCACCTCTATCGTCCGTTCAGCGCTGAGCGTCTGGTAGCCGCGATTCCGGATACCGCCAAGTACATCAGCGTTATCGACAGAACCAAGGAACCCGGCTCCATCGGCGAGCCTCTTTATCTGGATGTTGTCGCTTCTCTGGCTGACAGCAAGTTCGCCGGCGTCAAGATGACCTCCGGTCGTTACGGCATCGGTTCCAAGGACACCACCCCCGCCCACATCATTGCGATTTACAACAATATGGACGCGGCCGACAGCAAGAAGAGATTCACCGTCGGTATCGAAGACGACGTGACCCATCTCTCCCTCAAGGTCAGCGAGAATCCCAACACCACCCCTGCCGGCACCATCTGCTGCAAGTTCTGGGGTCTCGGCTCTGACGGTACCGTCGGCGCGAACAAGAACTCCATCAAGATTATCGGCGACCACACCGATATGTACGCGCAGGGCTACTTCTCCTACGACTCCAAGAAGTCGGGCGGCGTTACCGTCAGCCATCTGCGCTTCGGCAAGTCTCCCATCAAGTCCACCTATCTGGTCAACAAGGCCAACTTCGTTGCCTGCCACAATCCTTCCTACATGGACAAGTATGACATCGTAGAGGATCTCGTTCCCGGCGGCACCTTCCTGCTCAACTGCATCTGGTCAGGCGAAGAGCTGGAGAAGAACCTCCCCGGCAAGGTCAAGAAGTTCATCGCGGAGAACGACATCAAGTTCTACACCATCAACGCTATCAAGATCGGTAAGGAAATCGGTCTGGGCAGCCGTGTGAACACCGTCCTTCAGGCAGCCTTCTTCAAACTCTCCGGCGTTATCCCGATCGAGGATGCGGTGAAGTTCATGAAGGACGCGGCCACCAAGTCCTATAGCAAGAAGGGCGAAGCCATCGTCAAGATGAACCATGACGCCATCGACGCCGGCGTGCAGGCTATCGTGGAAGTAAAGGTTCCCGAAGCATGGAAGAACTGCACCGACGACAGCAAGGCGCAGGTTGCCACCGGCAACAGACCCGAGCTGGTCAAGTTCGTCAACGACATTCTCATTCCTGTCAACGCACAGCAGGGCGACAAGCTGCCCATCTCCACCTTCATGGATACTGTGGACGGCACACTGCCCCAGGGCTCCGCTGCTTATGAGAAGCGCGGCATTGCGGTGGACGTTCCCGAATGGAACTTCGCCAACTGCATCCAGTGCAACTTCTGCTCCATGGTCTGCCCGCACGCGGTTATCCGTCCTGTCGCTATGACAGAGGCCGAAGTCGCCGCCGCTCCCGCAGGCACCAAGGCCATCGACATGATGGGTCTGCCCGGTATGAAGTTCGCCATGACCGTTTCCACCCTCGACTGTACAGGCTGCGGCAGCTGCGTCACCGTATGTCCCGGCAAGAAGGGCGAGAAGGCTCTCTCCATGAAGCCCATCGCGACACAGATGAGCGAGCAGGCTGTGTTTGATTACGCACAGACCCTCGACGAGAAGCCCGAAGTCGCCGCGAAGTTCAGCGACGCCACCGTCAAGGGCAGCCAGTTCAAGCAGCCGCTGCTCGAGTTCTCCGGCGCGTGCGCAGGCTGCGGCGAAACGCCTTACGCCAAGCTGATGACCCAGCTCTTCGGCGACAGAGCCTACATCGCCAACGCGACAGGCTGTTCCTCCATCTGGGGCGGTTCCGCACCCTCCACTCCTTACACCGTCAACAAGAAGGGCTACGGTCCCGCATGGGGCAACTCCCTCTTTGAAGACAACGCAGAGTTCGGTCTCGGCATGAACCTCGCACAGAGAGCCATCCGCGACAGACTCAAGGAATATGTCGAGAAGGTCGCCGGCTGCGAAGAAGCCACCGCTTCCGCCAGGGCAGCCGCTGAGGAATACCTCGCGACATTCGACAACTCCGCCACCAACAGAGCCGCTACCGACAAGCTCATCGTTGAACTGGAAACCATGAAGGGCTGCGGCGAGACCGTGAAGAAGATCCTTGCCGACAAGGACTTCCTCGCCAAGAAGTCCATGTGGATCTTCGGCGGCGACGGCTGGGCTTACGATATCGGTTTCGGCGGTCTGGATCACGTTCTCGCTTCCGGCCAGAACGTCAACGTGCTGGTCTTTGATACCGAAGTTTACTCCAACACCGGCGGTCAGGCTTCCAAGGCAACCCCTGTCGGCTCTGTGGCACAGTTCGCGGCCGCCGGTAAGGCGATCAAGAAGAAGGATCTCGCACAGATCGCGATGAGCTACGGCTATGTTTATGTCGCACAGTGCGCGATGGGTGCTGACTACAACCAGACCCTCAAGGCATTCCGTGAGGCGGAAGCTTACAACGGACCTTCCCTCATCATCTGCTACGCGCCCTGCATCAACCACGGCATCAAGGGCGGCATGGGCATCTCCATGACCGAGGAGAAGAAGGCGGTTGCGGCCGGTTACTGGCATATGTTCCGCTTCAATCCCGCTCTGGCCGACGAGGGCAAGAATCCCTTCACCCTCGACAGCAAGGCGCCTTCCGCGAGCTACCGCGACTTCATCATGGGCGAAGTCCGTTACAACGCCCTCACCCGTGCCTTCCCCGAGAGAGCCGCACAGCTCTTCGAGAAAGCCGAGAAGTGCGCAGAAGAGAAGTACAACCATCTCGTCACCCTCGAGAAGGTCTACGGCAGCGAGGAATAATGACACGGAACGTGTATGCCTGTGGTTAATCCGAAACCCTCTTCCGCTCTATCAACGAATATAATGTGATGCTTTGCAGGTGATTCCGCACCGCTTACCGTGCCAAGAACGTGCGGCGAAACGGGCGGAAAAACGCAAATATATCACATGGTTATCATAAGCAGCCGCGGTTTTCAGCGAAGAAAGTTGAAAATCGCGGCTGCTGCTTTTTTGTGAATAAACTTCCGAATAAAAATGTGTATTAAATACCCATTTCAAAAAGTAAACCATGGTATCATGAATATATAGGGGCTTGACGGCGTATGACGGCATGTGCGCGGGCAGGCTCTGAAACAGGTATTTTATGAGCGAGGAGGGCAATTCGGTGAATTATATCAAGCGGCTGCGCGATCTGCGTGAAGACCACGACATGACGCAGCAGGAGGTTGCCGATTACCTGAATACGTCGCAGACCATGTATGCCAGATATGAACGTGGCGCCAATGAACTGCCGATCCGTCATCTGATCAAGCTGGCGGAGCTGTATAATGTGTCGGTCGATTATCTGCTGTGTCTGACTGAAAATCCGAAACGGATGAAGTGATTTCTCCGGCGATAAAAAACTCCTTGTAATTTGCGTCGGGTTGTGATACAATACATAATACGCAGGATTCGATTCAAAATACAAGGAGAAGATTTTACAATGAAATTTGCAAAGAAAATGGCGGCATTCGGCGTGGCGGTTCTCGCGGTGTGCCTGATGCTGACCGCCTGTTCCTCCAACCGCGAGGAAACAGGCGTGGCGAATGAAAAGAATATGTCCATTACGAGCGCCGAAGATCTGGCAGGCAAGGCGGTCGCCGTGCAGCTTCGTTCGGCGGCGGACGACTATGTAGTGAGCCACAGCCTGACCGATTTCCCCAAGCGCTATGAAAATCTGGAAAACGCGGTGCAGGATCTGATGGACAAGAAAGTGGCGGCAGTGGTGGCCGACAGCCATTACGCCAAAAAATTAGTGGCCGACAACGAGGGCATTGAGATTGTCAAGGGCAGCGTCGGCAGCATCGACTACCGCTTTTTGCTCAGCAAGTCCGCCGAAGTGTCGGTGGACGATATGAATGTGCAGATCACCGCGCTCAAGGCGTCGGACAGCTACAGTGAGATGATCGAGAGCGAACTGGTCAAGGGCGGGACGTATACATTCGGCAAGGATACCCAGGTGCTTGACAAGACGCTGCTGTTGGTGTCGGAGCCTTATTTCAAGCCGTATGCTTATGAGAGTGAGAACGGCGGGTTGCAAGGCTTCTTTGTGACGGCGGCCGATGCGGTGGCCTATGGCTGCCAATGCAATCTTACCGTTTCTTCGGTTGAGGCCGGCGAGGTGAACGCCGCTCTTGCAGGCGACACCAATGCCTTTTGTGTCGTGCATGAGGAGACAGACGACGAGGCGTACATCACCACGGAGCCTTTTTACACCTCCGAGCTGGTCATGATCATCCGCACACCCGAAAAGAAGAAGTAATCAAAAGCCCCGCCGCCGCCGTTTTTGTGGTATATGCCACAGTAAAACGGCGGCAGTGGGGATCATTTTTGCCGTATTTTGAAAAAAACAGGAATTTGAAAAAAAAACTTGACAAAGCGTGTGAGAAAGTGTATAATGTAACACGCTGTTAAATGCGCGGGTGTAGTTCAATGGTAGAACCCCAGCCTTCCAAGCTGGTCGCGTGGGTTCGATTCCCATCACCCGCTCCACCGAGTTATGCGCCAGTAGCTCAGTTGGATAGAGCAACTGCCTTCTAAGCAGTAGGTCGGGGGTTCGAGCCCCTCCTGGCGCGCCATTATGGTGGTATTGGCGCAGTTGGTTAGCGCGCCAGATTGTGGCTCTGGAGGTCATCGGTTCGACTCCGATATACCACCCCACAGACTTGCTCGGCACGAATGTTTCGTGCGAAAGATTCGTGCCGATGCGTCTTTCCTATTTCACCACATACCCAATATTTTGGGGTGTCGCCAAGCGGTAAGGCAACGGATTTTGATTCCGTCATGTCGCTGGTTCGAATCCAGCCATCCCAGCCAGCAAGTTTGCTGCCTGAGGAATCTTTTAATCAAGCGGCAAACTTCATATGATCCATTAGCTCAGTCGGTAGAGCACTTGACTTTTAATCAAGGTGTCCGGAGTTCGAATCTCCGATGGGTCACCAGAAAAGCCCCTTTGCGTTTTCGCAAAGGGGCTTGCATTATAAATAACGGAGAATCATAAATAAAGAAGAAAGACAGGGATGGGGCGTTTCTGCATGATTCTTTATGATTTATTCTTTTTTCAAAGAAAGGGAACGCAGATGAAAGGAATCAGGATGCAAAAGCTGCCGGAGGGTCTTGACCGGATGCCTTTTGCAGAGAGAATCAAAACGCTTGCCGCGCTTGCGAAAAAAGCAGACCCCCAGTGTCTTGTATTCGGTTCGGAGAAGCATCAATATACGTTCCGTCCTCCGATTGACATTCAAGCCGTCCGTGCCTTTGAAAGCCGGACCGGTCTCACGCTGCCCGAAGAATATGTGCGATTTTTGACGGAAGTGGGAAATGGCGGCGCAGGCATAGATTACGGTTTGTATTCGCTGGAAAATGTCGAGCGGGAGATCAGAGAGGAAACGGCTTCGACAGGTGTGACGCTGTTTGATTATGAGAATCCTGCGCAGGTCTATTATGAAAAAAACCTGGCAATGGAGCGGCTCGACGAACAGTATGGAAAGGCCGCCGACGAACAATGTGACGCGCTGTATGCCGATCTGATCCGTGGTATGCTTGTCATTGGCACGGCAGGCTGCACATTCGACTATTTTATCATGTGCCAAGGGAAAAAGCGGGGACGTGTGGGCATATTGGACTGGAATATGGAGCCGGAGCGTGAATATGCGCCCGCTCTGTTTGATCTGACGCTTTCCGAGTGGCTGGAAAATTATTTTAAAAGAATCATACTGGGAAAAGTCATCTGGTGCAGATGTTTTTACAAAGTGGATTATGACGCGGATATATAATAGTGAAAGGGTGCGGAGCGGTTTCGTTCCGCACTTTTTTATGTGCCGTCCGATGAAATCATTTTAAAAAAATCAAAAAATCTGTGATATTCCCGAAGAAAATCCGTCTATTGATATGAAAGGATTTTTTAACCACCGAAAGGAGCGTGTTGTCAATTGCATCCCACAGAACCAATGGAGGACGGCCGCATTGTGGAGTTGTACTGGGAGCGGGACGAGCGTGCCATCGCCGCGACCAGCCGGAAATACGGCAGCTACTGCCGCGCGATAGCCATGCATATTTTAGACGCGCCGGAGGAAGCGGAGGAATGCGTCAACGACACATGGTGGCAGGCGTGGAACGCCATGCCACCGCAGCGCCCGTCAAGACTGGTGGTGTTTTTAGGCAAAATCACGCGCCATCTGTCGATTGACCGCTGGCGCAGGAGCCGCGCTGACAGGCGAGGCGGGGGAGAGGCGGCGCTGCTTTGTGACGAACTGGACGAGTGCGTTTCGGACGGCGGCAGCGTGGAACAGGAGATCGACCGACGGGAATTAGCGGCGGCCATCAATGCCTTTCTGCGGGGGCTGCCCGAAAAAAAGCGGGCGATGTTTGTCTGCCGCTATTGGTACGGCGACAGCGTGACGGAAATCGCGAAGCGTCTCGGCATGAAGCCGGGCGCGGTTGCCACGGCGCTGGGACGCATCCGAGAGGAATGCCGCGTGTTTCTGACGGAAAGGGGATTTTGATGATGAACGGATTAAACGGATTAAACGGAGAAACGCTGTTTGACGTGATCGGAGAGATCGACGAAAGTTTTGTGGCGCAGGCGCATTCCTACCGGAATATGCGCGGGAAGCTATCGCGGCGGGGCGCTTTTGCTGCGGTCGCGTGTCTGCTGCTTGCTGCGGGTACGCTTTTCTCGTTTGTGCGGTATGCCGTGAAAGGCGGCGATTGTCCGCTGGCGTGGCTGCCGGGGTTCGGGGAGAAATGCAGTCCGCCCGAGCCGGACAACCAAGAAAATCTCCCCCTGCTGAGATGGAAACAAAACGGAAAAAACGGGGATTCCCTTATGGAATCGACGGATCCCTTTGTGTACAACGGCGCCTATTACGAAGCGCTGAACATGGCGGATGACGCTCTATTGGAAAGAGATCACCTGCCCCGCGTGATTTATGACAGTGATGTGGGGGAGAAGGTGGCGGAGGTGTCCACCGACAGTGGCAGAAAGATGACGCTCTACGAATACATGGCGAACCAGCAGGCGCTGTATATTGCCGAATGCGGCGGAGAATACACCTTCGCGGTATTCTGCAACCGCGTGCGGGCGGATTTGTCCCGGTACGACACGGCGGGGGAACTGTTTGCGATCTACGGCATTGAGGATGCGGGCGATATCATGGCCGTGGAAATCGGAGAGCGGCGGCTGGAAAAACCGGAAGAAATTCAAACATTCTATGACGCGCTGTGTTCGGCGCAGGGGATGGGGAACGTCCAGTGGAACACCGCCGTTTTCAGCGGTTTGTCCGAGAAGCAGTCGCAGACGCTTTGCACCGAGCTGGCCGACACGGCGCAGGAGGTCACGGTGATCTCCACACGGGGGCTGCGGGCGCATATGTCGTACTATCCGACGATCGGCTATGTAGAGTGGGCGATCAATTATTATCGGCTGGGCGAGCCGCTGTAATGTAAAATTTCTATTGAAAATCCGGCACAAGTATAGTATATTTAATGATAGGCAGTTTGCTGCCGCTGTATCAAACGGATTGGTGCCGGATGAAAAAGGAAGGATTACATGAACATTATCATTGTCGGAAACGGCAAAGTGGGCGGGTCGCTCACCAAACAGCTTGCCAAAGAGGGTCACGACATTATCGTGATTGACAAAAATCCCAAGGTGATCGAGGAAACGGTCAATGACTTCGACGTGATGGGTATCGTCGGCAACGGCGCGAGCTACGACATTCAGAAGCAGGCGGGCGTGGAAAAGGCCGACCTGCTGATCGCCGTCACGCAGACCGACGAGCTGAACATGCTCTGCTGTCTGCTTGCCAAAAAGATGGGATGCCGCCATTCGATTGCCAGAGTGCGCACCCCTGAGTATTCCAAGCAGCTGGATTTTATGCGCGCGGGCTTTGGTATCAGCATGCTGGTCAACCCCGAATTTGAGGCGGCGAACGAAATCGCCCGCATCCTGCGCTTCCCCTCCGCCATAAAAATCGAGCCGTTTGCGGGCGGACGCGTGGAGCTGGCGGAGATCGCCATTGCCGAGGGCAACGAGCTGATCGGCAAGCCGATTCACATTATTCACGAAAAATACCGCGTGCGGGTGCTGGTGTGCGCCGTCAAACGCGGCGACGAGGCGATCATTCCCAACGGCGACTTCATCATCAAAAAGGGCGACCGTATCTATGTCACCGCCTCCCGTCCGGAACTGGTCAGCTTTATGAAGAGCCTGCGGCTTTACCGCAGCCGCACTGACCGCGTGATGATCGCGGGCGGCGGCAAGGTGGGCTTCTACCTCGCCCGTCAGCTCACCGATTCGGGCCACACCGTCAAAATTCTGGAAAAAGACGAAGAACGCGCGCTGGAACTCAGCGAAGCGCTGCCGCAGGCGGAGATTCTCTGCGGCGACGCGACCGACCGGGAGCTTTTTGAGGAACAGGGTCTCGCCATGCAGGATGCGTTTGTGGCGCTGATGGGGCGTGATGAGGAAAACGCGATTATCTCTATGTATGCCGCCGCGCAGAAGGTCGGCAAGGTGGTCACAAAGGCGAACCGTATGTCCACCGACGTACTCAGCAGCATTGGTCTGGAAAGCGTCATTTCCGCCAAGGAACTGGCGACCGACCGCATTCTCAGCTATGTGCGGGCGCTGCACAATTCCGAAGGAACGGGCGTGCGCACGCTTTACCGCATTGTGGACGGCAGGGCGGAAGCGCTGGAATTTGTGGTGCCGGAGGATTTTGCCTACAACGGCGTGACCTTCCGCGATCTGAAACTCAAGAAAAATCTCATTATCGCCTGCATTATCCGTCACAACAAACTGATCTTCCCGCGCGGCAACGACTGCATGGAAGCCGGCGATACCGTCGTGGTGGTGACGTCGGCGGAAAACCTGCGCACCCTCGCGGATATTGTGGAATAAGGCGGTGCGGTCATGAATTATCAGATGCTCAGATATATTTTAGGGCAGATCTTTAAGCTGGAGGCGGCGCTGATGGCGCTTCCCCTTCTCTTTGGTCTGTATTACCGCGACGCGGGCGTGATGCCCATTTTAGAGGTCATGCTGCCGGTGGGAATCGCGGGCTATCTTCTCACGGCGGTCAAGCCCAAAAACCAGACCATCTACGCGCGCGAGGGCTTTGTCATCGTGGCGCTGGCATGGATTTTGCTGTCGGTATTCGGCGCGCTGCCTTTTGTCATCGAGGGAGCGATTCCGAAATTCATCGACGCGCTGTTTGAAACCGTGTCGGGCTTTACCACCACGGGCTCCACGGCGCTGTCGGAGGTGGAATCGCTGCCCATGAGTCTGCTCATGTGGCGCAGCTTTACCCACTGGATCGGCGGCATGGGCGTGCTGGTGTTCGCGCTGGCGCTGCTGCCGAACGGAAGCGCGCAGTCGATGTACATCATGCGCGCCGAAGTGCCGGGACCGTCGGTAGGCAAGCTGGTCGCCAAGACCCAGCTCACCGCGCGGATCCTCTATGGCATCTATATCTTCTTCACCGTGCTGGAAGCGATTCTGCTGAAACTGACCGGTCTGCGCTGGTTCGACTGCATTGCCAATGCCTTTGCGACCGCCGGTACAGGCGGATTTGCCGTTATCAACGACGGCATCGGCGGCTACAACAGTGTGTGGGTGGAGGTTATCATCACCGTCTTCATGCTGATTTTCAGCATCAACTTCAACCTGTTTTACCTGCTGCTCATCAAGCAGTTTTCCGATGTGCTGCGCAACGTGGAGATCAAGGTGTTCTTTGCCATCTACACCCTTGCTACGCTCATGATTACCTTTAATATCGCGCCGATGTATCACTCCTTTTCCCGCGCGTTCCGCTATGCGGGCTTTACGGTCGCGTCGCTGTGCAGCTCCACCGGCTTCGGCACGGCGGACTATACGCTGTGGCCCGGTTTTTCCCAGACCATTCTGATCATCCTCATGTTCTGCGGCGCGTGCGCCGGCTCCACGGGCGGCGGCCTGAAGGTGGCGCGTGTGATGATTCTCTGCAAATCCGGCGTGAGCGAAATTCGCCGCCAGCTCAACCCCCGTCTGGTGTCCACCGTCAAGCTGGAGGGACAGGTGGTCGAGAATGAACAGATTCGCACCCAAGGGGCTTTCTTTATTCTTTATATCATCATTCTGTTTGTTTCCACGCTGCTGCTGTCGCTCGATCAATACGGCTTTGACGTGTCCTTTTCGGCGGCGCTCACAGCGCTCAACAACATGGGTCCCGGTCTTGGCGCGATCGGCCCCACCGGCAACTTCGGTGAGTTTACCACCTTCTCCAAATTGGTCATTATTTTTGACATGCTGGTAGGTCGATTGGAAATCTTCCCCATCCTCATTGCCTTGATGCCCAGAACATGGAAAAAGGCATGATGAAAAGGAATTGACGAAATGACGAAATTTCGGTGGAAAAAATATGAAAAATAGCCAACCTATTTCGTGAGGCTCGTTTTTTGAAGCATTTAGGTTCAATTTGAAAAGTGAAAAAATTATCGAAAAGCAAACCGATTGTTTACAAATTGTTCTTATTTTTTGTTTGAAAGCCACAATAAATACTATTAAATTTGAGATAAGATGCGAAAAAATCTCCACTTTTTGAGGCGCGGGATTTTTTTCGTTATTAAATCATTCAAACATTTGTCATATCTGCTTCATTCTTGGCTATACATAATTTATATAAATTAATGGTTGACTGAGAATTTTTTAGTGCTATAATATTAACGATAGCTGAATTGCGCCCAAATTCAAATGCTAACCATTACTTTATCAAAGATGGGAGACCTGTCTATGTTAAAAAGAAGCGAATACGTGGTTATGTCGTTGTCATTTGTATTTATGCTTGCCATATTTATGGTGATTTCGATCAACTACATTTCCGACTCGGCGGCCAGCAACAACGATTTTACCGACAAGTTTGATTCCTCGGCGCATGTGGCCGATCTCAATAAGCTTGACAAGGATTATCTGATCATCACGGGCGACGATGAAGTGATCAGGGATAATGTCATCAGTGCCCTGAATTACGCCAAGAAAGGCTATATGCTCTCGGAGGTTGCGTATACGCTCAGTACTTCGGAGCTTAAGCAGCTCAAGGGCATTATCGTCACCACGTCAAATCTTTCGTCTCTGGGCAGCATGGACGCGTTGATGGCGGCGGTCAACAGCGGCGCCAATGTCTTCTTTGCCGCTTTGCCGAGGGAGGGCTCCGATTCCTATGACGCCTACTGCGAGGCGCTGGGCATTGTTTCCAGAACCGGTGAGGCCACCATTGAGGGTTTTCAGGCGTTTGAAGGCATGTACGCGCAGGGTGAGATCATCTGCAACGATTATCCGCTGACGGTGGAGGACATCCGCGTGGACGCGACCTGCCGCAAGTACATCTTTGAGTATTCGTCCGATCCGGGCGCGGATCAGAGCGAAATGGTGCCGCTGCTGTGGAGAACGGTCTACGGCGAAGGTCAGGTGTATGTGCTTAACGCCGATTTTATGGAGCAGAAATACGGCATGGGTCTGTGCATTGCGGTGCTCGGCTGCATGGACACGGAATACGCCTATCCGATCGTGGACGCCAAGGTCAATTATGTTGACAGCTTCCCCTTCCTCAGCTACGAAAACGGCGACAGCATGATGAAGTTCTACAACAGAGATTCCCAGTCGTTCATCCGCGATCAGGTCTGGCCGAATCTGGTTACCATGATGAAAGACTCCGATATGAGATTTACCGGTCTGTACTATGCGTACATCACCGACGCGTCGATGCAGTCACAGTTCAACGAGGAGACACTCTCTTATTTCAAAAAGCAATTCAGCAAATACGAGTGTGAATTCGGTTTTGGCGGCTATCACAAGGACGTTATGACCGGGCATGAATATGAAGAAAAGGCCATGCAGAGAAGCTATGAGCTGTTCAAGTGGAACATGGGCAACTACAATCTGCGCACGTTCAAGTATTCCACTGAGATTTCCCAGGCGGTACAGACCGAAACGCTCCAGAAGCTCCGGAACATCAGCGTGTATGTCTCCAAGCTGGATGGCGACGAGAAGAAGGATTATGTTCAGCCGCTTTCCATTGCCAAGAGCAACGTGGTCAATATCCCGATCATCTGCGAGGAAGTTACGCCGAGCTATCAGGATTACTGGAAGGCCTGCAACATGGCTTCCGGTCTGGGACTTTCCACCCACTATTTCGATTTGTATGACGTCATTACCAACCAGACCAATTACAACTATGAGTGGATGATCTATTCTCAGGAACTGGCCAAGGAATTCAACCTGCTCAACAGAGGCATATCGTGGCTGACCGAGAGAACCTCGGCGCAGGCTGGCTACAATGCCAAGAGATATCTTTGCGTCATGCCGGAAATCAAATTTACCGACAAGGAGCTTACCATCAAGTGTGACAACTTCGACGATAAGGCGACGTTTATTGTCAAGACCAATAAGCGTCTCAAGCCCGACGAGGCCAGCTATGTCTCCGAAAATCTGAGCAACGGCTTTTATAAGGTCACAGTGCTCAAGCCCGAAGTCAGCATTACCCTGATCGACACGGGCAGCCAGAAGTATTTCTATTAATAAAGGAGGAAATTACTCAATGAAGGTTTGCTTAATTGCGGAGGGCAGCTATCCTTACACCTTCGGCGGCGTTTCCGCCTGGGTTCAGATGCTCATACAGGGCGTGCCAAAGGTAGATTTTTCCGTGCAGACGATCGTTGCCAGCCGTGCGGACGCGGCGGAATGTAAATTTGTCATTCCGACCAATGTCGTCTCCATGCACGATACCTTTCTCACGGATGATGACGTGGTTCACAAAGTTCGCAAAAAGACCAAGATGAACAACAAGGAAAAGGACGCGTTCCGTTCGTTGCTCTACGGCAAAAACGTGGACTGGGTGACTATTTTCAATTACTTCGAGCACAAGGACGTCTCCATCAACGGTCTGCTCATGGGCAAGGATTTCTACGACGTTGTAGCGGAGTTCTACCATGACAAGTATTCTCAGACGGTTTTTGTAGACTTTCTGTGGAACACCCGTTCGCTTTACCTGCTGCTCTTTAAGGTGCTCAAAACGCCGATGGAGGTCTGTGATATCTACCACTGCGTTGCGACAGGTTATTCCGGCATTCTCGCTGCCAAGGGCAAGGTGCTTTACAACAAGCCGATGATTCTTAGCGAACACGGTATCTACACCCGTGAGCGTGAAGAAGAAATCATCAAGAGCAGCTGGACACAGGGTATTTACAAGGATATCTGGATCAACTACTTCTACTGCCTTTCTGACTGCGCGTATTACTACGCCGACAAGATCACATCCCTCTTTAAGGCAGCGCAGCACATCCAGCTCGAGCTCGGCTGCGATCCCGAAAAGACGACGGTGATTCCCAACGGCGTCAATATTGAAGATTATGAATCCTTCCCGCGCAAGGACGCAAGCGACCCCTATGTCAATATCGGCGCGCTGCTCCGTGTCACCCCGATCAAGGACGTCAAGACGCTGCTGAGTGCTTACAGCTTCGCCAAGGAAGAGGTTCCCGAGCTGAAGCTTTGGATCATGGGTCCCACCGAGGAAGACCCCGACTACTACAACGACTGCGTGGAAATGGTGGAGGTCAACCATCTGGAAGACGTGGTCTTTACCGGACGCATCAAGCCGAAAGATTACCTCGGCAAGATGGACATCCTGATCCTCACCAGTATCAGTGAAGGCCAGCCGATCGTTATGCTGGAAGCCATGGCCTGCGGTATCCCCTGTATTGCGACACAGGTGGGTGACTGTGCCGGTCTGATCAGAGGCGATCACGACGATATGGGCGACTGCGGCATCGTTACGCCTACCATGAACGTGGCGCGTATCGCGCAGGCATTGGTCACTCTCGCCAAGAGTCCCGATCTTCGCAAAAAGATGGGCGAAATCGGCAAGAAGCGTGTGGCCGATCACTACACTAAGGACGGCTGGCTGCATACCTACGCCGAAATGTACAATCATTTTGCGCAGGTCGGTACCACCGTTACGGATCCCTACAAGAAATAATCGGAAGGAAAGAGGCGCTTTATGGCTGGTATAGGTTTTGAATTAAAAAAGCTGATGGGCAAGGGCAACATCGTCAACATGATCGCAGGCACGACCTACGCCGTCATGGTTACGATCGGCCCTACCATATTGCTCGCCGGCACACTCATGCTGATGTATATGGTGCTGCCGTATTCAATGGAGGCGTTTGCCGACAGAGAATTCCTGTCGTCAACCATTCTTTACGTGTTCATCTTCTCCATGATTATCACCTCGCCGCTCAACTCGGTATTGTCGAGGTATGTCGCGGATAAGATCTATCAGGAACAGATCTATGACATCATGCCGGCGATCAACGTCGGTCTGGCACTCAACATGGTTCTGGCGTTCCTGGCCTCTCTTTACATCGTGTTCAGAGAGATCGAAGTGGGCATCGACCCCTTCTTTACATTCCTGTCCTACTGGTTCTTCATGGTCATCAATATGTCGCTTTATCTGATGACATATGTATCCGCCCTGAAAGACTACGGCAAAATCGGTATGGCCTACTTCATCGGCATTCTTGCCGCACTGGTGTTTGCTATTCTGAGTGTGTATGTTTTCCACAACGCGGTGTCCTACTCCATTCTCGGCTCCATGGTGCTGTGCTTCTCCATCATCGCTACCATGCTGTACGCGAACCTGAAAACCTACTTCAAGCACTCCAGCAAAAACTACAGCGAGGCGCTCAAATATTTCCTGCGCTTTAAGCCGCTGTTTATCACCAACCTGTTTTACACGCTGGGTCTTTACATCCACAACTTTGTCTATTGGACCACCGATTACGGCGCGTACATCGGCAATGTTTTCTGGACGTCGCCCGCTTACGACATGGCGACCTGTCTCGCGCTGTTCACTAACATCTCCACACTGGTTATCTTCGTTGTCAAGGCGGAAACGTCCTTCTTCGGTTCCTACCAGGCCTACCTTGAGACGGTCAACGGCGGCGGCGGCGAGGATATCGAGCTGGCCAAAAAGAACATGTTCCGTACATTAAAGAGTGAGCTGTTCTACATCATCCGCTTCCAGTTCATCATCACCATCATCATCTTCATTCTGGCGATGATCTTCCTGCCCGACTTCGGCTTTGAGGGACTCATCCTCTCGATCTATCCCTCTCTGGCAGCGGCTTACTTCGTTACCTTCATCATGTACTGCGAAGTCATCTTCCTCTTCTACTTTGATGACGGCGTGGGCACCTGCATGGTAACCATCGGTTTCTGTGTCGGTACGCTGATTGCCACTATCATCACCACCTACTTCAATGTGGTGTTTGCCGGTCTGGGACTCTTCTGCGGCGCGTTTATCGGCTGGACGATCGGCTATATGCGCCTGCGCAGAGTCATCAATAAGATCGATGAACAGATCTTCTGCCGCGGCGCGATTGTCAATACCACTTCTGCCGGCAAGATGACCAAGAGACGTATTGAGGAAGCTGACCAGCAGCTCAATTATCTCAAGCTCACCAAGGAAGAAAAGATGAAGGTTGACGCCGAACAGCAGAAGCAGAAGATGTTTGCGGCGCAGAAGGCGGAGAGAGAGGCAGAGCTGAAAAACGCGGCGGCCAGCGCTAAGAAATAAGTAAACACCAATCATATACAAAGGAGGCAGCAGTTTGAATATCGTTATCACGGTGGATGACAATTACATCCGTCCGGCGCTGATCATGCTGGAATCGCTGTTTGAACAGAACCGCACGCCGATGCATATTTATCTGCTGCACTCCAACGTATGCGCGGAAAATCTCAGTAAGCTGACCCGTCATGTGGCGGCGCTGGGAGGAACCTTCTCGGATATACGGGTGGACGGAGCGCTGTTTGAGGGCGCGCCGGTCAACAAGTACTTTACCAAGGAGATGTATTACCGCCTGCTGATCTACCGGCTGCTGCCTGACGAGGAACGGGCGCTCTATCTTGACCCCGACATCATCATACGGGGAGAGATCGACGGTCTTTACCGGATGGATTTCGAGGGCAAGATGATGATTGCGGTTCCCGATTATCTGGGCGATTCCTATTATCCCGAGCGCAAGAAAAATCTGGGGCTGGGGGAGGAATACCGCTACATCAATTCCGGCGTGATCCTCTTTAACATCCCCCTCATGCGTGAGCAGTTTGACCTGAATGACATGTTCGCGTTTCTGGCGCGGGAGGGCAGCGGGTATGAGTTCCCCGATCAGGATCTCATCAACGTCTACTTCAAGGACAGCATCAAATACGCGCCGCGGGAGTACAACTTCACCACCGAATATGTCAGCGTAGGAGATTTCCTGCACTATCTCTTCAGTCCGCGCTACCGGCGCTCCGAAAAGGTTGTCATTGCCCACTACATGGGCAAGTGCAAGCCGTGGAAGCCGTCGTACTACTATAAATATTACGGTATCTACTATTCTTATCTGAAAAAATACCTCACGCCGGAGGAAAAACGGCAGCTTCGGCTTCGGCCGTGGCTGGTGTTCCGGTCGGTTGTCCAGGCGGTGTGGCGGGTATTGTTCGGATAATCGCAAAGGAGGACGGAGAGAATGAATGTGCTGGTCACAGTATCCGAAAACTACTGCGGATATATGCTGACAATGCTCAAGTCCCTTTTTCAGCACAACAAATGCCGCGTGACGGTTTATCTGATGCATTCCCGTATCAGTGACGCGATGCTGGAGAAAGTGCGGCAATACATCGAGGGCCAAGGACATGTGTTTGAGCCGGTACGGGTAGGCGCGGACATGTTTGACGACGCGCCGGTGAATATGCATTTCACCAAGGAAATGTATTACCGTCTGCTGGCGAGCCGCATGCTTCCCGAAAGCGAAGACCGCGTGCTGTATCTTGACCCGGATATCCTGATCCGCGGGTCGGTGGAGGAGTTTTACCATCTCCCGTTTGACGGCAAGATGCTGATCGCGATGCCCGATCCCCCGCAGACCAATGATCCCAAATGTCCCGACAACCGTCCGCACTGGCAGCGGCTGGGCATTTCGGAAGATTCCACCTATGTCAACAGCGGCGTGCTGCTGATGAATCTCAAGCGCATGCGGGAGCAAAACTTTGACGTAAGCGGGATTTTCGAGATCATCAACAAAAAGAGCGCCGACCTGATTTATCCCGACCAGGACGCGATCAATGTGTATTTCCGCGATTCCATGAAGATCTGGAACAACCTGTACAACTACAATCCCGGACTTCTCGCAAACGAGGTAGTCAAATGGGGGCTGAGCAAAAAGTACCGGCGGCGGGAAAATCCGATCATCGTCCATTTCATGGGTCCTGTCAAGCCGTGGAGCATCCATTACCGCAACAAATACTGCTATGAGTATCAGGCGGTCTACAAGGAATTTGCTCCGCTGGGTTACCGGCTGCTCTGTCCGTTCCGTCCGCTGGTGGCGGTGTGCGGTTATGTGCTGACGGTCGCGTGCATGGTGCTGCATGTGCAGCGTCCGGGCAAATGACAAAAAATAATCCCGTTGCGGCAGGCGGCCGAAAGCACGGGTTTATTGATAGAAGAAGCTGCCGTGTGAAAGCGGCGGACTTCGAAAAGCTCTGAGTGAATATGTCAAAATATAACAAGGAAGGTTGTGGGTACAATTAAAGTTTTGATTGTAGGTTCATATGGTTTCTTTACCAACACACTGGTGCAGCGTCTTTCCAAGGAAGGCTGCGAAATCTATATGATAACGGGAAAAAATTCTAAATCGAAGGGCAGAGGTCTTCCGAGACACATCAACTACGATTTTGCTCTGGACGATCCGCTGATCGAGAACATCATCGACAGCATCGGCCCCGACGCCATGGTGTTCATGGGCGCGCAGGATACCGGATTTGAGTGGAACAGCAACGCCGACGCGGCTGTCTTTAACGCGGCGGTGTCCAACATTCTCACCTGCGCCAGCAATGCCGGCGCCAAGCACATGGTGTATCTTTCCTCCACCGACGTGTACGGCACGGATTACGATACGCCCATCACCGAGAAAAACAAGCCCGCGCCGACCTCCATCAAGGGTCTTACCCTGCTCAACGGTGAAGGTCAGTGCAAAATCTACAACGACAACACGGGTCTGAAATCCATCATTCTCCGTCTGCCGATGGTCTATGGCCCCCAGGCGAATACCGACGAGCAGCTCAATTTCATGAGCAACTGCTTCCTCTTTGCCAAGATGGGCGTTCCTTTCGAGTGCGACCTCGACATGGAGTACAAGACCATCTTCATCGGCGACGCGGTAGACGCCACCTACAGAGCCATTGCCAATACCTCTATTCCGAGAGGCACCTACAACGTCGACGGCAACAGCTATGTTTCCAACAGAGACGTAGTCAAGATGGTGGAGCAGATCAGCGGCAGCAAGCTGCATGTGGTAGATACCAAATCGGCCGGCAAGGGCTGCACCTGTAACCCCATTGGCTCGCTTTACCAGAAAGCGACGGAATACACCCCGATCGTCACGCTGGAAAAAGGTATGGAGCGCACCTATAAATGGGTCAACAGCAACTTTGGCGCTCTGCAGGAAAACTATGCCGCCAAGAAAAAGCGCGGCGACAGCGCAGCGTGGAACGAAAGCAAGAAGCGCATGAAGGAAATCGCCAAGGGCCTGCTTGCTTATGTAGAGAGCATCGCGCTGTGCGCCATTGCCTGTCTCGGCACCTATTTCGCCAGCGAATACACCATGCTGAACGGTCTGGACTTCTTCGTGATTTACATTATCATCATGTCGGTCGTTTACTCCATTACGCACTCCTACATTTCCATTTTCCTGTCATCCATCATGTATGTTGTGATGAAGATGGTCACAGGTATGGAGTTTGCCGACGTCATTCTCGACTACAGCACACTTGTCAAGATTCTGTTCTTCTTCCTGGTCGGTATTCTCGTCGGCTACAGCAAGGACAGACTCAAACTCAGAAACACGGAGCTTCTGGAGGAAAAGGCCGCTCTCCAGGAGGAACTCGCCCGTATTTACGACATTTCCGAGAGACACATCCAGATCAAGAAGATGTTCGAGGAACGTCTGATCAACTACGACAACTCCATTGCGAAAGTTTACTCCATCGTATCCCAGCTCGACCTGCTCGACTCGGAAAAGATTGTCAACTCCGCGCTGGATGTTATTACGCAGATCATGGGCGTGCAGGACGTCGCGATTTACGTCAAGAGCAACGAGGGTCTCTATCGTCTGGCCGGCGCTTCGTCGAGACGCGCACAGAAGATGAGAAACATCATCAACCTCGAAGATTACGAGCAGCTCGAAGGTGTGCTTCTTGAAGAAAGAATCTACGTCAACCGCAAGCTTGATCCCAATCTGCCCTCGATGGTCGCGCCTGTTTTCTCCGAGCAGAAGATGATCTACATGATCATGCTCTTCAACATGGAATTCGACAAGATGACGCTCTATCAGGAAAATCTCTTCTCGGTGCTTTCCAAGATCATTGCTTCCAGCTTCGAGAAAGCCTACCGTTATCAGAACGACACCAAAGACGCGCGCTATGTGCCTGGCACCAACGTGCTTCTCGCCAGCGCGTTTACGGAGGTTGTTAAGACCAAGCTCGGCGGCACAGGTTCCAACATCGCCGACTTTGCGGTTCTCCGCACAAGAGTGGACGATCCTTCGCAGCTCATGGAAAAGGGCGCTGCACTCGGCGGCATTCTCCGCGACAACGACTATGTCGGTCTCAGCGAGAGCGATCCCAACGAGCTGCTTATGCTGCTCAACAACACGACCGAAAAGGATCTGCCCTTCGTTTACAAAAAGATTGAACGTATTGATTTGAAGGCAGAGGTGGTATCATTAGATGAGTACAGGAATTAACCTCGAACACATTATCAGTCATTTCCGGTTCACGCTCAACGCGAAAGATCCCAACTTTATTTACCAGATTATCCTTGTCAATACGGCGCTGGTGCTGGTGTATTTTGTGTTCTTTACGCTGATCGGCAAGTTTAAGCCGGCCTTGTGCAAATCGATCGTCATGCTGCTGACGCCCCCCTTTGGTGTCATCTGCTTCTTCCTCAATTTTATCATCGGACTGTTTGACCGCAAGTCGGACATCGACTATCTCGAACTGACTTTCAGCAAGGAAAAAAGAGAGTTTGCCAAGCAGACCGACTACGAAACAGAGAAGGAATTCGTTCCTCTTGAAGAAGCGCTCATTATTTCGGATGTGGAGGATAAGCGCCGCGCATTGCTCAACGTGCTGAAAGCCGATGTTTCCAATAACATGAAGTCTCTGGTCAAGGCGCTTGACAACGACGATCCGGAAACCGCTCACTACGCGGCGGCGGCGCTTATGGACGTGCTGCAAAAATATTCCAAGAAGCTGTCGGGTCTTTCGGTCAAGTACCAGGAAAATCCCGAAGACGCCGACGTCAACAAGGAATACGCCGACACGACCTACGAGTATATCAGCAGCGGCGTGCTGGGTGAGATCGAGGTCAAGAAATACGCCCATCTGTATGTGGATCTGATTGACAACCTCAACAAATATCATCCGGAAATGCTGGATACCGAGCAGTACAAGAATGTGGTGGACTGCCTGCTGACCATCGGCCGCTATGACGATGCTGACAAGTGGGCAAATCTCTCCATTGACCGTCAGCCCAATATTGAACAGTCTTATCTCAACGCGCTTAACGTCAAGTATAAGACCGAGCAGTGGGACGATTTCAAAGAGGTTATGCAAAAGATGCTCAAATCGGGCGCACAGCTTTCCGATAAGGGCATAGGCGTGATTCGTTTCTGGAATCGCAAGTAACGTATCTCATACTGATTTTCGGCTAAAAGCAGACATTTTTTGCGGGACACAAGATACCTTCACAAATTATTGTCAGCCTTCGACCGAAGATCCGTACCAAAGATCCGTACCAAAGAAAAGGCTGATGCCGTTCCGGTCGCAGCAATCCGCAGGGAGTCCGGGCAAGCATTGCATCTTCGTAAGACGGAAACGATGAACTGCCAAGCCTTGCGGATTGCTGTCATCCGCGTTCAGCCGGCAAACAGCCATTAGGAGGGAAACGATGTTATCTTTATCAGACGCGCTTGCTAATCTGTCCAATCTTCCGCTGATCTCTAACATGATGTCGGGTGACTTTTTCACGGTGGCCGTGAGGAATAATATCTGGGCTTTTATCTGGTTTACGGTGGCGTATGCCATCGTATTCATCATGATTCCGGCTAAGATCCTTAATCTGCGCCTGTGTGACGGGAATTTTCTGGACAATGCATTGATAAGCATTATTGTCAGCCAAACGACGCTGACCTGTTTGGTGTATGTACTTTCCTTCATGAAAATGTACAACACCCTTACACTGGTACTTGCTCTGATTGTGACAGTATTGTTCTATCTGAAATTCAAGTACAGAATCAGCTATCGGCAGAAACTCAATTCGTTTATCTACACGTTTTCTGACGTGATCACCGGACAGTTGAAAATTACGCTGATTGTCCGTGACTTTTTCAGCACCAGACTCGACAACGCTTCCAACGCTGTCAAGCGGTTTATCAGGTTTTACTTTGACAAAAACGTCGTGTACCACGTCATCGGCACGGTCTGCCTTCTGGTGCTGGCGGTGCGCCGCGGTTATTTTGCCATGACCAGCCAGAGTTTTCCGACTTCCGACGTGTCGGTACATACCTCATGGATCAATTTCCTCGATGCGGGCTATATTTTCAGCGACGGCATCTATCCCTTTGCCATGCACAATGTGGTGTCATCGTTTGCCAAGCTGACTTTTATTGACGTGGTAACCGTCATGCGGTTCATCGCTCCGCTGAACGCGATTCTGATGGGCGTGATGCTCATGGCGTTTATTACCCGGATCTTTAAAAGCCCGGCGGCCTCCATCATCACCGGTCTGATTTACTGTGTGAGCAGCTTTGGCAACGGTGCGGTGGTGGATCGTATGATCTTCTCTGTGCCGCAGGAATTCGGTATGTTCTATATTATTCCGACGGCATATTTCATGATTAAATTCCTCGAGGAAGAAAGAACCATCGACGGTCTTACTTTCGCGTTTGCCGCTTCCATGACGGTGGCAGGTCACTTCTATGACGCGATCTTTGCGGTGCCGCTCTGCCTGGCGATTGCAATTCCGTACATCCCCCGTCTTTTCAAAAAAGGCGTGTTCATCAAGATGGTGCTCAGCGTCATTTTGGCAGCTGTCATCTCTCTGACGCCTATGATGGTCGGCTTGGTGATGGGATATCACTGGCAGGGTTCTCTTGACTGGGCTGTCAGCATGATGGAATCAGGCGGCGATGACGCGGAAAGCAGCGACAGTGAAGACAAGCAGACAGCACAGTCTTCATCCGAATCAGGAGAAGAAGGAGAAAAAGAGTCATTCATACAAAAATCCGTCAACTCTTTCGGCTGGATGGCGGAGCAATACACCGACTATTGGGGTACTGTGATCTTAGTGTGTATCGGTTTGTCACTGGCACTCGGTATCCTCGCCCTGATTATCCTGAAAGAGAAGATGGTGGGAAGGGTCGCTATAGGTGTGGCGCTGAACATGATATTCTTTAATTATCTTCTCATGTATCCGACCTATTACGGTCTGCCTTCACTTATTGCCACCGACCGAACTCTCTATTATCTGGTTTATCTGGGTGCCATGGTGCTTGGTGTGCCGTTCGGTGTGTTCTGGTCTTTCTTTGAAGAAAAGCTGCGCGGTTTTCGCTGGGTCGGCTCCGTGGCGATTGTCACGGCCACGGCCTGTCTGATCTTCTTTACCGGGGCGACTTTTAGAACGAGCGCTTATTTCCGTCTGACCTATTCCTCTGTGACAGAGCAGTATTATAAAATCAATAATACCCACCGCAAGGACACATGGACGATTGTCTCTACGGTTGACGAACTGTCACTGACGCGAAACAAAGGTTGGCATTACGAGCTGTGGGAATTCATTTTCTCGATGGAACAGTACGAGCCAACCCGCGTGGTGCAGATTCCTACGGAATATGTGTATTTTGTCGTGGAAAAGCGTCCTCTCAAATATGCCGATACGACCTATATGGGCCAGCCGCTGAACATTTATGGCAGAATCAGCAAATCAGCGGCCAATCAGCTTTTGACTGAACGCACCGTACGCACGCACCGCAAGAGCGACTATTATTCCGATTATGAAATCAGAACGGCGATTATGTCGAAGGCCTATTTCTGGGCGGAGCGGTATATGCAGTATTTCCCTGATCAGATGAGCCTGTATTATGAAGACCGCGATGTTGCGATTTATGAGATCAAGCAGAATATGTACGCCCTGAATAACTTCGCCATTGACTACGGCTACAATACCATTACGATGGAAGAATGGCTGCTGGAGCATCCCGAGGCCATTGGCGGCACACAGACGGAAGTGGTTTCCGGCAGTGATCTTGTCGCTGACGAAACCGACGTTTCCTGATTGCCCGGAGGCAGACCATGATCAGTGTGATTGTACCCGTTTACAACTGCGGCGGATTTTTGCAGAGATGTGTCAGTTCGCTGCGTGAGCAGACCTATGCGGATTTACAGATCATTCTGGTGGACGACGGTTCCACCGACGATACCCCCGCGATTTGCGACAGGCTGGCGGCGGAGGACGACAGAATCACCGTTCTTCACCGTCCCAACGGCGGCGTATCCTCGGCAAGAAATGCGGGACTGGCAGCGGCAAAAGGCGAATATGTTGCCTTTGCCGACGCGGATGATTATGTCAATCCGGACCATATGATGAATTTGTATGATGTGATGCAGAGACACGGGTGCGATGTGGCGATCGGCAGCTATCTCACCGAGAGCGAGGACAAATGTTCCCCACCCGTGCCCCGTCTGTTCAAAGACGGAAAGAACGGCACAAGCGGTTACAATGAAGTATGTTATGGCCATGACAGCGCGGTCTGCGAATTGCTCGCGGGCGGCGCTGTCGGCGGTTTTGTATGGAACAAGCTGTACCGCAGAGAATTGCTGGAGGGTGCTTCTTTCCGGGGCGACGTCAAAATATTGGAAGACCTTCTCTTTAATTTTAATGTTTTTCAAAAGGTAAAAACCGCCGTTTTTTCCGACTATCCCTCCTATCATTACATCCAGCGCGGACAAAGCGCGATGCACCGGGGATTCGGTGAGGAGCACCGACAGATGGTGCGCACGGCGCGGGAAATCCGCCATGCGCTGGCGGGGGAGAGCAGGGAACTGGCCGACGCGGGCAAGGGGCTGCTCGCCACCACCATCCTCTGGGTGGTGGATGTGATGGCGGAATACGGCCCGTATGACAAGGCGCTGGTGCGGGAATACCGCGCGGAGTTCCGACCGCTGCGAAAGACGTATCTGCGGCTGGGACGTGTGCCGCTGAGCTACCGCGCGAGCGCCATATTCTTTTCGATGGGATATCCCGTATTCAAAATCGCTGTCAACACGGTGAGAAAGCTGAAAGGGTGAAGAGCATGAAAGACAACAGGGACGCTGCCAAAGCGCAGGGCAAAAAGAAGATTTTGTTTGTCACCAACACGATGGGACGCGCCGGGGCGGAAAAATGCCTCCAGGCGCTGCTGGAACTGCTCGACCCGGCGCAATACGATCTCTCGGTCTATTCGATCATCAACCGCGGAGAACTTTACAGCGATATGCCGGCCTATGTGCATATCCTTAACAAAAAGCCATGCACCAAATCGGTGCTGAATAACGCGGGACTGGCCGCGATTGCCCGACAGATTTTATGGAGTCTTATTAAAAAGTTTCACTTTATTACCTATCTCCCTTATTTCTTCCGCGTGCTGGCGCATCAGATCAAAATCAAGCGGCTGGATTTCAGCAAGCTTTTCTGGATGCTGCTGGCGAGAAGCGCCAAGCGCTTTGACGAAGAATATGATCTGGCCGTCGCCTTTATTGAAGGTGCCGCCACCTATTATGTGGCAGATTATGTCAAGGCGCGCAAAAAGGCAACCTATGTGCATATCGACTATCTGGCGGCGGGGTATGACCCCAAGCTGGACAAAAAATATTACGACAAATTCGACCGCGTATTCTGTGTTTCCGATACGGTGCGGCAGGTCTTTCTCAAAGCCTATCCGGAATATGAAAGCAAAACTTTCTTTTTCCACAATATGGTGCCAAGGGAGCGCATCCTGCGGCTTGCCAAGGAGGGCGAAGGTTTTGCCGACGGTTTTGACGGACTGCGCATTCTCACCGTCGGCCGGCTGCACTACCAGAAAGCGTATGATCTGGCGATTCCGGCGCTGGCCGAGCTGCGTCGGCGCGGCCACAACGTGCGCTGGTATGTCATCGGGGAAGGCGCGGAGGAAGACAATCTGCGCGCACTCATTAAACAGAACGGCGTGGAGGACAGCTTCATCCTGATGGGCTGTTTTGCCAATCCCTATCCCTACATCGCGGGCTGCGACATCTACTCGCAGGCGTCGCGCTTTGAGGGCTGGTGCATTGCGCTGGCGGAATCGCTGGTGCTGGCGCGTCCGGTTCTGGCTTCCCGCTGCGCGGGCAATGAGGAACAGGTGACCGACGGCGAAACCGGCGTGCTCATCGACCTTTCCACGGAGAACATCGTGGAGGGCATGGAAAAGCTGATTACGTCGCCCGAACTGCGGGCCAAGTTTACCCAAAATCTCAGCGGAGTGACGCTTGATTTTAAAAAAGATCTGGAAATGCTTTACGCATTGACCGATTGATTTGGTAAGATGATGGAGGTGAGTATGAATGACATGCCTGGACAGAAAAACGCTGATCCTGATTCCCGCTTACAATGAAGAGGAGAGCATTGTTCATGTACTCAGCAATATACAAAAGGAGTGCGGCGATGTAGACGTGCTGGTCATCAACGACGGCTCACGCGACAATACCGCCGAGGCAGCCAGAAAGGCCGGCGCCATCGTGGTATCGCATATCTACAATATGGGCTACGGCGTTTCGCTGCAAACGGGCTACAAATACGCGGTGGATCATGACTATGAGTTCATCATCCAGATGGATGCGGACGGACAGCACGACGTGTGCAATATCGGGGCGATTTATCACGAACTGACACAGGGAAAGCACCCTTATGACATCGTCATTGGTTCGCGCTTTCTGACGCAGGACAACCAGATGAAAGTGGGCATTGCCAAGAAGATTGCCATCGGCTTTTTCAATATGGCCATCAAGCTGGTGACGCATAAACGCTTCACCGACCCCACGTCGGGCTTGCAGGGACTCAGCCGCCGCGCGTTTACGGCCTATTCGCTCTATGACAATTTCGACACCAATTACCCCGACGCCAACATCGTCACCAAAATGCTGCTTAACGGCTATTGGATGAGAGAAGTCCCCGCCATCATGCATCCCCGTGAGAGCGGCGTGAGTATGCACAGCGGTCTGCGTAAGAATATTGCCTATATGTTTACCGTCACGCTGAATATCGTAGTGGTGGTCATGCAGTTCCACCTGATTAAGAAGGGCAGAAAGGACATCGTGGAGGAACTGGAAGTGGGCTTTCCCGCTTGATGGGTCCGTCTAAAAAAAGTATGAAAAAAGTGCTGTTTGCTTTGCGCGACAGCGCCTTTTTTTGTCGGATGTTCTGTTTGATGAGGAAATGAGAATTTAAGCGCGCAGCGAAGCTGCGCTAAGAGAATAGATAATAGATAA